>NZ_JAUSQM010000001.1:2219037-2536043 GCF_030811215.1 Nocardioides massiliensis
CGTTCGCGGGACTTGTGGGCATGCCGGGTGTCGGGATCGACGGTCGAGATCACCCGGTCCGGCGCGGTCCGGCGCGCGATGCGCCACCGCCCGTCGGTGCCGTCAGAGCCCTCCGCGGGCTCGACGTCTTGGCCGGCAATCAGGGCCAGCAACGCGACCGCATCAGCGGCCTTGCCGCCCTCGGCGGTGATCGCCTCGACATCAAGTCCGGCGAGCAGCGCGAGCGCGTCTCCCACCAGCGCGGTGACCAGCTCCTCGCGAGCGGCCTGGTCGTCCCAAGCGATCGACGGTTTGCCGGGCTGGTCGTAGTCCTGGCCGGTCAGTGTCGCCAGCCGGGTGCACACAGTCGCGATCAGATCCTTTGCGCCCGGCACCTCGCGGCCAACGCGGCGGATCTGGGCGATCAGCTGCGTGACGGTGTCTTGGCGGGCGACCGCGTCATCGAGGATCGTGGAATCCAGTGCCCGGCGCTGCTTGCCGACCACCGCCCCGGTTTCGGTGATGACCTCGCGGACCACCTCGAAGATCCGCTGCGGCCGGTCGCTGGCGGCCAGCCGGCGCCGCCAGTAGGTCAACGTCGAGGGGTCGAAGCCCTTGGCGTCGATCGCATACCCGCACGCGGCTTTCCACCGCAGGTCATAGGTGAGCGCATCGATCGCTTCGCGGTCCGAATGGCCATACAGCGCCTGCAGCACGATCACCGAAGCGATCACCTCGCCCGGCATCGAGGGCCGACCGCGTCTGGAGGGGAACAGGTCGGCGAACAACTCGCCGGGAAACAGCCGGTCGCGATGCTCGGCCAGCAACGCGAACACGCTGCCCGGCTCGAGCAGATGCCCCGCCACCGACTCCACGTCCAACAACTCACGCTGACGATCCGCCTCACCCTGCACAACCCAAGGATCCCAGCACCCGCACGCCGCCCCGGTCAGGCGCGCGGATTGTTCAGCAGTCTCCTAGAGCGCGGCGACCGCCTCGGTCACGGGGGTTTCGCCGCCGATCAGCTCGACGACCGAGCCTGCGGACGAGGGCGTCTCCAGCACCGCGTGCAGCACGTGCGCGACGTCGGCGCGGGGGACCTCGCCGTACCCGGTCTTCTCCGCGAGCTGCACCTTGCCGGTGCCCGGCTCGTCGACGAGCGCACCGGGTCGCACGATCGTCCAGTCGAGGTCACGGGCCTGCAGGTCGGCGTCGGCCGCGGCCTTCGCGCGCAGGTAGACCTGGAACACGTCGACGCTGTCGGGGTCGGCCTGGTCGGTGCCCATCGCCGAGACCATCACATAGCGGCGTACGCCGGCCTGCTCGGCGGCGTCCGCCAGCAGGATCGCGGCACCCTTGTCGACGGTCTCCTTGCGGGCCGCGCCGCTGTTGGGTCCGCCGCCCGCGGCGAACACGACCGCGTCGGCCCCGCGGATCGCGGTCGCGAGGTCGCCGGCCGAGGTGTCCTCCAGGTCCAGCACGATCGACTCCGCGCCGGCAGCAGCCAGGTCGTCGGCGTGGTCGGGGTTGCGGATGATCCCGCGCACCCGGTGGCCGGCGTCGGCGAGGCGCCGCTCGAGCAGCATCGCGATCTGGCCGTGGCCACCGGCGATCACCACGTCGAGGCCGTCGGTCGGGGTTCCGGTCTGGTCGGCGGGGGTGGAAGTCATGCTCTCCACGCTACGGAGCGGACAAGGGGCGCCGGGCCACGGACGTCGGGACGTCGGGACGACGACCGGACTACCCTCCTCCCATGCCTCGCCGGATCGCTCTCGTCACCGACAGCTCGGCATCCCTGCTGCCCGAGGTCGTCACTGCTCGTGAGATCGCAGTGGTCCCGTTGCAGGTGATCGTCGCCGGCACGGCGTACGACGAAGGCGCGGACCTCGGCCCGGAGGAGCTGGCTGCGGCGCTGCGGGAGTGGAAGCCGGTGAGCACGTCCCGCCCGGCGCCGGAGCGGCTGCTCGCCGTCTACCGCGACCTCGCCGAACAGGGGGCCGAGGAGATCGTGTCGATCCACCTGTCGGCCCAGGTCAGCGGGACCTTCGAGTCCGCCCAGCTGGCCGCCAAGGAGTCCCCGGTGCCGGTGACCTGCGTGGACTCCTGCCAGGTCGGCATCGGCACGGGCTTCCTGGTGCTCGGCGCAGCCGACCTGCTCGACGCCGGTGCCGACGTCGCGACCGTCGTCGACGCCGTCGGCAGGCGCGCGAGCACGGTGACCTCGCTGTTCTACGTCGACACCCTCGAGCACCTGCGGCGCGGCGGTCGGGTCGGCGCGGCGGCGGCGTTCCTGGGCTCCGCGCTGGCGGTGAAGCCGATCCTGCGCATCGACGAAGGCCGGATCGGGCCGTTCGAGAAGGTCCGCACCTCGGGCCGGGCGCTCAGCCGCCTCGAGGAGCTCGCGGTCGCCGCGGCCCACGAGGGTGGCGGCGCGGTCGACGTGGGGGTGTGCCACCTCGCCAGCCCGGAGCGGGCCGAGGCGCTAGCCGAGAAGCTCGCCGCGCAGCTGGAGTCCGAGCTGGAGGGGCGCGACGTGGTCATCGGCGAGGTCGGCGCCGCCCTCGGTGCTCACGTCGGTCCCGGGATGGTCGCGGTCGTCGTCGCCCCGCACGCCTGACCCGTTCCTGACCGTCCGGCGTCCCCAACCCCGCGACGACGCGGGTCCGTCCCCAGCGGCGCCGGCGAGCCCGCCCACCGGGCGGACGCTTCCTAGCGTTCTCGCATGCGTCCGCGACGACCCGGTGATGACGAGCTGAACGCCGTCGCGCGTCGCCGGCTGGCCCTCATCGGCCAGGAGCTGGACCTGCTCGGCGGAGGCGACGCCGCGCCGACGGACGACCTGTCCTCCGACCCGCCCGCCGAGTCGGCACCACGTGTCGCTGTCGCGGTCCCGGCCGCCGGCCGCCATCGCGCCGACCACCGTGCCGCACCCCCGACCCGCGCCCAGGGCTGGGTCCCGGACTCGCTGCGCGGGCGGGTCCGGCTCGCGCCCCAGCACGTCGCCCTGCTGGGCGTGGTCGTCGCCCTCGCGTTGGCGGTGACGACCTGGTGGGTGCTGAGCGCGGTCGGCGACGCCGACGAGACATCGTGGGCGGCCCCCGCGGTGCCCGCGACGGGACTGGTCGAGGACAGGGGTACGCCGGGGGACCCCTCGCCGAGTGCCGTGCAGACGACCGACGGGCCGGAGGCGGGCGAAGCCGACCCCGACGCCGGCACCGTCGTGGTCCACGTCGCCGGCAAGGTCCGCCGGCCCGGCATCGTGACCCTGCCCCTGGGCTCGCGCGTCGCCGATGCCGTCGAGGAGGCCGGCGGCGTACGCCCCCGCGTCGACACGAGCACGCTCAACCTGGCGCGCGTGCTGGTCGACGGCGAGCAGATCCTCGTCGGTGTCGCGCCGGCCGTTCCTCCCTCCGGGACGACGGACCCGGCAGGTGCAGCAGGCACGCCGGGAGCGGCCGGGCTCGTCAATCTCAACACCGCCACCCAGGCCGAGCTCGAGACCCTCAACGGAGTCGGGCCGGTGACCGCGCAGGCGATCGTCGCGTGGCGCGAGGAGCACGGCCGGTTCACGGCCGTCGAGGAGCTGCTGGAGGTCTCCGGCATCGGGGAGAAGACGCTGGCCCAGCTCGCGCCGCACGTGACCCTCTGAGCAGGTGCCGCGCCCCGACGAGGCCACCGCGGCGGGCGCGGCCGACCTGCGTGCCCCCGTCCTCGGCGGGCTCGCCTGGGCGGGCGCGCTCGCCGGCCTGCTCATGCCGGGCCGGGCACTCCTGGTGCTCAGTGTCATCGTCCTCGGTGCCGGGCTCGCCGTCGTACGCCGGCGCCCGCACGCGGCGCAGACCGTGGCCGCAGCGCTCGTGGTCCTGCTCGGGGTGGGCGCCGCGGCACACCTGCGTGCGGGCGCCACGGAGGACTCGGCGCTGCGTGCGTGGGCCGATGAGCAGGCCGTCGCCGAGCTGACCGGGCTGGTGACCACCGACCCCCGCCCACGCGCCGGTGAGCACGGCGGCTACGTCCTGGTCCGGATGCAGGTGCACACCGCGACCGCGCGTGGACAGACGCGGCGTACCCGGCTCCCGGTCATGGTCGTCGCGCCCGAGTCCTGGGCCGAGCCCGGTGTGCGTCCCGAGCTCGGCTCCGTGATCAGTCTGCGCGGACGGCTCGCACCGGTCGACGGGGAGCTCGCCGCTCTCGTGCGCGCCCGCGGCTCGCCCGTCGTCCTGCAGGAGCCGGGACGCGTCCTGGACGGTGCCGCGCGCGTGCGTGCCGCGCTGCGCGCCTCGGTCGCCCACCTGCCGCCGGAGGAGCGGTCGTTGATCCCGGCGCTCGTGGTCGGTGACGACCAGGGCATGCCCGAGCAGCTGGTCGAGGACTTCGAGGTCTCCGGTCTGACCCACCTGCTCGCGGTCTCGGGCACGAACCTCACCCTGATGGTCGGGTTCCTGCTCACGCTGGCCCGCTGGTCGCGCGTGCGTGGACGCGGGCTGCTCGTCGTGGGCGCGTGCGGCGTCGTCGGCTTCGTCCTCCTCGCCCGCACCGAGCCGAGCGTCGTGCGCGCGGCGGCGATGGGGACGGTCGGCCTGCTCGCGATGACCAGCGACGGTCGTCAGCGGGGGACCCGCGGCCTCGGGGTCGCGGTGGTGGGCCTGCTGCTGTTCGACCCCTGGCTGGCGACCACGATCGGCTTCGCGCTGTCGGTGTGCGCGACGGCGGGGATCCTCTTCCTCGCCCCGGGCTGGCGTGACGCGATGGCGCGGTGGATGCCGCGCTGGCTGGCCGAGGCGATCGCCGTGCCGCTGGCCGCACAGGTCGCCTGCACCCCGATCATCGCGGCGATCTCGGGCAAGGTCAGCCTCGTCGCGGTCGCCGCCAACCTCGTGGCGGCACCGGCGGTCGGTCCCGCCACCGTCGCCGGGCTCGGAGGCGGCCTGGTCGGGGTGGTGTGGGGCGCCGCGGCGAAGGTGCCCGGCACCGTCGCCGGAGCGGGTGGGTGGTGGATCGTCACCGTCGCGGAGCGCAGCGGCGCGCTGCACGCGCCAGCGATCGACTGGACCGCGTCCGTCGCCGGGGTCAGCGGCCTGACGCTCGCGTGCGTGCTGCTCACGATCGTCCTCGGACGGCTCCTGCCACGGCGCTGGCCGACACTGCTGCTCGCCCTGGTCCTGGGCGTGGTCATCGCGGTGCCGATGCCCACGCCCGGGTGGCCACCGCGCGGATGGGTGCTCGCGGCGTGCGACGTCGGCCAGGGCGACGCGACGCTGGTGCGCGCCGGGCCGGACGCCGCGGTGGTCGTCGACGTCGGTCCCGACCCCGACCTCATGGCGGCGTGCCTGCGCCGCTTCGGCGTACGCCACGTCCCGGCCCTGGTGCTGACCCACTTCCACGCCGACCACGTGGGCGGCCTCGACGGGGTGCTCGGCGCGGTGCCGGTGGGGGAGATCTGGGTGTCGCCGGTCGACGAGCCCGCCCCGGCTGCGGACTGGGTACGCCGCCGCGGCGTCGAGGAGCAGGTGCCGGTCGCGGTGCCGCCCCTGGGTCAGGTACGCCGGGTGGGTGCGGCGGTGTGGCAGGTCATCGGGCCACGCCGGGTCGTGGCCGGTGGGGCCGAGGGCGAGGGCGGGCGCGCCAACAACGCCAGCATCGTCCAGGTGGTCGAGGTGGGCGGCGTCCGCGCGCTGCTGACCGGCGACATGGAGCCGGAGGCGCAGGTGCTGCTGCGCCGCGACCTCCCCGCGCTGCAGGTTGACGTCATGACGGTGCCGCACCACGGGAGTCCGCACCAGGACGAGGCGTTCCTCGCCGGCACGGGTGCACGGCTGGCGCTCGTCTCGGTCGGCGAGGACAACGGCTACGGACACCCCGGACCGAGGACCGTGGACGTGCTCGAGGACACCGGAGCGCGCGTGCTCCGCACCGACCGGCACGGCGACCTGGTGGTGGTCGTCGACGCCGAGGGCGAGTGGGGCGCCCGCTCCTCGCGCTGACTGTCGGGCTCGGACTGTCCGGGCGGTGTGGGAGGCTGCTGCCGTGGCGAGTCAGGGACCGATCGGCAGCGTGCTCCTGGTGACCGGGGGCGAGGAGTTCCTCTCCGAGCGGCAGGTGCAGCACGTCCGCGACGCCGTGCGTCGCGTCGACCCGGAGGCGGAGTTCTCCAGGACCGACGCCGACCAGCTGACGATGGCCACGCTGGGCGACCTCGCGGCACCCTCGTTGTTCTCCTCCACCCGGTGCGTGGTCGTGCGAGGCCTGGAGAACCTCCCCGAGGAGTCGGTGCCGGGCCTGGTCGACTACGCCGCCGCCCCGGCCGAGGACGTCGCGCTCGTCCTCGTCCACGGTGGGGGACAGAAGGGCAGCGGTGTCCTCAACAAGCTCCGCAAGCAGCCCGGTGTGACCGAGGTGAAGACGACCCCGCTCAAGCCGAGCGAGCTCCCGCGCTTCGCGGCCTCCGAGGCCCGCCTGCACGGTGCCCGGATGGCGGAGGACGCGGCCGAGGCACTGGTCTCGGCGATCGGCCAGGACCTGCGCGCCCTCGCCGCCGCCGCGCGCCAGCTCGCCTCCGACTTCCCGGACGAGCCGCTCACCAAGGAGCGCGTGGGGCAGTACTTCGGTGGCCGGGCGGAGGCCAAGTCGTTCGCGATCGCCGACGCCGCGCTGATGGGCCGCACCGCACACGCGCTCGAGGAGCTGCGCTGGGCGCTCGACGGCGGCACCCCGGCCGTGCTGGTGACCAGTGCGTTCGCCGGTGGGCTGCGCGGGCTGGCCCGCTTCCGCGCGGCGGGACGGGGGGTCCGCGAGGCCGACCTCGCGCGCGAGGTGGGGGTGCCTCCGTGGAAGCTGCGGTCGCTGCGTGAGCAGGCCCGTGGGTGGGACGACCGCGGGCTGGCGATGGCGATCCGCGAGGTGGCGCGCGCCGACGCCGACATCAAGGGCCAGGCCGGCGACGCGGCCTACAGCCTCGAGCGCCTGGTCCTGAGGGTCGCCGGACTGCGGGTCTGAGCCGACGGACCTCCCGGAACAATCCGCACCGGTGCCGGGTTGTCCTGCCATGGCTGCCATCCCGCTCTCGATCCTCGACCTCGCCCAGATCGGCCCCGGCGGGAACGCCGCCGACAGCTTCCGGGCCAG
Source organism: Nocardioides massiliensis (assembly GCF_030811215.1). Lineage (NCBI taxonomy): Bacteria > Bacillati > Actinomycetota > Actinomycetes > Propionibacteriales > Nocardioidaceae > Nocardioides > Nocardioides massiliensis. Next base: position 2,226,142 of record NZ_JAUSQM010000001.1, read on the forward strand.
CGTCGCCCTCGCCCAGCTCGCCGAGCGCAGCGGCTACCGCCGGGTCTGGTACGCCGAGCACCACAACATGGCCACCATCGCGTCGTCGGCCACCAGCGTGCTCATCGCTCACGTCGCGGCGCACACCGAGACCATCCGGCTGGGTGCCGGCGGCGTGATGCTGCCCAACCACTCGCCGCTGGTGATCGCCGAGCAGTTCGGCACCCTCGCGACGCTGCATCCCGACCGGATCGACCTCGGCCTCGGGCGTGCGCCCGGCAGCGACCAGAACACGATGCGCGCCCTGCGCCGCGACGCGATGTCGGCCGAGTCCTTCCCGCAGGACGTCCAGGAGCTCCAGGGCTACCTCACCGGCCGGTCGTTGATCCCGGGCGTCGACGCCATCCCGGGCAAGGACACCCACGTTCCGCTCTACATCCTCGGGTCCTCGCTCTTCGGTGCGCAGCTGGCCGCAGCGCTCGGTCTGCCGTACGCCTTCGCCTCGCACTTCGCCCCGCAGGCGCTCACCGAGGCGGTGGCGCTCTACCGGCGAGACTTCCGCCCGTCCGATCAGCTCGCCGAACCGTGGGTGATCGCCGGCGTCAACGTCGTGGCCGCCGAGACGACCGAGGAGGCGCACGCGCTGATGCGTGAGTCCCAGCGCCTGCGCGTCACCCAGCTGGTGGGCCGCGGCCGCACCTTCACCGACGCCGAGGCCGACGCGGTCCTCGACTCACCTGCGGGCCGCCAGATCCAGCAGATGAGCCACTACACGGCCGTCGGCACCGCCGACGAGGTCCGTGCCTACCTCGACGAGTTTGCCGTCCACGCGAGCGCCGACGAGCTCATCGTGGCGTCGATGGCGCGCAGCACCGAGGCGACGCTGCGCTCCTTCGAGCTCCTGGCCCGCGCCACCGAGCTCGTCGGGTAGGTCCGCAAACGCCCGTCGGCGCCGTCCCCGAGGGGAACGGCGCCGACGTGAGCAGAGGTGCGAGGTCGTGGGACCTCAGGGGGAGGCGAGCCTTAGAGGGAGGCGGCCTTCTTGGCGATCGCGGACTTGCGGTTCGCGGCCTGGTTCTTGTGGATGACGCCCTTGGAGGCGGCCTTGTCGAGCTTGCGCGCGGCGGTCGCGGCCAGGGTGCGGGCCTCGTCGGCGTTGCCGGCGGCAGCAGCCTCGCGGAACTTGCGGATCGCCGACTTCAGGTTGGTCTTGACGGCCTTGTTGCGCTCGCGCGCGGCCTCGTTCTGCTTGTTGCGCTTGATCTGGGACTTGATGTTCGCCACGAAGTTGCCTCTGCTGCTCGGTGCTGAATGGACGTGCGGGATGGAGTGCGCTGCTCAGGGGCGGTCCCGGCTGGCTGCGCAGGGCAGGCGTCAGCACCGGACACGCGGAGGGCAACGTTACCAGCGGGGCGCCGGGCCGCCCAAATCGCACCGTCACCACCAGCCGCGCCGCTCCCCGAGCCAGTCCCACACCACCTCGCCCTGCCAGCACTGGGCGTCGCGCAGGTGTGGCGAGGTGCGGGGCACCGGCTCGCCCGCCTGGCGCAGGAAGTAGCCGGACAGCAGGGCGAGCAGGACGTCGACGTGCTCGGACGGGACGCTCGCGGTCAGCCGGCGCGTGGCCAGGACCGTCTCCACGTCCAGCCCGTCGCCGCGGGGACCGATGAGTGCTGCGACGGTGTCGATCCACGCGGCTCCCCGGCAGGGCCAGTTCCAGTCGCACAGCAGCGCGGAGCCGTCGGGACGGATGAGCACGTTGTCGTCGCGCACGTCGGTGTGGACGACCGTGGCGCCGTCGGTGACCTCGCCGAGCCGGGCGGCCAGTGCGGCAGCCTCGGCACCGTGGTCGGCGAGTCCGCGGACCCGGACGGAGCGGGCGCCCAGCTGGTGCCAGTAGCCGGCCATCGCGCCGTGGTCCTCGGCGAAGGTGGAGGTGGTCAGACCGGGTGGGTCGGGCGTCAGCAGGTCGGCGGTCGTCTCCAGCGCGTCCAGGAGTGCGTCGAGCTCGACGGCTTGCCACGGCCGGCCCGGCTGGCGCGCGGGGACGTGCTCGAACCCGAGGACGACCCACGCCTCGTCGACGTGCTGCCAGCGCAACCGCGGGGCGGGTACGCCGGTCGGGAGCGCGGCCACCTTGCGCGCCTCCTCCAGGTAGGAGTCGGCGAAGACCCGCTGGGCGATCCGTGAGGCCGCCTTGACGAAGTGCCGCGATCCGTCGGCGCACTCGAGCACCGACGCGAAGCCCGGGGTGTAGCCCGCGTCCTGCGACTCGGCGCGCACGACCGGCGAGCCGCACCGCTGCGCCACCAGGCGCCGCACCAGGGGCGGCAGCAGCTCCCAGGTGAGGCGGCGGGCGGTCTGCCCGTGGGGGACCGGCGAGGTGATCACCCGAGCATGCTGTCAGGGCCCGGAGCGTGGGAGGATGGTGCCGCGCCGACCGCTGGCGCCGTACCTCATCACGACCCCATGAGCACCCCAGCCGAAGGACGCGACGAAGACCCGTGGCCACCCACCCGACAGCACCCGAGCCGGGCCGGACCGACCCCGCGATCCTGCGCAACTTCTGCATCATCGCCCACATCGACCACGGCAAGTCCACGCTGGCCGACCGCATGCTCCAGCTCACCGGCGTCGTCGACGAGCGGGCCGCCCGCGCGCAGTACCTCGACCGGATGGACATCGAGCGCGAGCGCGGCATCACCATCAAGTCGCAGGCCGTGCGGATGCCGTGGACGGTGACCGAGGGCGAGCAGGCCGGTCAGACGTTCGTGCTCAACATGATCGACACCCCCGGCCACGTCGACTTCACCTACGAGGTGTCGCGCTCGCTGGAGGCGTGCGAGGCCGCGATCCTGCTGGTCGACGCCGCCCAGGGCATCGAGGCCCAGACGCTGGCCAACCTCTACCTCGCACTGGGCGCCGACCTGCACATCATCCCGGTGCTCAACAAGATCGACCTGCCCAGCGCCAACCCGGAGAAGTACGCCGCGGAGCTCGCCGGGATCATCGGGTGCGACCCGTCGGAGGTGCTGCACGTCAGCGCCAAGACCGGCTTCGGGGTCGAGGAGCTGCTCAACACGATCGTCGCGCAGACCCCGCCCCCGGTGGGCGACGCCGACGCACCGGCCCGCGCGCTGATCTTCGACTCGGTCTACGACACCTACCGCGGCGTGGTCACCTACGTGCGGGTGGTCGACGGCAGCCTCAAGCACCGCGACCGGATCAAGATGATGTCGACCGGCGCGATCCACGAGATGCTCGAGGTCGGCGTGATCAGCCCCGAGCCGGTCAAGGCCGGCGAGATCGGCGTGGGGGAGGTGGGCTACCTCATCACCGGGGTGAAGGAGGTCCGCCAGAGCCGTGTCGGCGACACGGTCACCTCCGCCCACCACGGCGCGACCGAGCCGCTCGGCGGCTACCAGCACCCGAACCCGATGGTCTTCTCCGGGCTCTATCCCATCGACGGCGACGACTTCTCGACGCTGCGCGACGCGCTGGAGAAGCTCCAGCTCAACGACGCCGCCCTGCAGTACGAGCCGGAGTCGTCCGGCGCGCTCGGCTTCGGCTTCCGGATCGGCTTCCTCGGGCTGTTGCACCTCGAGATCGTCCGCGAGCGGCTCGAGCGCGAGTTCAACCTCGACCTCATCTCCACCGCGCCCAACGTGGTCTACCGCGTCGTGATGGAGGACGGGCGCGAGATCGTCGTCACCAACCCCAGCGAGTACCCCACCGACGGCAAGATCTCCGAGGTCTACGAGCCGATCGTGTCGGCGACGATCCTCGCGCCGAGCGACTACATCGGCGCCATCATGGAGCTCTGCCAGACGCGGCGCGGCCAGCTCGGCGGCATCGACTACCTCTCCGAGGACCGCGTCGAGATCCGCTACACACTGCCCATGGGCGAGATCATGTTCGACTTCTTCGACGCCCTGAAGAGCCGCACGAAGGGCTACGCGTCGCTCAACTACGAGCTCGCCGGCGAGCAGGCCGCCGACCTCGTGAAGGTCGACGTCATGCTCCAGGGCGAGATCGTCGACGCGTTCAGCGCGATCGTCCACCGCGACGCCGCCTATGCGTACGGCGTCTCGCTGGCCAGCAAGCTCAAGGAGCTCATCCCGCGCCAGCAGTTCGAGGTGCCCATCCAGGCCGCGATCGGGGCGCGGATCATCGCGCGGGAGAACATCCGCGCCATCCGCAAGGACGTGCTCGCCAAGTGCTACGGCGGTGACATCAGCCGCAAGCGCAAGCTGCTGGAGAAGCAGAAGGAGGGCAAGAAGCGGATGAAGATGGTCGGACGCGTCGAGGTCCCCCAGGAGGCGTTCATCGCCGCGCTGTCGACCTCGGAGCCGACCTCGGCCAAGAAGTAGCCGGCCCCGGCGGTGAGGCTGCCGAGCGTCCCGGCCGCCCTGGAGCGGGCCGGCGAGCGCGGCCCCGCGTGGGCCGAGTGGCTCGACCGGCTCCCCGGCCTCGCCGCGGAACTGCTGGCCGAGTGGGGGCTCGTCTGGGTCCCGGAAACCGCGGGTGGTGGGGCCTGGCACGGCCACGCCTCCTGGGTGCTCGCGGTGCGCACCGAGACCGGGGAGTCCGCGGTGCTCAAGATCGGGCTGCCGCACGAGGAGGCCGAGCACGAGCACCTCGCCCTGCGGCACTGGGGCGGGCCCCAGGGGCGCGGCGGCGCGGTGCGGCTGCTGCGGGCCGACCCGCGGCGGGCGGCATTGCTCCTCGAGCGGCTGCCGGGCGGTGATCTGCAGGAGCTGTGGGACGTCGAGGCGTGCGAGATCGCCGCGTCGCTCTACACCCGACTGCACGTGCCCGCACCCCCGACCCTGCGCCCCCTGACGGCGTACGTCGAGCGGTGGGTGGAGGCTTTGTCCAGCCTCCCGCGCGACGCGCCGCTCCCGCGACGGCTCGTCGAGCAGGCGGTCGCCGTGGGACGCGACCTGCGCACCGACCCGGCCACCGACGGGCTGCTCGTCCACGGCGACCTGCACTACGCCAACGTGCTCCGGGCCAACGTGCTGGCGGGCGATGACGAGGACTGGGTGGTCATCGACCCCAAGCCGCTGTCGGGCGACCCGCACTACGAGGTCGCACCGCTGTTGTGGAACCGGTGGGGCGAGGTCGTCGGCGCGACCGACGCGCGGACCGCCGTCCGTCAGCGGTTCCACGCGGTCGTCGACACGGCCATGCTGGACGAGGACCGCGCCCGTGACTGGGTCGTGCTCCGGATGGTCGTCAACGCCGCCGAGGCCGGCCACCCCGCCCAGCCGGCAGGCCCCACCGACCGGACGTGGCTGACGACCTGCATCACGGTCGCGAAGGCCGTGCAGGACTGAGGACCCCAGGTGGGGGCTGATGCGCGATGATGGCCCGATGAGCAGCCAGTCTCCCGCCGCGCGTGTCGTCGCGGTCAACGTCGGACCCGCGCGCGACGAGGAGTGGGCCGGCAAGCTGCGGCGTACGGCGATCGACAAGCGCCCCGTCAGCGGCGCGGTCCGGGTCGACGTAGGCGGCGTCGAGGGCGACGAGATCGCCGATCAGGCCAACCACGGGGGACTCGAGCAGGCGGTCTATGCCTACGCGCGTGAGGACCTCGACCACTGGGCGGGCGAGCTGGGAGGACCGATCGACGACGGCATGTTCGGCGAGAACCTCACCACCGTCGGCATCGACGTCAACGCCGCCCTCGTGGGGGAGCAGTGGCAGGTCGGCGAGCCGGGCACCGGTCCGCTGCTCGAGGTCGCGTCCGTGCGGATCCCCTGCCGCGTCTTCGCGAACTGGCTGGGGCTGCGCGGCCTCGACGACACGGCGTTCGTCAAGCGCTTCGCCCACGCCGGTCGCCCGGGGCCGTACCTGCGGGTGCTGGAGCCCGGGGTCGTGCGCGCCGGCGACCCGCTGCGCGTCGTGCACCGCCCGGACCACGGCCTGACGGTGCTGCGGCTCTTCCGCGCCCTCACGACCGAGCGGGACCTGCTGCCCGAGCTGCTCGACGTCCCCCAGGTCGGGAGCCGCCCGCGGGCGGTCGCAGAGGCGTACGTCGCCCCACGCGCGACGGTCGAGGTCTGATCGCGGGAGCGAGCCCAGGGGGTTTTCGGGGCAATGTGGCGACCCGGCTGCCGCCGGGGGCCGGTGTGACTTAGGTTATTACCCACCAGTCCATCGCGTGACGCACGCCACGCCTCATGCGCCTCAGGATGGACCCGTCATCACCCAGGAGCCGGGAGCAGAATCGTGAGTGCCATCAAGTACGACCTCGCAGCGATCGAGAACCGCCCACCGAACATGGCCGTCCAGTTCGTCGAACGGGTCAAGGCCTCCGCCGACCGGGAGGCGTTCCGCTACCCCGTCGGAGAGTCCTGGGAGTCGATGTCGTGGCGCGAGGCCGGTGACCACGTCGACAAGCTCGCCGCCGGGCTGCTCGCGCTCGGCATCGAGCCGCAGCAGCGCGTCGGCATCGCCGCCGGCACCCGCTACGAGTGGATCCTGGCCGACCTGGCGATCATGTGCGCCGGCGCCGCCACGACGACGGTCTACCCGACCACGATCGCCCAGGACGTCGCCTACATCCTCGCCGACTCCGAGTGCCGGATCGTGTTCGCCGAGGACGACATCCAGGTCGCCAAGCTGGTCGAGCAGCGCTCGGAGCTCCCGCACCTGCGCCACGTGATCGTCTTCGACGGCGCCGGCGACGGCGACTGGGTGATGACCCTGGCCGAGCTGGAGGCGAAGGGCGCCGAGCTGCTCGCCTCCGACCCGGAGGCCGTGCGCACCGCCATCTCGAAGATCGCCCCCGACGACCTGGCGACCCTCATCTACACCTCCGGCACCACCGGCCGGTCCAAGGGCGTGCGCCTCAAGCACTCCTCGTGGACCTACGAGGGCGCCTCGATCGCCGCGCAGAACATCCTCTCCGAGGACGACCTGCAGTTCCTGTGGCTGCCGATGGCGCACTCCTTCGGCAAGGTGCTGCTCTCCGCGCAGCTGGCGATCGGCTTCGCCACGGCCATCGACGGCCGGGTCGAGAAGATCGTCGACAACCTCGGCGTCGTGCGCCCGACCTTCATGGGTGCCGCGCCGCGCATCTTCGAGAAGGCCCACGGCAAGATCGTCACGATGCAGGCGGCCGAGGGCGGCGTGAAGGAGAAACTGTTCAAGAAGGCCTTCGAGGTCGGCCTCAAGGTCGACAAGCTCAAGCTCGAGGGCAAGCCGGTGCCGTTCCTGCTGGGCAAGCAGCACGCGCTGTTCGACAAGCTGGTCTTCAGCAAGGTCCGCGAGCGCTTCGGTGGCCGCGTGCGGTTCTTCATCTCCGGCTCGGCCGCCCTCAACCGGGAGATCGCGGAGTGGTTCCACGCTGCCGGCATCCTCATCCTCGAGGGCTACGGCATGACCGAGAACGCCGCCGGCGCCGCGGTCAACCACCCGCACCACTACAAGATGGGCACCGTCGGCCCGGCTCTGCCCGGCACCGAGATCAAGATCGGTGAGGGCGACGAGGTCCTGCTGCGCGGGCCCCACATCATGGAGGGCTACCACAACCTCCCCGAGGAGACCTCGCGCACGCTCGACGCCGACGGCTGGCTCCACACCGGTGACAAGGGCTCGCTCGACGAGGACGGGTTCCTGACGATCACCGGTCGCATCAAGGAGCTGTTCAAGACTTCCGGCGGCAAGTACGTCGTCCCGCCGGCGATCGAGTCGCAGTTCAAGGCGCTGTGCCCCTACGCCAGCCAGTTCATCGTGATCGGCGCGGAGCGCAACTTCTGCATCGCCGTCATCACCCTCGACCCCGACGCGATGGCGATGTGGGCCGCCGAGAACGGCATGGAGGGCAAGTCGTACGCTGAGATCGTCTCCAGCGACAAGGTCAAGGCGATGGTGGGCGACTACGTCGACCAGCTCAACACCCGCCTGAACCGCTGGGAGACGGTCAAGAAGTGGATCCTGCTCGACCACGACCTCTCGATCGAGTCCGGTGAGCTGACCCCGTCGATGAAGGTCAAGCGCAACGTCGTCGAGGAGAAGTACCGCGAGCAGATCGACGCGCTCTACGCCTGAGCAGTGACGTGATCGGCCACACCGGCCGACCGACGAGGGCACCGCGCACCCGCCTAGGGTGGACCGGTGCCCTCAGTCGTTCCCGACGCCGACCCCGTCCCGCGCGACGGCAGCCTCCCGGCGGCCGCGCTCGCCGAGCTGGGGACGCGGCCGTTCGGCTTCTATGTCCACGTCCCGTTCTGCCGGGTGCGCTGCGGCTACTGCGACTTCAACACCTACACCGCCGAGGAGCTGGGCTCCGGGGCGTCGCGCACGACGTACGCCGACCAGGCCATCGCCGAGATCCGGCTGGCGCGCCGCGTGCTGGGCGACACCGAGCTGCCGGTGGAGACCGTGTTCTTCGGCGGCGGGACCCCGACGCTGCTCCCCGCCGGGGACCTCGAGCGGATCCTGGCGGCGATCGACGCGGAGTTCGGTCTCGCCGCACACGCCGAGGTCACGACCGAGGCCAACCCCGACAGCGTCGACGCCGCGCGCCTCGCGCAGCTGCGCGCCGGTGGCATCAACCGCGTCTCCTTCGGCGTCCAGTCGGCGGTGCCGCACGTGCTCGCGACGCTCGACCGCACCCACGACCCCCGCCGGGTGCCGGAGGTCGTCGCCGCCGCCCGCGCCGCCGGGTTCGACCAGCTCAGTCTCGACCTGATCTACGGCACGCCCGGCGAGAGCCACGCCGACTGGGAGCAGACGCTGGCGGCCGCGCTGGAGTGCGCGCCGGACCACGTGTCGGCGTACTCCCTGATCGTCGAGGACGGCACGGCGCTGGCGCGGCGGGTGCGCCGCGGCGAGCTGCCGATGCCCGACGAGGACGACCTGGCGGAGAAGTACCAGACCGCCGACGCCGCTCTGCGTGCCGCCGGGCTGGGGTGGTACGAGGTCTCCAACTGGGCACGGGACGAGGCCGCCCGGTGCCGACACAACCTCGCCTACTGGCGCGGCGCCGACTGGTGGGGCGCCGGGCCGGGCGCGCACGGCCACGTCGGCGGCGTGCGGTGGTGGAACGTCAAGCACCCGGCGGCGTACGCCCGCCGCATCGCCGCGGGCGAGTCGCCGGCCCACGGGCGCGAGGTGCTGGACGCCGAGACCCGCCGGGTGGAGCGGGTGCTCCTGGAGCTCCGGCTGGCCGAGGGGCTGGCGCTCGACGTGCTCGACGCCGCCGGTCGCGACGCCGTGGGCGCACAGGTGGGCGCCGGCCTGGTCCGCGCCGAGCCACTGAGCGCCCCCGACCCGCGGGTCGTGCTCACCGACCGGGGCCGGCTGCTGGCCGACCTGGTCGTGCGCGAGCTGCTGGCCTGAGGGACGCCGGGGAGGCGTCAGCTGATGAAGCGGATGTTGAACGGGTAGCGGTAGTCCTCACCCGACGAGGCGCGCGCGGTGGCGATGATGAGGAAGATCAGCGCGAGCAGCGCGACGACCCCGCCGACCGGGATCACGACCAGGAGGCCGAGGCCCAGGGTCACCACGCTGATCACGACGCCGACCACGATCAGGATCAGCAGGGTTATCTGGAAGTTCAGCGACTCGACCGCGTGCCGGCGCACGAACGGCGAGCCGCTCTTCAGCAGCAGGACCAGCAGGGGGCAGAGCACGCCGAGCGCGAACCACGCGCTGACCAGACAGCCGATGTGGGAGACCAGCGCCCAGGTGCGCTCCTCGGAGCTGGGGGCGTCGCCGACCGAAGGGGAGCCGTAGGGAGGTCCGGGCGGATAGGTCATCGCGTGCTCCTCGGGTGTGTGGCGTCAAGCGGTGACGATCAAGCGGTGACGATCAAGCGGTGACGAAGTCGATCAGCTCCTCGACCCTACCCAGAAGAGCGGGCTCGAGGTCGGCGTACGACGTGACCCGGCCGAGGATGTGCTGCCAGGCGCGGGCGATGTCGGCCTGGGTGCGGTGGGGCCAGCCGAGGTGCTGGCAGATGCCCCGCTTCCACTCCGTCGAGCGCGGGATCGTGGGCCACGCCTCGAGCCCGAGCCGGTCGGGCTTGACCGCCTGCCAGACGTCGACGAACGGATGACCGACCACGAGGACGTGGGCACCGTGGGGTCCACGCCGGACCTCCTCCGCGATCCGGCTCTCCTTGGAGCCGCGCACGAGGTGGTCGACCAGGACACCGACGCGCCGCTCGGGGCCCGGACCGAAGTCGGCGAGGTGGGCGGGCAGGTCGTCGACGCCGGCGAGGTACTCGACCACCACGCCCTCGATGCGCAGGTCGTCGCCCCACACCTTCTCGACCAGCTCCGCGTCGTGGCGACCCTCGACGAAGATCCGGCTGGCGCGTGCCACGCGGGCCTTGGCGCCGGCGACGGCGACCGAGCCGGACGCCGTGCGGGTGGGGGCCTTCGGGCCGCGGCGCGTCGGGGCGACCAGGATGACCGGACGGCCCTCGAGCAGGAAGCCCGGCCCGAGGGGGAACGTGCGGCGCTTGCCGCGACGGTCCTCGAGGATCACCGTGCCGAGGTCGCGCTCGACCGCGACGACCTCCCCGCACCAGTCGGTGGTGACCTCCTCGACAACCATGCCGTGCTGCGCCTCGGTCTCGACCGCGCGGCCGCGCTTGGGCGCGCGCCAGTCGGTCGCGAGGACGTCGGTGCCGTAGCGGTCGCGGGGGGTCATGGGGGCACCGTAGGAGGGGCCACCGACAGGGTGGGTCAGGCACGCCGCACGCAGGTGACGTGACGGGTGTGATGTGGTCGGGCGATATATCGTTGACCTATCGCCGACCGATCGGCGAGAACACACGTGGAGGTGGACGATGACCGGAGCAGACCGCCCGAAGGACCCCTGGGCCGCAGCGACCGACGCGCTCGGTGCCGCATTCGGCGGTCGCGGCCCCGCCGCGGGCACCGGCACGCCACCGTGGGTGCGCGACCTGGTGCGTGGCCTCGGCGGACCCGGCGGACCAGGCTTCGGCTCGGGCTTCGGGCAGGCGCGACCCCGGCGCGCCCGGCGTGGCGACGTCCGCGCGGCGATCCTCGACGTCCTCGCGACCGAGCCGATGAACGGCTACCAGCTGATCCAGCAGATCGCCGACCGCACCGACGGCGCGTGGAAGCCGAGCCCGGGCTCGGTCTACCCGACCGTGCAGGCGCTGGAGGACGAGGGGCTCGTCGCCGGCGAGCAGGTGGGCGGACGCCGGTTGCTGGCGCTGACGGAGGAGGGGCGCCGCTACGTGGCCGAGCACCCCGACGAGCTGGCCGCGACCTGGGAGGTCTTCACGATCCGCGACGACCACACCGCCCCCGGCGCCGACGACGGTCCCGACCTCGGTCCGGTCATCGGCCAGGTGCTCGGTGCGGTCGGTCAGGTGGTGCTCAGCGGCACCCGGCAGCAGAAGGCCGAGGCGACCGAGATCCTGGCGGAGACCCGGCGCCGCCTCTACGGCCTGCTCGCCGACGACGAGTCCTGATGGGTGCCTGATGGCCAAGGAGGATCCCCGGCTGCACCGGCTCCGGGTCGGCGACAGCGAGCGGTACGCCGCGGTGGACGCCCTCGGGGAGCACTACGTCGCCGGTCGGCTGGACGCCGAGGAGCACCAGCAGCGCTGCGGCCAGGCGCTGCAGGCGCGGACCGGCGCCGATCTGATGCGGCTCTTCGCCGACCTGCCGCTCCCGCACCCCGACCTGCTGCCGGCCGTGGCGTCGTCGCCGAGGCCCACGCCGCCGGCGCGCCCACGGCGTACCTATCCCACGGCACTGGTCGCGGTGGTCGCGATCGTGGCGTTGATGGCGGTCGTGCGTGCGCCGTTCCTCGTCCTGCTGCTGGTGGGAGTCGCCATCTACCTGGTGCTGTCCCGCCGCGGTTGAGGCGTCAGGCCAGCGGCAGCTGGCGGGCGCCGCGCGGCAGGTGGGCGTACCCGCGGCGTACGGCGTGCTCCAACGCCTCGACGGGGAACGGCCAGGTGCTGGCGCCCAGAGCGTCGCCGGGGGAGATGCCGCGTCCGGCCAGGTCGCTGATGGTCGTGGCGACCACGCCGATGCCGCCACGCTGCTCCTCGACGAACGCCCGGCCGACCGGGGCGCCGTGACCGGGCACCACGACCGCGTGCTCGGGCAGCATCTGCACGACGAGGTCCAGCGCGGTGTGCCAGGTCAGCGGGAAGGAGTCCTCGCCGTACGACGGGGGCGCCGACTCCTCGACCAGGTCGCCGACGAAGACGAGCGCGGCGTCGGGCACGTGCACCACGACGTCGCCGTCGGTGTGGGCGGGGCCCGGGTGGATCACCTCGACGTAGCGGTCGCCGAGGTCGAGCACGCGCGCCGAGGACAGCGTGTCGGTCGCCGGGCGCACGCGCGCGGTGCGCAACCCGTCGAGGTGCTCGCTGGCGGCGTACGGCGACCCCGGCTCAGCCAGGGTGCGGCGGAACTCCTCGACGTGGGCGATGGTCGCGGCGGCGGCGTTCTCCTGCGCCAGCACGACGGCGTCGGGCCAGCGGTCGGCGAAGACCGCGTTGCCCAGGACGTGGTCCCAGTGGACATGGGTGTTGACGACCGCGACGACCGGGCCCAGGCCGCGCGCCTCGATCGCGTCGGCGAAGGCGGTGGCGTGCGCCTCGGTCGGGCCGGTGTCGACGACGACCGCGCCGTCGCGGCCCGTGACCACCCCGAGGGTCAGGTCGGCGAACGCGGTGCGCCAGCCCCAGCAGCCGGGGCGCAGCTCGACCAGGCCGGTGTCGGGCTCCAGTGTGGGATCACTCATCAGGTGCAGGCTACCCATCGCCGAACCCCGTAGGATTGGCACTCGGTCCGCACGAGTGCCAAAGTGCCGGGAACGGACCGGGCGACGAGCGGAAGGAGCAGGTGGCAATGGTCGAGGAGCGACGACTGGCCGTGCTGCGCGCGATCGTCGAGGACTACGTCTCCACGCAGGAGCCGGTCGGCTCGAAGGCCCTGGTCGACCGCCACCAGCTGGGCGTGTCCCCGGCGACGGTGCGCAACGACATGGCCGCGCTGGAGGAGGAGGGCCTCATCGCCCAGCCGCACACCAGCGCCGGGCGGGTGCCCACCGACAAGGGCTACCGGCTCTTCGTCGACAAGCTCAGCACGGTCAAGCCGCTGTCGGCCGCGGAGCGCCGGGCGATCACGACCCTGCTCGAGGGGGCGGTCGACCTGGACGACGTCGTCCAGCGCAGCGTGCGACTGCTGGCGCAGCTGACCCGCCAGGTGGCGGTCGTGCAGTACCCCATCCTCGCGCGCTCCACGGTGCGCCACGTCGAGCTCGTCCCGCTCACCCCCACGCGCATGCTCAGCGTGCTGATCCTCAGCACGGGGCGCGTGGAGCAGCGGGTGATCGAGCTGCCCGACGAGCTCTCCGAGGACGACCTGTCCCGGCTGCGCACCGACGTCAACCGGGCCGTGGTCGGGGAGCGCATCGCCGATGCCGCCGACCGGCTCGGCGAGATCACCCAGGAGAGCGCGAGCGCCGGTCTCGCGGCCACGACCGTCGTCGTCGCCTCCCTGATCGAGGCGATGAGCGACCACCGCTCCGACGAGCGCGTGGTCGTGGGCGGCACGGCCAACCTCGCCCGCTTCGGCGACGGCTACGAGACCACCATCCGGCCGATGCTGGAGGCGCTCGAGGAGCACGTCGTCCTGCTCCGTCTGCTGGGGGAGGCCACGTCCTCCTCCACCGTCACCGTCCGGATCGGACGGGAGGGGCCGGTGCAGGAGCTGTCCGGCACCTCGGTCGTGGCCACCGGCTACGGCCCCCGCGACGAGGCCTTGGCGACCCTCGGCATCGTCGGACCCACGCGCATGGACTACCCCGGGTCGATGGCAGCGGTGCGCGCTGTCGCACGCTACGTGTCCCGGATCCTCGAGGAGTGAGATGAGTCAGGACCTGTACGACGTGCTCGGGGTGTCCCGCGACGCCGACGCCGACGCCATCAAGAAGGCGTACCGGCGGCTCGCGCGACAGCTCCACCCGGACGTCAACCCGGACCCGGAGACCCAGGAGCGGTTCAAGGAGGTCTCCCGGGCCTACGAGGTGCTCTCCGACCCGGAGAAGCGCCGCCACTACGACATGGGCGGTGACCCGTTCGGTGGTGCGGGCGGCTTCGGCGGAGCCGGTCAGGGCTTTTCCTTCACCGACATCATGGACGCCTTCTTCGGCCAGTCGGCCGGCCAGGCGCAGGGTCGTGGCCCGCGTCCGCGCGTGCGCCGCGGCCAGGACGCGCTCATCCGGCTCGAGGTCGAGCTGGCCGAGGCGGCGTTCGGCGTCACGCGCGAGCTCAAGGTCGACACCGCGGTGACGTGCGGCACCTGCGCGGGCGACGGGGCCGCGCCCGGCAGCAAGCCGGTGACCTGCGAGACCTGCCGCGGACGCGGCGAGGTCCACCAGGTGCAGCGCTCGTTCCTCGGCGAGATCCGCACGATGCGTCCGTGTGCGGCCTGTCGCGGCTTCGGCACGATCATCCCCGAGCCGTGTCGCGAGTGCTCCGGCGACGGCCGCGTGCGCTCGCGTCGCACGCTGACCGTGAAGATCCCGCCGGGCGTCGACACCGGCACCCGGGTCCAGCTGTCCGGCCAGGGCGAGGTCGGTCCCGGTGGCGGGCCTGCGGGCGACCTGTACGTCGAGATGCACGTCGCCGACCACCCGACCTTCACCCGGCAGGGCACCGACCTGCTGGCGACCGTGACGCTGCCGATGACGGCGGCCGCGCTCGGCACCACCCTCGAGCTGCCCACGCTGGAGGCGGACCTGGTCGAGTCCGGCGCGGTCACGGACGTGGAGACCACGGTGCCGCTGGAGATCCAGCCCGGCACGCAGTCGGGTGCGGAGACGGTGCTGCACGGCCGCGGCGTCCCGAGCCTGCGCGGTACGGGGCGCGGTGACCTCGTCGTGCGGGTGCTCGTCGAGACTCCGACCCGGCTCGACGCCCGCCAGGAAGAACTGCTGCGCGAGCTCGCGGCGCTGCGCGAGGAGACCCACCCCGATGGGCAGGTCCACGCCTCCCACAAGGGTGTCTTCGGCCGGCTGCGCGACGCCTTCAAGTGACCCTCCCGGTCTACCGGCACCCCGACCTGGCCGGGGTACGCGCGGGCCGGGACCTCGTCGTGGACGGCGACGAGGCCCACCACGCGGTCGTCGTACGGCGTACGCGGGCCGGCGAGCGGGTGGTCCTCGCCGACGGCGCCGGGACGTCCGCGCTGTGCACGGTGACCGCGGCGGCCAAGGGCCGGCTCGAGGTGCGCGTGGAGGAGTGCGCGGCCGATCCCGAGCCGCTGCCCCGCGTGAGCGTCGTCCAGGCGGTGCCGAAGGGTGAGCGCGGCGAGCTCGCGGTCAGCGTGCTGACCGAGGTGGGCGTGGCGCGGGTCGTGCCGTGGGCGGCCGAGCGGTGCGTGGCGACCTGGAAGGGCGAGCGCGCCGCCAAGGGCCGCGCGAAGTGGGAGGCCACCGCGCGGGAGTCGGCCAAGCAGGCGCGGCGGACGTGGTTCCCGGACGTGGCCGCCCTGGCGTCCACCGACGACGTCGTCGCCCTGGTGGGCGAGACCGACCTCGCCCTCGTCCTGCACGAGGCTGAGGGCGGTGTGGCGATCGACGCACTCGACCTCTCCGACGTCCGCGACGTCCTCGTCGTGGTCGGGCCGGAGGGCGGGCTGAGCGACGCGGAGCTGGACCGGCTCACGGCCGCCGGCGCCCGCACGGTCCGGCTGGGTGCGGAGGTGCTGCGCACCTCGACCGCCGGCGTCGCCGCCGTGGCCGCACTGCTCAGCCGCACCCCGCGCTGGGGCGCGTGAGCAGCAGCCGCTGCCTCAGCCGACGGTGATCGGGATCTCCACGCGCGGCGGGGCGTTGCCCTCGCCGTCGGAGGCGTCCTCCTCGAAGACCACCAGCGTGTAGTCGCCGGGCTCGGCCTCGACGGTGAAGGAGTACGGCGCCATCTCCATCGCGAACTCCGCGGTGGTGAAGCCGTCCTCGACGACCTCCTCGCCGCGCAGGAGCTGCCAGCGCACGTTGGCCTCGAAGACGTTCGCCTCACCGCTGACCTCGAACGGCGAGCTGACGACATCGTCGCTGGGAATGCTCGTGACGGTGATGCGACCGGTGTCGTCGGCGTACGTCGTGGGGGAGGCGGCCGGCTCGCTCGGCGAGGGGGTCTCGGTGGGCTCGGGGTCGGGGGTCTCGCTGGGGGTGGCGGACGTCTCCGGCTCGCTGACGGTGCCGGTCGTGTCGTCCTCCCCGCAGGCGGTCAGCGCGACGCTGAGCGCCAGGGCGCCTGCGGCGAGGGCCGTCGTACGGCGGAGGCGGAACGGGGAGGCGGTCATGGCACGGTCACTTCCTTGGTGTCGACGAGATCGCCGGCCACGCCGGTGCCGGAGCCCGCACCGAGCGGCTCGCGGCCGCGCGTGACGACGACGGTGTAGGTCCCGGACGGCAGGCCGTCCACGGTGAACGAGTATGTCGCGCCGGTCTGCTCAGCGCTGACACCGGCGCGCCCGGACTCCACGATCGTTCCGGCTGCGTCGGTGACGTGCCAGGCGACGAAGGGCAACGGCCGGTTGACGACACCGCTGACCTCCAGCGGATCCAGAGTGCTGCCGTCGGCCGGCTCGATGATCCATACCGGCGCGAGCGCGGACGGCATCGGCTCCTGGACGACGGGTGCGCGGACCGGGACGCCCAGGACGGTCGTCGCGCTCCCGGACCCCACGCGCAACGCGACCGGGTGGCGCTCGGCGTCGCCCGCGGCGGCCTGCACGGTGTAGACCAGCTGCTGGACGGCCAGCTCCGCCTCGCGCGATGTGAGGTCGGCGGGGCGGCGGTGGAGGTCGACCTCGTCGTTGGCGAGCGTGATCTCCCATCGACCGTCGGCGAAGTCGACGTCGGCGCTCGTGCCGCTCGGCCACGGTGAGCGGTAGTCGGGGTCGGACGGCGCCACGGTGAGCGCCGCCCCGACCGCGAGCGACGGCAGGTCGAGACTGCCGTGTCCGTCGACGAAGGGGAACTCCCGGAACAGCCGCGGCGCTTCGTCGCCGCCGAGGTAGTAGACCGGCACGTTGACCCGATCGGTGGTGAGCACCTCGGGCGCAGCTGCAGGTGGTGCGTCGGATGCGGTGGGCAGCCACAGGCCCACGCCGATCGCGACCGCCGCGACCGTCGCCGCCACCACCAGCGCGACCGCCCACGCCGTACGCCGGGGCTCGGCGTGCGCGCGGTCGAGCACCTCGTCGAGGCGGGGCGTCGGGTCCACGTCGAGGACGGCGTCGCGGAGCAGGTCGCGCAGCCGCGGGTCGTCAGCGTCCTCGAAGGGCACGGTGGAGTGGGGACGGGTCATCGCGGTCCCACCTCCCCGGCCAGCAGCTCGCGCAGCCGGGCGGATCCGCGCGAAGCGTGGCTCTTCACCGCGCCGCGGCTGATGTCGAGCGTCGCGGCGATGTCGGCCTCGGAGAGATCGAGGTAGTAGCGCAGCACGAGCACCTCACGCTGCCGCGTGGGCAACAGCTGCAGCGCGTCGAGGACCGCGGTGCGGCGCTCGCCGACGAGCACGTCCTCGTCGGCACCCGGCGCCTCGCGGACCACGGGCGGGACGTAGCGCTGCTCCACCGCGCGCCGGCGCAACGCCGATCGCGACCGGTTGACCACGGTCTGGCGCAGGTAGGCCAGCGCGTGCTCGGGCTGCCGGAGCCGCCGCCAGTGCCGGTGCACAGCGACGAAGGAGTCCTGGACGATCTCCTCGGCGAGCATGCTGTCGCGCAGCAGGAGGGTGGACAGTCGTACCATCGCGCGCTGGTGGGACTGGTAGAGCGCGGTGATGCCGGCATCGGCGTCCAGGGACGGTGCCACTCCACCGACCCCCTTCCACGCCCACGCGGCTGGACGGCCGGGGGCTCGCGCGACGAGCAGCTGGGTGGTCACGCTAGTGCCACGCTCGAGCAGCGCGATCGGTTGACAGCCGGGGCGGCGGGTCGGGCGCTCAGCGCGTGGGGAGCGGACCGGCGCCGGAGACGACGTGCACGGGGACTGCCGGGGTCTCGGCCTCGGGGCGGGTGTGGCGGATGAGCTCGGCGAGGGCGAGCAGCGCGATGATGGCGGCGGGGATGCCGATGAGGACCATGCGGGTGGTGCGGTCGGCCAGGGCGAGGAAGAGGTAGCCGACGTAGGGGACGCCGGCGACGACGCGGGGCTGCTCGAGGTCGGCGAGCTGGAAGGTCCAGGGGTCGACCTGGGGGTTGGCGTCGCCCTGGGTGCGGATCTCGCCGTTGTCGATGGAGACGATGCGGTGGGTGACGAGGTGGGTGATGCCGGTCTCGGCCGGGGGGACGTAGGTGATGACGTCGCCGACTTCGAGTTCGTCGGTGGGGACGACCTCGGCGAAGACGACCGAGCCGGTGTCGTAGGTGCCGGTCATGGAGCCGGAGGTGATGACGTAGCGCTGGTAGCCCATGAGGGCGGGGGCGAGGAAGCCGACGGCGAGGGCGACGACGAGGAGCATCGCGGTGTTGGTGACGACGGTGGTGACCCGGCTGGTGCGCTTGCGGCGGGCCGTGGTGGTGCTCATCGGATGCTCCTCTCAGTGTTGCGCGGTAGGTGTGTGGTGGTGCTCAGGGCGTCAGTCGCCCAGGTTCGGCAGGCCGACGGTGGCGCCGAAGGGCAGGGCCACGCCGGGGTTCTGGGTGGAGATCCAGGTGTAGCTGGCGGTGGCGGCCTTCTTCTCGTTCACGTTGCCGGCGTCGGCGGCGAAGGTGACCTTCCAGGTCACGGTGGTCGAGCCGGCCACGTCGACCGCGCCCAGGGGCAGGACCGCGGTGTCGGCCAGGTCGCCGAAGTTGCCGGAGTACAGCGGGGTGGCGTTGCCGGCCTGGGTGAGCTCGAGGGTGAGCGCGTCCTTGGTGAAGGTGTTGGTCGAGGCGCTCTCGCGCAGGGTCACGGTGGCGGGCAGGGTGCCGGTGTTGGTGAGCTTGACCGAGCCGGTGATGACGTCGCCGGGCTTGATGTTGGTGAGGTCGAGCGTGGTGTTGTCCAGCGTGTGCTCGACGTGGCCGGAGGCGACCGAGGTGGTCGAGGCGGTGGTGGAGGTGAAGGTCGCACCCGAGCCGATGGCCACGGCGCCGGCGGCGAGCAGGGTGGCGAGGGGGACGAGGACCTTGCGGCGGGTGTTCGACATCGGGTGCTCCTGAGGGGTTTTCGTGGGCCGCCGGGTGCGGCTTGTTGATGAGGACAACTCTGCTCGCCTCGACACCACGAGATCCCCACGTCAGGTCCACATCGAGTCCACAGCTCCTCCACAACTCGGCAACAGTCCGCACCGGGTGGACGCCGGACGCAGCGGTGCCGTAGGAAGAGGCCATGACCGCCGTCAGCGATTGCCTGTTCTGCAAGATCGTGGCCGAGGAGATCCCCGCCGACGTGGTGGCCGCCGACGAGCACACGGTCGCCTTCCGCGACATCTCGCCCCAGGCGCCGACCCACGTCCTGGTGATCCCGCGCGAGCATCACGTCGACGCCGCCTCGCTCGCGTCGTCGACCGACGGCGGCGTCGATGCGCTGGTGCGTACGGCGAAGCGCGTCGCGGAGGCCGAGGGGCTCGGCAACGGCTATCGGCTGGTCTTCAACACCGGCCAGGACGGTGGGCAGACCGTGTTCCACGTCCACCTGCACCTGCTGGGCGGGCGCCCGATGGCCTGGCCTCCCGGCTGAGCTCAGGGCGCCCGCGGTATCCCGGGTGACCCTGTCGGGTGCCGCGGCTAGCATGGACAGCCCATGAGCGAACATCCCCAGACCACCGTGACGGTGCCCGCGAGCATCGACATGGTCGCCCTTCTCGGACCCACCGACGAACACCTCGCCGTCCTGGAGAAGGCGTTCGACGCCGAGCTCCACGTGCGCGGCAACCAGATCACCCTGCGAGGTGAGCCCTCGGAGATCGCGCTGGCCGAGCGGCTGCTCGACGAGCTGGTGACGATCATCCGCACCGGGCAGGGCTTGACGAAGGAGACCGTCGAGCGCGCCATCGGGATGCTGCGCGTCGAGAGTGCCGAGCGTCCCGCCGACGTGCTGTCGATGAACATCCTGTCCAACCGCGGGCGCACCATCCGACCCAAGACGCTCAACCAGAAGAAGTACGTCGACGCGATCGACGACCACACGATCGTCTTC
Source organism: Nocardioides massiliensis (assembly GCF_030811215.1). NCBI lineage: Bacteria > Bacillati > Actinomycetota > Actinomycetes > Propionibacteriales > Nocardioidaceae > Nocardioides > Nocardioides massiliensis. Next base: position 2,246,272 of record NZ_JAUSQM010000001.1, read on the forward strand.
GGGATCGGCCCCGCCGGCACGGGCAAGACCTACCTGGCCATGGCCAAGGCGGTCCAGGCGCTGCAGGCCAAGGACGTCAGCCGCATCATCCTCACGCGGCCCGCGGTCGAGGCCGGTGAGCGGCTCGGCTTCCTGCCCGGCACGCTGAGCGAGAAGATCGACCCCTACCTGCGCCCGCTCTACGACGCGCTCCACGACATGCTCGACCCGGAGACGATCCCCAAGCTCCTGACAGCCGGAACGATCGAGGTCGCGCCCCTGGCATACATGCGGGGCCGCGCGCAGCCGCTCGACGCCGACGTCCTCACCCCCGATGGCTTCGTCTCGATGGGCACGCTCTCGGTGGGCGACCTCGTCACCGGTGCCGACGGACGACCCACGGTGGTGCTCGGCGTCTACCCGCAGGGGGAGAAGGACGTCTACCGCGTCACCACCCAGGACGGCGCGTCCACCCTGGCGTGCGGCGAGCACCTGTGGACCGTCCGCACGGCCAGCGACAAGCGCCGCGGCAAGACCCGCACCCTCGAGACGCAGCAGATGATCGGCAACCTGCGCTCGTTCCACGCGCGCCGCTACGAGCTGCCGATGGTCCAGCCCGTGCAGTTCCCCGCGGCCGACGTCCCGCTGGACCCGTACGCACTCGGACTGCTGCTGGGCGACGGGTGCCTGACCACCTCGACGACCCCCGCGTTCGCGACGGTCGGCGGTGGCGAGGTTGACGCGCACTGCGTCGTCGCGTACGCGCAGTCGTGCGGGTCGGTTCCTGCGGAGTACCTCGAGAACTCGGTAGCTGTGCGCTCCGCACTGCTGCAGGGGCTCTTGGACTCCGACCACGGGCGTGTGCGGGAGGGACGGCCGGAGTTCCGGAGCCCGCTCGACACTCTGCGCCGCGACGTCGCGTGGCTCGTGCAGTCGCTGGGCGGCACCGCCACGCTGAGGACGGATGTCGTCGACATCCGCCTGCCCGCTGACATCGCCCCGTTCCGTCTGCAGCGGAAGGCGGATGCCTACGCGGCAACGGGCGGTGGCCGACCGATGCGGTTCATCGACTCGATCGAGTACGTCGGTCGTCAACAGACGCAGTGCATCCAGGTGGCGGCTGCCGACTCGCTCTACGTGACCGACGACTTCCTGGTCACCCACAACACGCTCAACGACGCTTTCATCATCCTCGACGAGGCGCAGAACACCTCCCCGGAGCAGATGAAGATGTTCCTGACCCGGCTCGGGTTCGGCTCCAAGATCGTGGTCACCGGTGACGTGACCCAGGTCGACCTCCCCGGCGGTGTGCAGAGCGGGCTGCGAGTGGTGGAGGAGATCCTCGACGGCGTCGAGGACGTGTCGTTCAACCGACTGACCTCCGGCGACGTCGTGCGTCACCGCCTGGTCGGCCGGATCGTGGCGGCGTACGACGAGTTCGAGGCCGAGCGGCTGGCGAGCGAGAGCGGCGGCGGATCGAAGCCGGGACGGCCCAACCGACGACAGGAGCCGCGGCGATGAGCATCGAGGTGCTCGACGAGTCCGGCGCGGTGGTCGACGCCACCGGCCTGGCGAAGCTGGCGCGGTTCGTGATGGACCGGATGCGCGTGCATCCCCAGGCGGAGCTGTGCATCAAGGCCGTCGACGAGGCGACGATCGCCGAGCTCAACGAGCAGTGGATGGACAAGGTCGGACCCACCGACGTCCTGGCCTTCCCGATGGACGAGCTGCGTCCCGGTCTGGTCAACGAGGAGCCCGAGGAGGGCGTGCTCGGTGACCTCGTGCTCTGCCCCGCGGTGGCGGCCAAGCAGGCCGAGACGGCGGGTCACGCGGTCGCCGACGAGATCGACCTGCTCACGGTGCACGGGATCCTGCACCTGCTCGGCTACGACCACGCCGAACCCGAGGAGCACCGCGAGATGTTCGGGTTGCAGGCCCGTCTGCTCGCCGAGTGGCAGGGCGTGAAGAGCGGAGAGGAGATCCGGTGAACGCCGGCGAGGTGACCCTCCTCCTCGTCGCCGGACTCCTGGTCGTCCTGGCCGGACTCACCTCCGCGGTCGAGGCCGCGCTCTCGTCCTTCTCCAAGGCACGCGCTGAGGAGATGGAGGCCGAGGGGCGTGCCGGTGCCGGCCGGGTGCTCGGGATCCTGGAGGACCCGCCCCGCTACCTCAACACCGCGCTCCTCCTGCGGATGTTCCTCGAGATCACCGCCATCGTGCTGGTGGGCGTGGTCCTCCTCGACGTCGTGGGGCGCTGGCGTGACACCGGTGGGGTCGCCGCGAGTGACCGCTGGTGGTCCATCGCACTCACCGTCGCCGTGATGCTCGTCGTGCTCTTCGTCCTGGTCGGCGTCGGTCCCCGCACGATCGGGCGCCAGCACTCGGAGCGTGTCGCGTTGCTCGCCGCCGGCCCGCTGCGGGCGATCACGACGGTGCTCGGCCCGGTCCCGCAGTTCCTCATCATCATCGGCAACCTGGTCACGCCCGGGCGCGGCTTCAGTGAGGGCCCGTTCGCCTCCGAGGCCGAGCTGCGCGAGCTCGTCGACCTCGCCGAGGCGAGCAGTCTCATCGAGTCCGGCGAGCGCAAGATGATCCACTCGGTCTTCGAGCTCGGCGACACCATCGTGCGCGAGGTGATGGTGCCGCGCACCGACGTCGTGTTCATCGAGCGCACCAAGACGCTGCGTCAGGCCATGTCGCTGGCGCTGCGCAGCGGCTACTCCCGGATCCCGGTCATCGACGAGAACCTCGACGACATCGTCGGCTTCGCCTACCTCAAGGACCTCACCAAGCGGGTCTTCGACAACCACGAGGCCGAGACGACGGAGAAGGTCGACTCGGTCATGCGCCCGGTCATGTACGTCCCCGACTCCAAGCCCGTCGACGACCTGCTGCGCGAGATGCAGGCCCGCCGGCGCCACATCGCCGTCGTCATCGACGAGTACGGCGGCACGGCCGGCCTCGTCACCATCGAGGACGTGCTGGAGGAGATCGTCGGCGAGATCACCGACGAGTACGACGAGGCGGAGATCGCCGTCCAGACGCTGGCGAGCGGGTCGATCCGGGTCAGCTCGCGCTATCCGGTCGACGACCTCGAGGAGCTGTGCGGCATCGCCGTCGAGGACGACGACGTCGACACCGTGGGTGGTCTGATGGCGAAGTACCTCGGCCGGGTGCCGATCCCCGGCTCGGAGGTCGAGGTCCACGGCATGCGTTTCGAGGCCGAGGCGCCCACCGGCCGCCGCAACCGGATCGGCACGGTCGTGATCACCGTGCTCGACCCGGTCGACGAGGACGAGCACGACGAGGAGGACGTGGAGACCCATGCCTGAGCTGACTGACCCCGAGGACCAGAAGCTGGTCGTCCTGGCCCGCTCGACTCGGGCCCGGACGTCGGCGGCCGAGGGTGCCGCGGTCCGCGATCTCGACGGTCGCACCTATGCCGCCGTCACCGTCGACCTCCCTTCGCTCCAGGTGAGCGCGCTCGCCGGCTGCGTGGTGATGGCGGTCGCGTCCGGCGCGCGGGGCCTGGAGGCGGCCGTCGTGCTCGGTGACCGCGAGGCCCCGGACTCCGCCGACCTCGCCGTGCTGCGCGACTTCGCCGGCGCCGGCGTACCCGTCCACCACGGTGACGGGCGGGGGACCGTCCAGGGGACGACGGAGGCCTGACGATGCGGGGGCGGGGTCTCGTCGGTGCGGCAGCGCACGAGGTCGGCGTACGCCGCCTGCAGGACTCCTTCGCCGCGATCCCGCCCGGTCAGCCGGTCCGCCTGGCCAAGCGCACCTCCAACCTCTTCCGTCCCCGCGGGCAGCTGTCGACCCCGGGCCTGGACGTCAGCGGCCTCGACGGCGTCGTCTCCGTCGACGTCCCGCGACGTACGGCCGACGTGCAGGGGATGTGCACCTACGAGGACCTCGTCGCGGCCACGCTCCCGCACGGTCTGATGCCGCTGGTCGTCCCGCAGCTGCGCACCATCACCCTCGGCGGCGCGGTGACCGGGCTGGGGATCGAGAGCACGTCGTTCCGCAACGGGTTGCCGCACGAGTCGGTTCTCGAGATGGACGTGCTGGTCGGGTCCGGCGAGGTGGTGACGACCAGTCCCGACCGCAAGCCCGAGCTCTTCGCCGCCTTCCCGAACTCCTACGGCAGCCTCGGTTACGCGACGCGTCTGCGCATCGAGCTGGAGCAGGTGCCCACCCACGTCGCGCTTCGCCACGTCCGGTTCGGGGATCGGTCGGCGCTGGCCGAGGCGATCGCCGCGATCTGCGACGAACGCACGTACGACGGCGTGCGCGTCGACGCCGTCGACGGCACGGTCTTCGCGCGCGACGAGGCGTACCTGACGCTCGCCACGTGGACCGCGCGTCCCGCCGGCACCCCGACGAGCGACTACGGCGGGCAGCAGATCTACTACCGCTCGATCCGCGAGCGCACCGAGGACCTGCTGACGACTGAGGACTACCTGTGGCGCTGGGACACCGACTGGTTCTGGTGCTCGGGTGCGTTCGGGGCGCAACACCCGCTCGTCCGCCGGGTCTGGCCCCGGCGGTGGCGTCGCAGCGACGTCTACCACCGCCTCGTGGGCTGGGACCGACGCCTCGGGATCGTCGACCGCATCGACCAGGCACGCAAGCGCCCCGCCCGGGAGCGGGTCATCCAGGACGTCGAGGTGCCGGTCGAGTGGCTCGGGGAGTTCCTCGACTGGTTCGACGACCACGTCGCGATGACGCCGGTCTGGGTGTGCCCGCTGCGGCTGCGGGAGCCGGACGGGCCGGGCTCCGCGCGGCACTGGCCGGCGTACCCGCTCGACCCGGGCCGCACCTACGTCAACATCGGGTTCTGGGGCACGGTCCCCGTCGGCCCCGGTGCGCGTGACGGGGTCATCAACCGTGCTGTCGAGGAGAAGGTGCACGCGCTCGGTGGGCACAAGTCGCTGTACTCCGAGGCGTTCTACGACCCGGCGACCTTCGCGACCCTCTACGGCACCGCGACCCTTGACGCCGTCCGGGCGACGTACGACCCTGACGATCGATTCACCACGCTCTACGAGAAGGCGGTGCGACGGCGATGACCCAGGCCCCGGATCGGACGCGCGAGTCGACGTTGCGCATCGGCGACGCGCTCACCTCGTTGATGCCCGACGGGCTGCCGTTCCGGCTCACGGCGTACGACGGCAGCGCCGCCGGCCCCGAGGACTGCCCGGTGCGGCTGCATCTGGCCAACGAGCGCGGGCTGTCCTACCTCATGACCGCGCCCGGTGACCTCGGCATGGCGCGGGCCTACGTCGCCGGCGACCTCGAGCTCCACGGCGCGCATCCTGGGGACCCCTACCCGGCGATGCTCTTCCTGCTCAACAACCTCCGCTTCCGGCGACCGCGCCCGGCTGAGGCCGTGCGGCTGCTGCGCGGTCTCGGGCTCTCCCACCTGCTGCCGCCACCACCGCCTCCGCAGGAGCACCTGCCGCGATGGCGGCGCACCGTCGAGGGAGTCCGGCACTCCCTGGGGCGCGACGCCGCGGTCATCGAGCACCACTACGACGTCTCGAACGCGTTCTACGAGATGGTCCTCGGCCCGTCGATGACCTACACGTGCGCGGTCTACCCGCACGAGGGGGCGACCCTCGAGGAGGCGCAGGCCGCCAAGTACGACCTCGTGTGCCAGAAGCTCGGTCTGCGTCCGGGTCAACGCCTGCTCGACGTGGGCTGCGGCTGGGGCGGGATGGTCCGCCACGCCGTGCGCGAGTACGGCGTCCGCGCCATCGGGGTCACGCTGTCGAGCGCGCAGGCGTCCTGGGCGCGCGAGGCGATCGCCGCCGAGGGGCTGCAGGGTGCGGAGATCCGGCACGCCGACTACCGCTCCGTCACCGAGTCCGGCTTCGACGCCGTCAGCTCGATCGGACTCACCGAGCACATCGGGGTCCGCAACTACCCGGCCTACTTCTCCTTCCTGCGCGACCGGCTGCGGCCGGGTGGTCGGCTGCTCAACCACTGCATCACCCGCCCGTCCAACCGCCCGCAGGCGACCGGGGCGTTCATCGACCGCTACGTCTTCCCGGACGGCGAGCTCACCGGATCGGGGCGCATCGTCACCGAGGTCGAGGACGCCGGGCTTGAGGTGCGCCACCACGAGAACCTGCGCGAGCACTACGCGCGGACCCTCGCCGGGTGGTGCCGCAACCTCGTGGAGCACTGGGACGAGGCCGTGGCCGAGGTCGGGATCGGCACGGCGCGGGTGTGGGGGCTCTACATGGCCTCGTCGCGGTTGGCGTTCGAGCGCAACGAGATCCAGCTGCACCAAGTGCTCGCCGTCCGCACCGACGAGCGCGGGGGCGCCGACTTCCCGCTGCGGCCCGACTGGCTGGGTTGACGGTCGGGCTGAACCGGCTGGGCTGAGGTTCACCGGGCGTCATGGCCTAGCCTGGACCCCCGTGACCAGCCGCGCAGACGCCTCCTCCTGGACCGCCGAGGTCCTCTCCCGGACCTCGCTGTCCGAGCATCTGCTGCGCCTCGAGCTCGGTGGCCCCGACCTGGTCGGCCTCACGGTCACCGGGATTCCCGATGAGTGGGTGCCGCTGACGGTGCCGGGCCAGTTCCAGAGCCGCTACTACACCGTGCGCTCCTGGGACGGGGAGCGGCTGGTGCTCGACGTCGTCGTCCACGCCGAGGGTCTGGTGACCGAGTGGGCCAGCGGCGACCCCGTCGGTGACGAGGTCGGCATCGGCCCCGCGAAGGGCTCGTTCGCCCCGCCCGCCGACGCCGACTGGCTGATGCTCGTCGGTGACCTGACTGCACTGCCCGCGATCGCGCGCATCCTCGAGGAGCGTGCCGACGTCCCCACCCGCGTGTGGGTCGAGGCGCCGCCCGGGCACGAGCACCTGCTGCCGCAGACCGCGGCGGAGGTGACGTGGACCCGCCCGCCCGGTCCCGCCGACAGCGCACTCGCTGCGGTCGTGGAGGGTCTGGACTGGCCGGACGGCGACGGCTACTTCTGGATGAGCGGGGAGTCGTCGCAGATGCGCGCCATCCGCAAGCACCTCATGCGCGAGCGGCGCCTACCGAGCTCGGCGTACGACGTGATGGGCTACTGGCGCAAGCCCGGTGGCCGCACCCGTCCCGTCGACCCGGGGCCCATCTGGGAGGCCGGCAAGGCGGCGGGGGAGAGTGACGAGCAGATCTGGCAGCGCTACGACGCCGCCCAGGAAGCAGGCCAGGAGATGGGCCAGGAGATGGGCCAGGAGATGGGCCAGGAGATGGGCCGGGAGATGGGGCAGCGATGAGCGAGCACAAGTCCGGCTTCGCCTGCTTCGTGGGGCGGCCCAACGTCGGCAAGTCCACGTTGACCAATGCCCTGGTCGGCACGAAGGTCGCGATCACCTCCTCGCGTCCGCAGACGACCCGGACGGTCGTGCGCGGCATCGTCCACCGCCCGGACGCGCAGCTGATCCTGGTCGACACCCCCGGGCTGCACCGGCCCCGCACGCTGCTCGGGGAGCGGCTCAACGACCTCGTCGTCACCACGTGGGCCGAGGTCGACGTCGTCGCGGTGTGCTTCCCGGCGGACGAGAAGATCGGGCCGGGTGACCGGTTCCTCGTGGGCGAGCTCGGCAAGGTGCGACGTACGACGAAGGTCGCGGTCGTCACCAAGACCGACACCGTCGACCCCGGCCGGCTCGGCGAGCAGCTGCTGGCGGTGCAGGCGCTCGGGGAGGAGACCGGCACCGACTGGGCCGAGATCGTCCCGGTGTCGGCGGTGTCCGGCGACCAGGTGTCGCTGCTCGCCGACCTGCTGGTGGGACTGCTGCCGGAGGGTCCGCCGCTCTATCCCGACGGCGAGCTCAGCGACACCCCCGAGGAGGCGATCGTCGCCGACCTCGTGCGCGAGGCCGCCCTCGAGGGAGTGCGCGACGAGCTGCCGCACTCCATCGCGGTGGTGGTCGAGGAGATGGGTCTGCGCGAGGGCCGCCCGGCCGACAAGCCGCTGCTCGACGTCCACGCGATCGTCTTCGTCGAGCGTGACTCCCAGAAGGGGATCATGATCGGGCACCGCGGGTCGCGGCTGCGTGAGGTCGGCACGGCCGCGCGCAAGCAGATCGAGGCGATGCTCGGGACGCCGGTCTATCTCGACCTGCGGGTGAAGGTCGCCAAGGACTGGCAGCGCGATCCCAAGCAGCTGCGCCGCCTCGGGTTCTGACCCCGCAGCCGACCGCGAGGAACCAGCGGCCGGCGTCGCGGGGGCAGGTCGAGCAAGGCGCGCGGGCGAGGGACGAGCCCGCGACCGCCGGGTCGAGGCCTCGCGCAGCGGGTCACGCCTCGAACCGTCGCCAGCGACCCTCGGACACCACCTCGACGGAGCCGTCGACGACCGTGATGGCCGTCTGCTCGTCGATGGCGTAGGCGGGGATCGCCACGTCGGCTGCCCACCGCTCGGCATGGTCCATCGTGTTGGTCGCGAACAGGTCGAGGTGCGGGAAGATCGCGAAGTCCACGATGCCGAGGGTGCGATCGTCCTGCGCACCCGGCCACTCGACGAAGTAGTCGCCGATCCGGGGCGTCAGCACCATGCTGCCGGCGCTCACACCGACCCACACGGTCTCGGCAAGGGACGGCAACAGGTCGGCGAGGCCGGACTCCCGGAGCCAGCGGACCAGGTACGTCGCGTCCCCGCCGTCGACCAGCAGGGCGTCGGCCTCCTCGACCCAGGGCACCCAACGGTATGGATCGATGCTGGGCAGGGCAGTGAGCTCGAGGACGCCGAGGGACGCCCAGCCCAGACCGGTGAGCGGGCGCCAGTCCGGCTCGGCGGCGACCAGCCCGCGCACCGAGCTCGGGACGCACATCGGGTGACCCCACTGCGCTGTCGGGATGATCAGCGCACTGCACTCCTCCACCGGCTTGCCGAGCAGGCGGACGAGCGCCTCGTGGATGCTCGGGTTGGTGACCCCGCCCGAGGTCAACAGGAGCTTCACGGTTTCCTCCGCTCAGTTGCGCCGCGGCACCCAGCAGTAGCCGTACCGCTGCCCAGCCTCCCACTGCTCCGCGGTGGGCCACTCCCAACCGAACCGGACGCGGTCGGCCTGCACGCTCGCGCGCGCCGTACGCCGGCACTGGTCCAGGCCGGCGTCGCGGGCGGCACGCTGGCCCGGGTAGGCGTCACCTCGGCGCGCAGGCACACGCAGCGTGGCGATGGCCCGCCAGCGATGCGGCCGGGCGCAGACCACCCGCTCGAACCCGTCCGAGCCCGGGGCCGCCGTGGCGCAGAGGTCGAAGCGGCGCCCGCGGGGACGGTCGAGGATGCCGCGCATCACCCGCGGCGCGGGCAGGGTCGTCAGCTTCTCGCGCGACTCGACGGCGACGACGTCGCATCGCACCCATTGCGCCCCGGCGGCCTGCTCGTCTCCGGTCGGCGTGAACCACACGGCCGCGAACCGGCTCAACCGCCGGGCTTCGCGGTCGCCGCCGAGGAACCGGTCGACCCGACGGTTGCAGGCCCGGGCGGTGTCCACGGAACCCGGGGCGTCCGTCCTCGTGACGTGGACGGTCAGTGCGGTGTGCGGGTCGCTGCAGTCGACCGGTTCGGCGGTGACCGAGCTGGCCGTGGCCTGGGCGAAGTCGAGGTCGTAGCACGCGCCCCGTGCCGGAGGCGAGGCCGGCGCTGCGCTGGTGGCCGCCTCTTCAGGAGAGGCGGCGGGGGACGAGGTGTCGTCCCGCGGCTGGTCGGAGGTCCCCGTGCAGGCGGTGAGCAGGAGCGCGAGCAGCGCGCCCGCCGCCGTACGCGCGCACGACCCGGTCCGAGGCGAGCGGCTCACCGGTCGATCTTCGCCCAGCAGATCGAGCGGCGGTTGCCGACCTCCCACTCGGCCTGGCCGAACCAGGTGAACCCGAACTCGTAGCTGTCGGGGTAGTCGAGCCAGGCGCTGATCGAGGTGCGGCAGAAGTCGCGGGTGCGAACCTCGGCGAGCCGGTCACCGGGGTAGTCGTCCCCGGCCTTGCCGAGCTTGATCGTGGTGGCGGCACGCCAGTTGTGCGGCTCGGAGCACGGGACGCGCGGTGCGCCTGCGACCTGCGGGCCCTGGACGCACGCCATCCACTCGTCGGGCTGGGTGTCGAGGATCTTGTCGAGGTCCGCGGGCAGGGGACGGTAGGTCTCGGCGGTGTCGGTGCCGCCCACCACGTCGCAACGGAACCACCGGGCTCCGGCTTCCCACGCGTCAGCCTGAGGGCGGAACCACACCCAGCTCAGCAGGGAGCGCAGACGCGCGCTCTCGTCCCCGCCCACGACCTTGGCGAACGCCTCGTCGCACACGCCGTACACGTGCTCGCCGAGACGTGTGTCGTCGTACGCCGCGTCGGCGAAGGCAGGGGGGAACTCGTCGACGACGAACGTGCGCGCCGTGTGCTCCTCGGTGCAGTCGACGACGTCACGTTCGTTGCTGCTGGCCGCGGCGTCCTGCGGCTCCAGCACGCGACACGCATCGGCGCGCGGCGTCTCGATCACGACCGGGGCGTCCTCGGCGGGTTCGTCCGGGGTGGCGTTGCTGCAGGAGGCGGCGAGGAGTGCGAGGACGACGGCCGCGAACGCGGCGGGGGACGTGCGGCGCAGCCGGCGACCGGTGCGCGCCATGCGTGCCTCCATCGGTGTCCTCGAACGGGTTCGCCCCAGAACCCGGAGCGCGGTTCTCAGCGTACCCGCCGCGTCCGGCCCGCGACGGTGCTTGGATGACGATCATGGTCTTCGACGTGGTGGTGGTGGGCTCCGGCGGTGGTGCCCTCGTGGGGGCGTTCCTGGCACAGCGTGCGGGTCTGCGCACGGTGGTCGTGGAGCGCACGGCGTACGCCGGGGGGACCTCGGCGTACTCCGGAGGTGCCTGTTGGCTGCCGGGCTCGCACGTGCAGCGCGACGCCGGCCTGCCCGACTCGACCGCGTCGGCGCGGACCTACCTCGACCATGTCCTGGGCGAGGTCGACGCCGCTCGGCGGGCGCGGCTCGAGACGTTCCTCGCCGAGGCGCCCGCGCTGGTGGACGCGTTGGAGTCCGACGGCACCTTCGCCTTCGAGTGGACGCCGTTCCCCGAGTACTTCGACGCGCCGGGGCGGGTGCCGGGCGGGCGCTCGATCCAGCCCTCGGCCGTGAAGCGCGCCGACCTGCCGGCGGAGGTAGCCGCCCTCGTGCGCCCGCCGGTGGAGCGTGACCGCGTGGGCAGGGAGGGCCGCTCGACGCTGTCCGGAGGGCAGGCGCTGATCGCCCGGGCGTTGACCGGCTTCCTCCGGGAGGGCGGCACCGTGCTGACCGAGCACCGGATGACCGATCTCGTCGTCGAGGGCGATCGGGTCGTCGGTGTCGTCGCGGAGTCGGCAGCCGGCAGCGTCGAGCTGCGCGCCGATCGCGGGGTGCTGCTCGCGGCCGGCGGGTTCGAGGGAAGTGCCGAGCTCCGTGCTGCGCGAGGTGTCCCCGGTGATGCGTCGTGGACGATGGCACCCGCCGGCACCAACGCGGGCGAGCCGATCGAGGCCGGCGTCCGGATCGGCGCCGCGACCGACCTGCTGGGGGAGGGGTGGTTCTGCCCGGGGATGGTGCACCCCGACGGGCGGGGGTCGTTCGTGCTGGCGTTCCGCAGCGGCTTCATGGTCGACAGCGACGGCCGGCGCTACGCCAACGAGTCGCTGCCCTACGACCGGTTCGGGCGGGAGATGGCGAAGGCGCCCGAGCGGGTGCCGTCGTGGTTCGTCTTCGACTCGGCCGAGGGCGGGCGCATCCCGGCCATCGCGATGCCCGCGGGGGACCCGGAGGAGCACCTCGCCGCCGGCACGTGGGTGCGCGCCGACTCCATCGAGGAGCTGACCGAGCTCACCGGAGCCGCCGAGCTCGAGGCCACCGCCACACGCTTCAACGAGCACGCCGCGGCCGGTCACGACCCCGACTTCGGTCGTGGTGAGGACGAGTACGACACCTTCTTCGCCGGCGGCGGCGGTCCGAGTGCAGTCCTGAAGCCGCTCAGCCAGGGGCCGTTCTACGCCGCGAAGTTCGTGTTGTGCGACCTCGGGACCAAGGGCGGACTTGTCACCGACGAGCACGCGCGCGTGCTGCGCGCCGACGGGTCGCCGATCGCCGGGTTGTACGCCTCGGCGAACTCGGCTGCCTCGGTCGCGGGCGCCACCTATCCGGCGCCGGGCGTGCCCTTGGGTACGGCGATGGTGTTCGCGTCGCTAGCGGTGAAGGACCTGCTTCAGGCGGACTCGGCCGCCAGCGCAGAGATGGTCGCGCCGAGCTCGTAGGCGGCCTCGGTGTCGGCGTCGGTGACGTCGCCGAGCACCTCCAGCGTCGGGGCCGCCTGACGCCAAGGGAGCGCGCCGGTGATCGCCAGCACCGAGCGGACCGCGCCGTTGGTGTCGTAGCGACCGTGCACGAGCAGGCCGAACGGCCGCTTCGGCCCTGTCGTGCCGCTGTCCCCGCCGCTCCCGTCGTCGGCCAGCGCTCCACCGACGTGCAGGAAGACCGTGTCGAAGAAGTGCTTGAGGGCCCCGGACATGTAGCCGAAGTTCGCCGGCGTCACGAGCACGTAGCCGTCCGCGGCCAGGACGTCTTCGGCCCCCTCGGCGCTCGCGGCCTCCAGCGCCGTACGCACCGTCACCTCGACACCCTCGATCGCGTCGTCACGTGCGCCGGCAACGACCGCGTCGCTCAGGCGCTCGACCCCGGGGGTCGGGGAGTGGTGGACGATCAGCAGCCGGGCCATGGGGCGACCGTAGCGCGGGCGTGCGTTAGTCTGGTCGCCATCATGTGGCACGCGGTTCTCCTCCTTCGCTGCCGCAGCGAGGTCTGACTCAGCCGGACCCCCTCGCTGCGGAGAGTTCGTGATGCCTCCGGCGTCAGACGCCTACCCAGCGAGGATCCCGAGATGACCACCCCCTTCACCGTTCCGTCCCAGCAGCCCAGCGGCATGCCGTTCGGGCGCTACACCGCCTTCGAGCCGGTCACCGTGCCCGACCGCACGTGGCCCGACCAGCGCATCACGCAGGCGCCGCGGTGGCTGTCCACCGACCTGCGCGACGGCAACCAGGCGCTGATCGACCCGATGAGCCCCACGCGCAAGCTGATGATGTTCGAGCTGCTCGTGAAGATGGGCTACAAGGAGATCGAGGTCGGCTTCCCCTCGGCGAGCGAGACCGACTTCGCGTTCGTGCGCCAGCTCGTCGAGGAGGACCGCATCCCCGACGACGTACGCATCTCCGTGCTGACCCAGGCCCGTGAGGACCTGATCGAGCGCACCGTGCAGTCGCTGGTCGGCACCGACCGCGCCACGGTGCACCTCTACAACGCCACCGCGCCGCTGTTCCAGCGCGTCGTCTTCGGCGTCACCCCCGAGGAGTGCCTGGCGATCGCCGTGCGCGGCACCGAGATGGTCGTGAAGTACGCCGAGGAGCTCCTGGGCGACTGCGAGTTCGGCTACCAGTACAGCCCCGAGATCTTCACCCAGTCCGACACCGACTTCGCGCTGAGCGTGTGTGAAGCCGTCTCCGACGTGTGGCAGCCCGAGGCCGGTCGCGAGATCATCCTCAACCTGCCGGCGACGGTCGAGATGTCCACGCCCAACACATACGCCGACCAGATCGAGTACTTCGGTCGCGGTCTGACCCGTCGCGAGCACTCGGTGATCTCGCTGCACCCGCACAACGACCGCGGCACCGCCGTCGCCGCCACCGAGCTCGGCCTGATGGCCGGCGCCGACCGGGTCGAGGGCTGCCTGTTCGGTCACGGTGAGCGCACCGGCAACGTCTGCCTGGTGACGCTGGGGATGAACCTGTTCAGCCAGGGCATCGACCCGCAGGTCGACTTCTCCGACATCGACGAGGTGCGGCGCACGGTCGAGTACTGCACCCAGCTGCCGGTCCACCCGCGGCACCCGTACGCCGGCGACCTGGTCTACACCGCCTTCTCCGGCTCCCACCAGGACGCCATCAAGAAGGGCCTGGAGGACCTCGAGCGCAAGGCCGAGGAGCAGGGCGTGCCGGTCTCGGAGATCGACTGGGAGGCGCCGTACCTGCCGATCGACCCCAAGGACGTCGGCCGGTCCTACGAGGCGGTCATCCGCGTCAACAGCCAGTCGGGCAAGGGCGGCGTGGCGTACGTGCTGAAGGCCGAGCACAAGCTCGACCTGCCGCGACGCGCGCAGATCGAGTTCAGCCGGGTCATCCAGCAGCGCACCGACGCCGAGGGTGGCGAGGTGACGCCGGAGGAGATCTGGAGCGTCTTCCGCGCCGAGTACCTCGACCAGGACGCACCGCTGCGGCTCAACTCCGTCCACACCTCGTCCGCCGCGGGCGAGAAGGACCAGCTCGAGGTCAACGTCTACGTCGACGGCGAGGTCCGCACCCTCCAGGGCGAGGGCAACGGCCCGATCGCGGCGTTCGTCGACGCGATCAACGCCCTGCCGGAGGGCTTCGACGTACGCGTCCTGGACTACGCCGAGCACGCGTTGTCGTCGGGCGGCGACGCGATCGCTGCGGCGTACGTCGAGTGCGCCGTCGGTGACCAGGTCCTGTGGGGCGTCGGCCTCGACGCCAACATCGTGACCGCCTCGCTCAAGGCCGTCACCTCCGCCGTCAACCGCTCCCGCTGAGCGCGGCAGTTTCACCGCCCGTCGAACGACACGCCCGCTTGTAGTACGAAGCTGCCCGGCGTGTTGGGCAGTTTCACCGCTCGGGCGGTGAAACTGCCACCCCGCTCGGGATCCGTACTCTGGCTCCATGAGCACTCCGCAGCCAACGCCGTACGCCGGGGACATCGACCCGCAGCAGGCCTGGGAGATGCTCGCGGGCGACCCGGACGCGGTGATGGTCGACTGCCGGACGCAGGCCGAGTGGACGTTCGTCGGGATCGCCGACCTGGGGGAGCTGGGCAAACAGGTCGCCTACATCGAGTGGAACCGGTTCCCCGGGGGGTTCAACGACGGCTTCGTCGAGGACCTGCAGGCCGCGGGGGTGCGCCCCGACCAGCCGGTCGTCTTCCTGTGCCGGTCCGGCCAGCGCTCGATCGGTGCCGCGACCCTGGCGACCGAGGCCGGGTTCGCGCGCTCCTACAACATCACCGAGGGGTTCGAGGGTCCGGTGGGCCCGTCCGGGCACCGCGACGTCGCGGGCTGGAAGGTCCGCGGGCTGCCGTGGCGGCAGGGGTGAGCGGCGCCGAGGGCTGGCGGCCCGACACGCACGCCGTGCGGGCCGGTCTCGGGCGGACGTCGTACGACGAGACGGCCGAGGCGCTCTTCCTCACCTCCGGCTACGTCTACCCCAACGCAGCCGAGGCGGAGGCAGCGTTCGCGGGGGAGTCGGAGCACTACATGTACTCCCGCTTCACCAACCCGACCCAGACGATGCTGGCCGAGCGTCTCTGCGCCCTCGAGGGTGCCGAGGCCTGCTACCCGACGGCGACGGGGATGGCGGCGGTCTTCAACGCGCTCATGGCGCTCGTGCGCGCCGGTGACCGGGTCGTGTCGGCCCGCAGCCTGTTCGGGTCCTGCTACAACGTGATCCACGACCTGCTGCCGCGGTGGGGCGTCGACGTGGAGTTTGTCGACGGCCACGACCTGGAGCAGTGGGCGCGGGCGCTCAACCGTCCGACCAAGGCGGTCTTCTTCGAGACGCCGTCGAACCCGATGCACGAGCTCGTCGACGTCGCCGCGGTCAGCGCGCTGGCGCACGACGCGGGCGCGACGGTGATCGTCGACAACGCCTTCGCCAGCCCCGTGCTGCAACGCCCGCTGGAGCAGGGTGCGGACGTCGTCGCCTACTCCGCGACCAAGCACATGGACGGTCAGGGCCGGGTGCTCGGCGGGGCGATCCTCGGATCGGCGGAGTTCGTCAACGGCGAGGTCAAGACCCTCATGCGCAACACCGGGCCGAGCCTGAGCCCGTTCAACGCCTGGGTGATCCTCAAGGGGCTGGAGACCTTGCGGCTCCGCGTCGAGCACTCCTCGCGCAACGCGCTCGACCTGGCGCAGTGGCTCGAGCAGCGCGACGGCGTGAGCTGGGTGCGCTACCCGACGCTGGCGTCGCACCCGCAGGTCGAGCTCGCGCACCGGCAGATGAGCGGAGGCGGCACGATCGTCACCTTCGAGGTGGCGGGCGGCAAGGAGCGCGCCTTCGCCGTGCTCGACGCCCTCGAGCTGGTCGACATCTCCAACAACTTCGGCGACGCCAAGTCGCTGGTCACCCACCCGGCCACCACGACCCACCACAAGATGGGTGAGGAGGGGCGTGCCGCGATCGGCGTGACCGACGGAGTCATCCGACTCAGCGTCGGGCTGGAGGACGTGGAGGATCTGCGCGCGGACCTCGACCGCGCGCTCGCGACCTGACCCGAGAGGGCGTACGACGTACGGCCTCAGGCCTGCTGGCCGCCGCGGCGGACCTCCCGCTCGGCCTCGGCGGAGACAACGTGCACGGGCGGCGTGACGTCGACGAGTGCGCCGACCTCGTCGGGCTCCAGCGGCTCGAGGGTCTCGAACTGCGACTGCAGCAGCGCTGCGGGCATGAAGTGCCCCTCGCGCTGGTCCATCCGCTCCGCCAGCAGGGTGAACGTGCCGTGCAGGTGCACGAAGAACACCGACCCGTCGGGGTCGGCACCGCGCAGCACGTCGCGATAGCTGCGACGCAGCGCTGAACAGGTCACCACCACGGAGGTGTCCTCCTCGAGCACGGCACGCACGTGCTCGACGATCGCGTCGAGCCAGGGCCAGCGGTCCTCGTCGGTGAGGGGCGTCCCGGCCGACATCTTCTCGATGTTGGCCGGGGGATGGAGCTCGTCGCCCTCGACGAACCGCCAGCCCAGCTGACGTGCGAGCCGGGTGCCGACCTTCGTCTTGCCGGTCGACGAGACGCCCATGACCACGACGACCCGGGGGAGGTCAGGAGAGGCGGCTTGGGTCATCCGATCGTCCAGATCACGGCCGAGCACACGAACATCATGGTGCCGAGCGTGGTCTCCATGACCGTCCAGGTCTTCAGCGTTGTCTTCTCGTCCATGCCGAAGAAGCGGCTGACCAGCCAGAACCCGGAGTCGTTGACGTGGGAGAGCACCGTCGACCCGCCGGCGATGGCGAACACCAGCGCCACCAGCTGCAGCTCCGACAGCCCGCCGGCACCGGCGGCGACCAGACCCGCCGCCGTGGTGAGCGCGACCGTAGCGGAGCCCTGGGCGACGCGCAGCGCAGCGGCGATGAGGAAGGCCTGCAGCAGCAACGGGATGCCCACGTCGCCGAGGGCGCCGGTGAGGGACTCGCCGATGCCGCTGGTGCGCAGGACCCCACCGAACATGCCGCCGGCGCCGGTGATGAGGATGATCGAGCAGATGGGGCCGAGCGCGTCGTCGACGAGCTGCTGCAGGTCGTTGCGGCTGCCGACCCGGGAACCGAGGAGGGCGAAGGTCGCCAACAGGCTGATCAGCAGCGCGACCGGGGTCTGGCCGATCAGCAGGAACGTGTCAGTCCACCAGGCCTCGTCGATCGTGCCGGCCGTGAGCAGGGTGTCGACGACGGTGTTGAGCGAGATCAGCAGCATCGGCAGCAGCAGGAGGGACAGGACGACCGCGAACGCCGGCGGTCGGCTGGCCCCGTCGGCCTCCTTGTCGTCCTTGATCTCCCCGAACAGCAGGTCGCTCACCGGGACGTGGATCCGCGCACCGAGGAAGCGCGACAGTAGGTAGACGCCGACGAACCACGACACCAGGGCCACGCCCAGGCCGGTGAGCAACGTCAGGCCGATGCTGGCCTCGAGGGAGTCGGCAGCCGCGACGGGTCCGGGGTGGGGCGGGACGATCGCGTGCATCGCGGCGAACGCACCCGCGGCAGGCAGTGCGTAGAGCAGGACAGAGCCGCCGAACCGTCGTGCCACCGTCATGATGATCGGCAGGAAGACCACCAGACCGGCGTCGAAGAAGATCGGGAAACCGAAGATCAGGGCTGCGACACCAAGGGCAAGGGGTGCGCGCTTCTCACCGAAGCGGCCGATGAGCGTGTCGGCCAGTACCTGGGCCCCACCGGTCACCTCGAGCACCCGGCCCAGCATCACTCCCAGCGCGACGAGCAGGGCGACGGATCCGAGTGTGCTGCCGAAGAACTGCAGCATCACGTCCGGGATGTCGCCGATGGGGATGCCGGCGACCAGTGCGGTCACGAGGCTGACCAGGACCAGGGCGACGAAGGCGTGCAGCCGCACGACCATGATCAGGGTCAGCAGGATGACGACCGCCCCGAGGGCGATCAACAGCATCACCGGGGTGCTGTAGGCGGGTTCGAGGGCGTCCATGACGCCAGTGTGCCCGGCGTCACGCGTCGTACGCCTACGCTGGCGACATGGTCTTCTTGGTCAGTGAGCGGATCGGTCAGGTGTTCGTCGGCGACGACCGGCTGGAGTACACCGAGTACGGCGCCGGCGACCGCTGGGTCGTGCTCGTCCACGGCCAGCTGCTGACGAGGCGGATGCACCGTCCGCTGGCCCGCGCACTGGCGGCCGAGGGCGCGCACGTGCTCACCATCGACCTGCTCGGGCACGGGAGGTCGGACCGGCCGGCCGACCCGCAGGCGTACTCCGTGCCGGGCTTCGCCGCGCAGGTGCTGGCGGTCCTCGACGAGCTCGGGGTCGAGGAGGCGGTGTTCGGCGGTACGTCGCTCGGCGCCAACGTCGCCCTCGAGGTCGCCGATGCTGCCCCTGGTCGCGTGCGGGGACTGCTGCTGGAGATGCCCGTACTCGACAACGCCGTGGAGGCGGGCATCCTCGCGTTCGGTCCGTTGCTGTTCGCCGGTCGCTTCCTGCCGTTGCCGGTGCACGCCGTACGCCGGGTGTCGCGGGCCGTGCCGCGCGGGATCGTGCCGTTCTGGACCAGTGTGCTGCTCGAGACGCTCGACCAGAAGCCGGCACCGATGGCGGCGCTCGTGCACGGCATCTTCTTCGGCCGAGTGGCGCCACCGTCGGCTCGCCGTCGCCTCATCACGGCGCCCGCGCTCGTCGTCGGCCATCCCCGCGACCCGATCCATCCCGCTGCGGACGCCGCCATGCTCGCCGACGAGCTGCCCCACGGCAGGTTCGTCCGTGCCAACGGTCTGCTGGAGTGGCGCCTGCGGCCCGAACGGCTCGACGCTGAAGCGGTGGCGTTCGTCGCGTCCTGCTGGCAGCGCCCCCGCGCCCGGCGGGCGCGGCCGACGACCCGGTCGCGCTAGCGGGCTTCTGCGTCGGCGGCACGGCACAATGGGGGA
The DNA here is from genome assembly GCF_030811215.1 of Nocardioides massiliensis. Lineage (NCBI taxonomy): Bacteria > Bacillati > Actinomycetota > Actinomycetes > Propionibacteriales > Nocardioidaceae > Nocardioides > Nocardioides massiliensis. The sequence continues at coordinate 2,265,497 of NZ_JAUSQM010000001.1, forward strand.
GTGCCGCTCTATCGTGACGAGGCGATCGTCCTCCGGACCCAGAAGCTGGGTGAGGCCGACCGCATCGTGACCGTGCTGAGCCGCCAGCACGGGCGGATCCGGGCGGTGGCCAAGGGCGTGCGCCGGACGTCGTCGAAGTTCGGCTCGCGGCTCGAGCCGTTCAACTACGTCGACCTCCAGCTCGCCGAGGGCCGTTCGCTCGACGTCATCACCCAGGCCGAGACCCTCACGCCGTACGGCGCCCGCCTGGGTGGGGACTACGACCGCTACACCGCCGGCACCGTGATGCTCGAGACCGCCGAGCGGCTGGTGATGGAGGACAAGGAGCCGGCGTTGCAGCAGTTCCTGCTGCTGCTGGGCGCGCTGCGAGCTCTGACGGAGAGCGAAGGCCCCGCAGACGGCGTCGCGGTGCGCGGCCCGTTGGCCGTCCTCGACTCGTTCCTGCTGCGCTCGCTGGCCGTGGCCGGCTACGCGCCGAGCTTCGATGCGTGCGCACGCTGTGGCGTCGTGGGCCCGCACCGCGCGTTCTCGCCGGCCGCCGGTGGCGCACTGTGCCCCGGGTGTCGCGTCCCGGGCTCGGCGAGCCCGGCCGACGGCACGATGCTGCTGCTCGCCGCCCTGCTCACCGGCGACTGGGCACGCGTGCAGGAGGCGGACCCGCGCCACGGGCGCGAGGCGCACACGCTCGTCACCGCCTACCTCGCCTGGCACCTCGAGCGCGGGCTCAAGTCGTTGCCGCACCTCGTGCGGTAGCGCGCCGGTGGCGTGAGTCCTGGTCGAAGATCGCAGTCACCAGGTGGCTGTCGCGAATTGAGTGAGCCCGTGCGGGCCCGCGTGGTGGCGTCGCGCTGTCACCTGTTTGCGGGGGCGGCGCCTGGGCCTGCCCCTGCGGGGTCAGCCGGTGGCTGCTTGTGCTCGGTGGAGGCGGGTGAGGTTGACGACTGCGGCTGCGAGGTGGAGTTCGGCGGTCACGGCGGCGAGGCCGCGTTGAGCGAAGCGACGTAGGCCGACTTGTTCTTTGAGGTGGGCGATGACGGGTTCGACGGTGGCGCTGCGACGTTTGTAGCGTTCAACGTTCTGGGGTTGTCGCAGCCGGTGACGCATTGCGTCTTTGACCGAGACCTCCTCTGACCGCGGGCCGGTGGCTGGTCGACGAGCGGCATCGGCGTGGAGATCGCGGCTCTTGCCCGGTGCGATCAACCGTTCGGGTCCGGTGGTGGTGAGGTTGTCGTCGGTGAAGTAGCCGGCGTCGGCCAGCACCAGATCGATCTGCTTGTCCAACGCCCGAACTTGGGCAGTGACCTCGTTCAGCGTCGGGGTGAAGCAGCCGGTGTCGTTGGCCTCTTGAGACACGTGGATCCCAGCGATGAAGTGGTCGTCACTGACCGCGATCTGGGCGTTATAGCCCTGCACCGATCCGCCACCAGCGCCCTCGGTCATCAACCGTGATTCAGGATCGGTGGTGTTGACCACCTCTCCCTGGCCGCCGCGGGCGCGTGCCCGTGCCGTTCGACGATCACGCGCGCGGCGACGCGGGCCGCGCAGATCGACCTCGCCCGCGGCGCTTGCGGCCTCAGCCTCGTTGAGTGCTTGTTCAGCTCGCTCCAGGGCCTTGCGCGCGTCGAACCGGACCCGGGCAGCTGTTTGGCCCGGCGCCGTCTCGTTCTCGGCAAGCAGCCGTTGAAACCGGCTGATCCGCGCCCGGTGATAGGCCACCGGGTCCACCCCGGCTGGGACCGGTCCCGGCATCGCCTCGGTGGCAGCGCGCGCCAGGATCTGTTCAGCACGAACCCGGTCGGCCTGGTCCTGCTCGGCCTCCTCACCGCGACGACGATCGAGCTCATCGAGGGCCTTCTTGATGCTTGCCGCACGGTCTTTGCGGTTGGCGAACTGCGGCGGGAGCCGATCAGAGTCGTCCTCGGCATCCTCGCGGGCGTCGGTCTGCTCAGCCTCGGCGACCACCTCGGCCGCGACGCGTTGGGCTTGTTGACGCACCCAGTCCGCGGACCGGTTCGCTGAGCCCTGATCCACCGACGTTGTTTCTGTAGTGGTCGTTCTCGGCGCTGGCGGGTATCGCGGCGTCGTGGGCGTGCGGGACCTGCCGGTCTACGCCGGTTCTTCCACTTCAGGGTCCTCGGTTGCGCCCGTGCTGGGCTGGATGGTCACGTCGTGGCGGGTGTTGGTGGTCCGGTCGCGAGCGCGTGGAGGGTGTCCCACTGCTCTGCCCAGGGCCATCGGATCGGGAGGTGCAGGATGAGTCGGCGGCCGGTGGCCGCGATCCGGGCGGGGATGTTGATGATCCGCTTGCGCAGGGTCGCCCATCGGACCTTGGCCATGTTGGCGGCGACGGCGGTGGCACGGGCGATGTTGAACGCGATCACTGCGAGCGCGACCCACGCGGCGTTCGCCGCGTACTTCCCCGACGGCAGGTGCGCCAGGGCGCCGTCCTTGAGTTCGGCGATGACCTGCTCGACGATCGCGTGGTCACGGTGAGCCTGGTCTGCCTCAACGATGTCGAGGGTGGAGTTGGTGATGAACGCGTGGTGCCGGTAGCTGGCGAACAGCTCACCTTGTTCGGTGCCGTCGCCGGCGAGGGCCTGGAGCCGCTTGACCCGGCGCACAACCAGCCGGCAGGCCACGTGCTCGGCCTTGCGGCGGCCGGTGAACGCCACGAAGGCCACCTCGGCGACCTCCGCGTCGGAGATCCAGCGCTGCTCTGTCTCCTCCCAGATCGCGTTCGGATACTTGATCGGTGTCCATGCTTCTTGGTCGATGCCGGTGATTGCGGCGCTCACGCTGGGGGTCATCCGGGCGGTCACGGAGAACCAGGTCTTCGCGCGGATCGCGGTCCCGACGAAGGCCCATCCGTAGTAGGCCGAGTCGGCCCGGCACAGGATCGGGCCCTTCACGCCCGATGCACGGGCGGTGCCGATGGCCTGGGCCAGCAGCCGGCCGGCACCCGCTGCGGACGCGGTGTTGCCCTTGCGTAGCCGTGCCCGAGCGATCACGGGCGCGCTCAACGGCGTGGAGACCGTGGCGAGCTGGATGTTCAGCCCCCGCACCCGGGAGTAGCCGTAGGCGGCGCCTTGCTTGGCATAGCCGTGGACCTCGCGGATCGTGTCATCGACATCGATGAACGCGGTCTCCTCAGCGGCATCGCCGCCAGCGACCAGTCCTGGAACCCGGTCGGCGAGGCCGGCCAGGAGCCGGCCACCGACCGCGTCGAGCTGCTGCACGTGCCCGTGGGTGAAGGAACGTAGGAACGTGCCCAGCGTGGAGGGTGCCCGCACCCCGCCGAACAGCCGACCCATCCCGCCGTGCCGGAGTAGGTCCAGGTCATCGATGCTGTCTGCGCCCGCGAGCATCCCGCCCACCACGCTGGTCGCCTTCGTCGCCGCATTCGGCGAAGGCACCGTCAGTCGCTGCGCGAGGAGATCGTGCAGGCCGGCCGACTCGGCCAACCGAAGCGCCGGAACCAGACCTGCGGCCGACACCAAGTTCGGATCATCGAAGACGGGCCTGATCGTGTGAGAGGCTTTCACTTACGAGGTGTCCCTTGCTCGGCCCGGAATCGTGTGTGTGGTAACTCCGATTCTCTCGCCCAGCAAGGGCATTCTCGTTCTACGCCACGCTCAACTCTCCACCCATCGGTGGATCAGGGCTGAGCGCGCGGCGTTCGCTGCGATCTTGGTGCCATCGATCGCGACCACCCCGACCTTGACCATCCCGGCATCTGCGCACAACCGCAGCACCTGGGCGAACAAGTCGATGACCGCGTCGTGGTGCTCGGCACGGAACCGGGCGATCGTGGTGTGGTCGGGGGCGTCTTGGCCGCACAACACCCGGAACGCCACGTGGTCGCTGCACAGTCGCTCGATGCGTCGTGAGGACCGCTCGCCGACCGCGTAGGCGTAGATCAACAGCGCCAACAGCATGTCCGGGTCATAACCCGCCCGGCCCACGCCGCCCGTGCGTCGACGAGCGTGGAACCGCGCGGTGTCGAGCTGCTCGACCACGTCGAGGACGAACCACGCGAGGTGGTCCTCAGGCAGCCAGTCCGCCATGTTCGGCGGGAGAAGAAACTCCTGATCCCGGATCACCGGGCGATAGGAACGAGCCACGCCCCATGATCTCGACCCCACGACCCGAAGTCACCGACCGCCACGACCCCATTTCGCAACAGCCACCAGGTGCCTGGGATCTTCGACTGCGGCGCAGCGGTCCCGGACTCAGCTGTCAGCGGCGTGCTCGGCGCTGATCAGTCGGTCGGTCGACTCGTTGAACTGAGCGACCAGCCGGGCGAAGTCGCGCCGGTCCTCGGGGCTCCAGTCGGCGAGGACCTGCTCGAGTCGGCGGCGACGGTGGGCGCGGGTCTCCAGCACCGCCGTACGCCCCTCGTCGGTGAGGGAGAGCAGGGCGGCGCGGCGGTCGTCGGGGTCGGGCTGGCGCTCGGCGAGGCCGGCCCGCTCGAGTGCCTGCACCTGGCGGGTGATGGTCGAGGGGTCGAGGCCGAAGGCCGTGGCGAAGGAGCCCAGGCGCTGCGGCCCCTCGTCGGCGATCCGGCACAGCAGGCCGTAGCCGGAGCGGTCGAGGGCGAACTCGCCGTGGGAGGTGAACACGTGGATCTTCTGCACGCGCCGGAACAGCGTCGTGAGGTGCTGCTCGATGCGATCCGTGGTGTCGTCCACCGTGAGCCTCCGGGCCAGGTCTAGGGTTGCGGCGATCCTAGGGACGAGGAGAGGTCGTGGCACGACGTAGTCCACGCAAGGCGCCGGTACGCACCGTACGGGCTCCGTCGCCGCACCCCTCCGGAGCCCGCCCCCCGGAGATCCCGGCCGAGCTCGTGCCGCGCCACGTCGCCATCGTGATGGACGGCAACGGCCGTTGGGCCAAGCAGCAGGGTCTGCCGCGCACGGCCGGCCACGAGGCGGGGGAGTCCTCGCTCTTCGACATCGTCGAGGGGGCGATCGAGATCGGTGTGAAGGCGATCTCCGCCTACGCCTTCTCCACCGAGAACTGGGGCCGCTCGCCCGACGAGGTGCGCTTCCTCATGGGCTTCAACCGCGACGTGATCCGCCGCCGCCGCGACGAGATGCACGAGCTCGGCGTACGCGTCCGTTGGGCGGGCCGCGCGCCCCGGCTGTGGCGATCGGTCATCAAGGAGCTCCGGGTCGCGGAGGAGATGACCAAGGACAACGACGTGTTCACGTTGACGATGTGTGTCAACTACGGAGGTCGAGCCGAGCTTGCCGACGCTGCGCGAGGTCTGGCGCAGGACGTCGCGGCCGGCAAGGTCAACGCCGATCGTGTCGACGAGCGCACCTTCGCGCGCTACCTCTACGTCCCCGAGCTCGCCGACGCCGATCTCGTGTGGCGCACCTCCGGCGAGCAACGCCTGTCGAACTTCATGCTCTGGCAGGCGGCGTACGCCGAGATGGTGTTCACCGACGTCCTGTGGCCCGACGCCGACCGGCGGCACCTCTGGGACGCCGTGGAGACCTACGCCAAGCGCGACCGCAGGTACGGCGGCGCCGAGAGCTGAGCCGGGCGCCGAGGGATGACGGGCGCCCGACCGGCTCAGTGCTCGTCGTAGTGCGCGCCGTGCGGTGCGTGCCGGTGTCCGTCGTGCAGGTAGTCGACGTGGTCCCCGTGTGGGACCGCACGGTGACCACAGTCCGGTCCGTGCTCGTGGTCCTCGGCGGCGTGCGCACGCTCGTACGCCTCGGCCACCTCGTCGGCGGGGAACGGTGAGGCGATCCGGCGGCGGCGACGGATGACGGCGCCGACCGGCCACGTCAGGCCGAAGCCGGCGAGGGTGAGCAGCACGATCGTCGCGCCGGGAGCGACGTCGACGTACGCCGAGATCAGCAGACCGGCGACCGAGGCGATGCAGCCCAGCACCATCGCGCCGGCCAGCGTCGCCCGGAAGCCTCGGCTGAGTTGCTGCGCCGTGGCCACCGGCACCACCATCAGCGCGCTCACCAACAGCAGCCCGACGGTGCGCATCGCGACCGTGACCGTCACGGCGGCCATCGCCGAAACCAGGATGTTGTAGAAGCCGACCCGCAGCCCGGCAGCGCGGGCGAACTCGGGGTCCTGGGCCACGGCGAACAGCCGCGGGGCCAGCCCGAGCGCGATCACGAGGACGCTGACCGCGAGGATCACGGTGACGAGCAGATCGGTGCCCGACACCGTCGTGATCGAGCCGAAGAGGTAGGCGTAGAGCACGTTGGGGCCTTGACCCGCGAGTCCCGTCAGCAGGACGCCACCGGCGATGCCGCCGTAGAAGATCAGTGCCAGGGCGACGTCACCGCCGGACCGGCCGTAGGTGCGGATCACCTCGATGACCACCGCACCCGCGATCGCCACCAGGACGGCGGCGAGGGTCGGCGAGGTCCCGGTGAGCAGTCCCAGCGCCACGCCGGTCACCGCGATGTGGCCGATGCCGTCGCCGAGCAGGGACAGCCGGCGCTGCACGAGGAAGGTGCCGACGGCGGGCGCAGCGAGACCGGTCAGCAGCGCCGCCACGAGGGCGTACTGCATGAACTGGTAGGAGAGCAGGCTCATCTAGGGCACCTCTCCGTGCTCGGGCGGCTCGCTGAGCCGGTCGACGGGGGAGGCCGTCTCGGGTGCGTTGCTGGGCGCGAGGTAGTGGTCCTCGTGGGGATGGTGGTGGTCGCCGCCGTGCGAGTCCACGGGGAGGCCGGCGGGCGGCCCGTCGTAGGCGATCCGGCCGTCGCGCATCACGACCGCGCGGTCGACCAGCGGCGCCAGCGGGCCGAGCTCGTGGGCGACCAGCACCACCGTCGCGCCGTCGGCGACGAGCCGCTCCAGCGTGGCGGCGAGCGCGCGCTGGTTGGCCAGGTCGATGCCGGCGGTGGGCTCGTCGAGCACGAGGACCTCGGGCTCGGCGGCCAGGGCGCGCGCGATCATCACCCGCTGCTGCTGTCCGCCGGAGAGATCGGAGACGTCCTCGTGCGCGCGGTCGGCGAGGTCGACGACCTCGAGTGCTGCGGCGACCGCGGCTCGGTCGGCCCGGTTGGCCAGGCGCCAGACCGGGCGCCGCGAGAGGCGGCCACTGGCGACGACCTCGCGCACGCTGGCCGGGATGCCCGACGCCGCGCTGGTCCGCTGTGGCACATAGCCCAGCCGGTGCCGGTCGCGCAGGTCCGCCACGGGTACGCCGAACGCGCGCGTCTCGCCGCGCACGAGCGGGATCAGCCCCAGCAGGGCGCGCATCAGCGTCGACTTGCCCGAGCCGTTGGCGCCCAGGACCGCGAGCACCTCCCCGCGGGGGACCGTCAGGTCGATGCCGCGCAGCACAGGGCGTCCGCCGAGGACGACCGCGCCGTCGCGCATCCAGAAAACGGGGGTCGCGACGGCGGGGTCGGCGGTCGCGGCAGTGCCGGTGGCCGGAGTGCGGTCCCTCATGCGCAGTCGTTCGCCTGCCGCAGGGCAGCGAGGTTGGCCTCCATGAGAGAAAGGTAGTCCTCGTCCGCGGTCGCCTCGGTCAGTCCCTCCACCGGGTCGAGCACGGCGGTGGTGATGTCGAGCGCGGACGCGAGCGTCTCGGCGAGCGCGGGGCTGGCGAGGGTCTCGGTGAAGACCGTCGTCACACCGGTGTCCTCGATCAGGTCACCGAGCTCGGCCAGCCGTGCCGGCGACGGTTCGGCGTCGGGGGAGATGCCGGCGATCGAGGCGAACTCCAAGCCGTAGCGACTCAGGTAGCCGAACGCGTCGTGGCTGACCACGACCTGCTGACGCTCGCAGCTGGCCAGCCCCTCGGCGTACGCCGTGTCGAGCTGCTCGAGGTCGGCGACGACCGCGGCCGCGTTGGCGGTGTAGTCCTCGGCATGGTCGGGGTCGACGTCGGCGAGCCGCTCGGCGTAGGCGTTCGCGGTCGCGACCAGCGCGCGCGGGTCGAGCCACACGTGCGGGTCCTCGTCCCCGTGGTCGTGCTCGTGGTCGTGGCCGCCGTTCGGGCCGTCCTGCGGGCCTTTGTCCCGGTGCTCGGCCGCGTGATCGTCACCGTGATCGGAGTCGTGGTCGTCTCCCTCGTGCTCGTCGGCCGGTGCACCGAACTCCCGCCGCGGATAGGGCACGTCCACCGCGGTGTCACGCGCCTGCTGACTGACGACGGTGTCGACCGCAGGTTGGAACCCGGCGACGTAGCCGACCAGCTCGGCCTCGGCGACCGCGGCGGTCTGGCGCACAGTGAGCTCGTGGTCGTGCGGCTCGGCGCCGGGAGGCGTCAACGTCTCGACCGTGACGTGCTCGCCGCCGACCCGGGTGGCGACGTACTCCAACGGGTAGATCGCCACGACCACGTCGACACCGCCCTGGTCGCCGGCCCCGGCGTCGTCACCGCACGCGGCGAGGGTGAGCAGCAGGGGGAGGGCGGCTGCGGCTGCGGAGAGTCGGAAGAACGGGGTCCGCGATGTGCGCGGTGCGACTGTCATGACAACGATTCTCAAGTCAGATGAGAACCGTTGTCAACTTGGACTGGCGTGGGAGGCGGCAGCCCCTAGGCCGTAGGGATCACGGGTTGGGGTGACACCCGGTGAGCCTGCGCGTAGGTGTGGGCCACGGAAGACAGTCTCTGGATTGCTGAGATCTAGAGAACAGGAAGTCATTCCGTGACCCACGACGACATTGTGTACGACAGGCGTGTGCGAGTGCTCGAGTACGCAGCGAGAATCAACAACGTGAGCGAGGCGTGCCGAGTGTTCGGCATCTCGCGCAAGACTTACTACGAGTGGGTCAACAAAGCCGAGCAGTACGGCCTCTCGGCACTGCTGCCGCGTGAGCGACGCCGTCCGCACATGCCGAACGCGATGTCCTCCGAAGAGGTCGCGGTGATCCTCTCCGAAGCGATCGCCAAGCCGACGCTGGGTCCGAAGTCGTTGCTTCGCCACCTCAGCAAGCGCGGTGTCGACCGGTCGGCCTCAGGCGTCGCGAAGGTCCTCAAGCGTCACAACCTGGGCACCGCCAAGCAGCGGATCATCGCGTTGGCCAGTCTGACTGCCACCGAAACCGGGCAGCTCACCGAGGCTGCCCTCGAGGGCCCCTTCGGGTTCTGCCAATACGCCTCCCGCCCGGGCCAGGTCGTAGCCCTGGATGCGTTCTACGTCGGGCGCCTCAAGGGCGTGGGTGCGGTGTGGCAGCTGACCGCGGTCGACATCGCCACCCGGATCGCGGTCGTCCAGCTCGTCGTGGGCGACAAGACAGCCGCCGTCACGGCGCTGCTCCTGGATCATCTGAAGAAGGCGCTGCGCAAGCACGGCATCACCCTCGAAGGGGTCCTGACCGACAACGGTCCAGAGTTCGTCGGCAAGGCGTTCCAAGCCCGCGTCGGCGAGCTCGGGCTGCATCATCACCGGATCCCGCCGAGGTCACCGAACCACAACGCGGTGTGCGAGAGGTTCCACGGAACCGTGCTCCACGAGTTCTACCGGCCCCACTTCCACCGAGGACGGGTCGAAGACATCGCGCTGCTCGACAGGGCCCTGCAGGCCTGGGTCGTCGACTACAACAACGAGCGCCCCAACCACGGCGACTACATGGCCGGCCGCACCCCGCTGCAAGTCAAGAAGGAACTCAAGCGCCGCATCCGGCAGACTGCTGCCTGACCGACCGGTCAAGCAACCCAGAGACACCGACCTGTCACCCCGACCCGTGCGCCGGAAGCCCTAGGCTGCCCCCGTGCTCGTCGTGAACCGGTTCCGCGTCCCCGCCGAGGAGGCCGAGGCCTTCCGTGCCGACCTGGGTGCCGCCCACGCGTTGCTGGCCGCGCGGCCGGGCTACCTGGACGGCGCGGTGGGCCGCAACGTCGACGAGCCGGACCTGTGGGTGCTGCAGACGCGGTGGGCCGACGTCGGGAGCTACCGGCGCGCGCTGTCGGCGTACGACGTCAAGCTCGGCGCGGTGCCGCTGCTCTCGCGGGCGGTGGACGAGCCGTCGGCCTACGAGGTCGTCACCGACGAGGCGGAGCTCAACCGCGCCGTACCGCGCGCGACCTGACGCCCGACGCGCCACGGACCCGGCCCACGGCCTACCCTGGACGCTCGCCGTCAGCCAGGCGGCGTTGCGTCTGCGAAAGGCACCTGTCCCGTGGCCAAGAAGCCTGCATCTGTCGTTGATCACGTCGTCTCGCTCGCGAAGCGTCGCGGGTTCGTCTTCCCGTGCGGGGAGATCTACGGCGGCACGCGCTCCGCCTGGGACTATGGGCCGTTGGGCGTCGAGCTCAAGGACAACATCAAGCGGCAGTGGTGGCGCTCGGTCGTGCAGATGCGCGACGACGTCGTCGGCCTGGACTCCTCGGTGATCCTGCCGCGGCAGACCTGGGAGGCCAGCGGCCACGTCGCCACCTTCGCCGACCCGCTCACCGAGTGCCTCTCGTGCCACAAGCGGTTCCGCGCCGACCACCTGCAGGAGGAGGCCGCGGAGAAGAAGGCCCAGAAGAGCGGACAGGACGAGAACCCCGACGACATCGACCTCGCCACCCTGGCGTGCCCCAACTGCGGCACCCGCGGCGCTTGGACCGAGCCGCGCGCGTTCTCCGGGCTGCTGAAGACCTACCTCGGTGTCGTCGACGACGAGTCGGGCCTGCACTACCTGCGTCCCGAGACCGCCCAGGGCATCTTCCTCAACTTCGCCAACGTCGTGACCTCGGCGCGGCAGAAGCCGCCGTTCGGCATCGCCCAGATCGGCAAGAGCTTCCGCAACGAGATCACGCCGGGCAACTTCATCTTCCGCACCCGCGAGTTCGAGCAGATGGAGATGGAGTTCTTCGTCAAGCCCGGCGAGGACGAGGAGTGGCACCAGTACTGGATCGACCAGCGCACCAACTGGTACGTCGAGCTCGGCATCGACCGCGACAACCTGCGCCACTACGAGCACCCGCAGGAGAAGCTCTCCCACTACTCCAAGCGGACCGTGGACATCGAGTACCGCTTCCGCTTCGGCGGCTCGGAGTGGGGTGAGCTCGAGGGCATCGCCAACCGCACCGACTTCGACCTCTCGACGCACTCGGAGGCCTCCGGGCAGGACCTGTCGTACTTCGACCAGGCCGCCGGGGAGCGCTACGTGCCCTACGTCATCGAGCCGGCAGCCGGTCTCGGTCGCTCCCTGATGACGTTCCTCGTCGACGCCTACACCGAGGACGAGGCGCCCAACGCCAAGGGCGGCATCGACAAGCGCACCGTGCTGCGTCTCGACCCGCGCCTCGCGCCGGTCAAGGTCGCGGTGTTGCCGCTGTCGCGCAACTCCGACCTCTCGCCCAAGGCGAAGGACCTCGCCGCCGAGCTGCGCGGGCTGTGGAACGTCGACTTCGACGACTCCGGCGCCATCGGTCGTCGCTACCGCCGCCAGGACGAGATCGGTACGCCGTACTGCGTCACCGTCGACTTCGACACCCTCGAGGACAACGCGGTCACGATCCGCGAGCGGGACACGATGAAGCAGGAGCGGGTGAGCCTGGACCAGGTGCGTTCCTACTTCGCCGAGCGACTGGTCGGCTGCTGACATGGCACGCCGACCCTCCCGGCGTGCCGCCGCGCTGGTCGTCCCGGTCGCGCTGAGCCTCGTCCTGGCCGGCTGCGGCGGGTCCGACGAGCCGGAGCAGCCGGCCGCGGAGGACTCCGCGTCGGCGAGCCCCAGCGCCGGCAGCACCGTCGCCGTCCCGGAGGGCGTCGCCCTCACCGACGCCGGCACCGAGCTCGACTTCGGGGAGACCGCCACCGTCGTGCACGAACCCGACCAGAAGCGCGGCAGCGTCGTGGAGGTGACGGTCACCGGCGTGCGGGAGGCCCGGATGGCCGCGTTCTCGGCGTACACCCTCGACGAGCAGACGCTGGCGTCGTCGCCCTACTTTGTCGACGTCACGGTCGAGAACGTCGGCGAGACCGACCTCGGTGGTGCACCGGTGCCGCTGTGGGCGGTCGATGAGCGCAACCAGCTCGTGCAGGCCTCGACCTTCTCCGCCCGGTTCGAGCCGTGTGCGTCGACGCCGTTGCCGGCCGAGTTCGCGCCGGGCGCCAGCGTGGAGACCTGCCTGGTCTACCTGCTCCCGGACGCCGGAGTGCTGCGTGCGGTGTCGTTCCGTCCGTCGCAGGAGGTCGAGCCGATCACCTGGACCGGTGAGGTGACCCCGGCGAAGCCGGCGCGCAAGAAGCGCTCGAGGAACCGTTGAGCAGCCCGGAGCCGATCCTGCAGAAGGCCGACTTCGGCGACATCTACGTCCAGCCCGACCCGCGGGCCTACTTCGCCACGCTGTCGGGCTACGACTACCAGATCCCGCAGGAGGGTGCGGAGGTGTTCCGGCGCCTCCTCGCCGCCTGCGCGAGCCCCGACCACGTCCCCACGATCCTCGACGTCTGCTGCTCCTACGGCATCGTGTCGACCCTGCTCAAGACCGGTCTCGACATGAGTGACGTCTACGCCCACTACGCCCGCCCCGAGGTCGTCGCGATGACGACCGAGGACCTCCAGCGGGCGGACGCCGCCTTCCTGGAGGCCCATCGGCGCCAGCAGGACCTGCGGGTGATCGGGTTGGACATCGCCGAGAGCGCGGTCGACTACGCGGTCGCGACCGGCTCGCTGGACGTCGGCTTCGTCGAGGACCTCGAACGCGAGGATCCCTCGCCGGGGCTCGCCGAGGTGATGGCCGAGGTGGACCTCATCACCACGACCGGTGGGATCGGCTATGTCACGGAGCGGACGTTCCAGCGCCTCGTTGATGTCGCCGGTCCGTCCACGCAGGTGGCTGCCTTCTGCCTGCGCACCTATGACTACGGACCGATCGCGCACGCACTCGCGGCGAAGGGGCTGGTGACCGAGACCTTCACGCGGACGTTCCGCCAGCGTCGGTTCGTCGACGCCCACGAGCAGTCCTGGGCGGTCGACCGGGTGCGCAGCCTCGGGCTCGATCCGGCCGGGAAGGAGGCCGACGGCTGCTACCACGCGGACTTCTTCCTGTCGCGGCCTGCCGAGGAGATTGCCGCTCGACCCCTGGCGACACTTCTGGCGACGCTGCCCGAGCTCTGAGCCGAGCCCCGTCGGCGACGTCGCCGATTTCGTGGCTCCGCGCTCCACCCGGACAATGGTGGGGTGACCATCGCGCCCGTGCTCCCCGGACCGTTGCGTCTCGGCGCCCTCGAGGTCGAGACGCCGGTCGTGCTCGCGCCGATGGCGGGGATCACCAACGCGGCGTACCGCCGGCTCTGCAGCGAGCAGGGCGCGGGGCTCTACGTCTGCGAGATGATCACCAGCCGGGGTCTGGTCGAGCGCGACGCCACCACGATGCGCATGCTGGTCTTCGACCCGCTCGAGGACGTGCGGTCGGTGCAGCTCTACGGCACCGACCCGGTCTACGTCGGCAAGGCCACGGAGATCCTCTGCGCGGAGTATGGCGTCGCCCACGTCGACCTCAACTTCGGCTGCCCCGTCCCCAAGGTCACGCGCAAGGGCGGGGGCGCGGCGCTGCCCTACAAGCGCGGCCTGCTCGCCGACATCCTCGCGTCCGCGGTGCGGGCTGCCGAGCCGTACGGCGTCCCCGTGACCATGAAGACCCGCAAGGGCATCGACGACGACCACCTCACCTACCGCGACGCCGGCCGGATTGCCCAGGAGTCCGGCTGCGCGGCGATCGCGTTGCACGGCCGTACGGCGATCCAGGGCTACTCGGGCGAGGCGGACTGGGACGCGATCGCCGACCTGGTCACCCGCGTCGACATCCCGGTGCTCGGCAACGGCGACATCTGGGAAGCCGCCGACGCGTTGCGGATGGTCGAGCAGACCGGGGTCGCCGGCGTGGTCGTCGGGAGGGGTTGTCTCGGCCGGCCGTGGCTGTTCCGCGACCTCGCCGCTGCGTTCGCCGGGGAGCAGGTCGCGACCCTGCCCCGGCTGGGCGAGGTCGCGCAGATGATGCGCCGCCACGCCGAGCTGCTCTGCGACCACATGGGCGAGGAGCGTGGCTGCAAGGAGTTCCGCAAGCACGTCACGTGGTACCTCAAGGGATTCGGCGCGGGCGGCGACATGCGCCGCTCGCTCGGGCTCGTCTCCAGCCTGGCCGACCTCGACCGGCTGCTCGCCGAGCTGGACCCCACCGAGCCGTTCCCGGTGCGCGAGCTCGGCTCGCCGCGCGGGCGCCAGGGTGGTCCGCGCAAGGGCGTCGCCCTGCCCGAGGGGTGGCTCGCCGACACCGACGGTCGCGGCTGCGCGATGCGCGAGGACGCCGGCGAGACCAGCGGCGGCTGAGCACCGTTCCACGCGCCGGATCCGGGGTCCTCGTCCATCCCGACCCGGTCCATGTTGTACTGGACGGTAGCCCGCGTCCCCTGCCGCAGGAGTCCTTCTCCCCATGAGTCACGGCCGCCACCGCGCGCCCGCCCGTCCCGCCTCGCTGCGGCGACGGATCCGCTGGACCTTCGTCGCTGCGCCCCTGGCCACCGTGGCTGTCGTGACCGCCGGCATCTCGCTGGCTGACCCGGGAGACGCCCCCGCCGGTCCGGACACCGCGGTGGTCTTCGAGGCCACCGACGCCGCGGCCTCCCTCGGCGCCGGGCTGATCGACCTCGGCGCCCGTGCGGCCGCCGCCGACCGCGCCAACCGCAGCCAGGCGCGCAGCGCGCCGGCGGCGAAGAAGTCCGCCAAGAAGGCCAAGCCTGCCAAGAAGCCGAAGCAGCAGACGGCCGGCCCGGTGCGTACGCAGAAGCGCTGGACCACCGTCGACCTCAACGTCTGGACCGGTCCCGGCGAGCAGCACCGGCTGGTCACGGTCCTCGACGCCGGCGCGCGCGTGCTGATCACCGGCGAGACCGAGGGCATCTGGGCGCAGGTCGTCCACGACGACAAGCTGCGCTACGTCAAGGCCGCCTACCTCGTCGCCGAACGCGCCGAGGCCCAGGAGGCCGTCAGCGCCGCCGCCTCCTCGGCGCCGTGCATCCACGGCTCCTCGATCGAGGGTGGCCTGGGGCCGAACGCGACGGCCGTCTACCGCGCCGTGTGCGCTGCGTTCCCGGACATCTCGTCGTACGGCGGCTACCGCGGCGACGGCGAGCACGCCGCGGGCCGCGCCCTAGACGTCATGGTGAGTGGCGACCGCGGGTGGGAGATCGCCGAGTGGGTGCGCGCTCGCGCCGGTGAGCTCGGGGTCAGCGAGGTCATCTACGCCCAGCGGATCTGGACCGTGGAGCGCTCCGGCGAGGGCTGGCGGTCCATGGAGGACCGCGGCTCGTCGACGGCCAACCACTACGACCACGTGCACGTCACGACCTATTGAGCTCTCCCTCCTCCGTCTGGCGTGCCCCCGGCATGCCGGCCCTGATCGCCGTCACGACCACCGGCTTCGCGGGGTACGCCGCGCTGCTCCCGGTCGCACCGCTGTGGGCCGTGCACGGAGGTGCCGGGTCCGCGGGCGCCGGCGCGGTCAACGGCGTGCTGATGCTCTTCACCGTGCTCACCCAGCCGTTCGTGCCCGGTGCGATCCGGCGTCTGGGCTGGGCTCCGGTGCTGATCGCCGGCCTGCTGCTGCTTGGCCTGCCGTCGCTGCTGCTCGCGCTCTCGGACGGGCTCGTGCCGGTGCTGCTGCTCTCGGCGGTGCGCGGCTTGGGCTTCGGGGTGCTGACCGTGACCGGCAGCGCCGCGGTCGCCGAGCTGGTCGAGCCCGCCCGCCGGGGCGCGGCGATCGGTGCCTACGGGCTGGCGATCGCCGGTCCGCAGCTGGTGTTGATCCCGCTCGGTCCCTGGTTGGCCGACACGGTCGACTTCCGGGTGATGTTCGCCGCCGGGGCGCTGCCCCTGCTCGGTTGCCTGCCCGCGCGCCGGCTCGGGCGACACCTGCACCGCGATCCCCAGGAGCCCGCCGTGGTGGGGGAGCGGCAGTCGCGCTGGCCCGTCTATGTGCGGCTGATGCGACCGATGGCGCTGCTGCTGGCGGTCACGCTGGCCGGCGGTGCGTTGATCACCTTCGCCGCCCAGATGGTCAGCGCCGCGTGGATGACCATGGTGGGCCTGGCACTGCTGACCGCGACCGCGGCGATCAGCCGGTGGCAGGCCGGCGGACTGGCCGATCGGTACGGCGCGCGGCGGTTCGTGTGGCCGCTGGTGCTGCTCACGGCCGTCGGCCTGGCGATCACGGCGTACGCCGTGCAGGACCCTGACGCCACCGACGTCGGTGCGTTCCTGGTCGGCATGGCGTTGGTCGGGGTCAGCTACGGCGGGCTGCAGAACCTGACCCTGGTGCTGTCGTTCGCGACCGTCGGTCGGCGCGACTTCGGCACCGCCAGCGCCGTCTGGAACGTCGGCTTCGACGCGGGCACGGGGCTCGGTGCGGTGCTCGTCGGCGCGATCGCGGCCGGGGCGTCGTTCCCGACAGCGCTGCTGGTCGCGGCCGGCTTCTCCGCGCTCACGCTGCCGCTCGCGGTGCGCCGAACGACGCCGCCGCCGCGAGGTGACGGGTAGCGGTGGGTGAGGAGTCCCACAGGCTCGATGAGGCGTGGGTGACACCCGAGGTGGGGCACGACACCTAGCGTCGTCCGGGTCCGTGCTCCCGCACGGCCCCGCCGTCCGAGAGGAGACCAGCGCGTGCCTGCGCCGACCCGTCCCGCCGTACGCCGTCCTGGTGCGCTGCTCGCCGTACTGGCTCTTGTCCTGGGGCTGTTCCTCGGGTCGGGGGTGGGCACGCCGGTCGCGAGTGCGGCTCCGGCGTCGGACCGGGTGAGCGTGGCAGCCGCGGCGCAGCCCAAGAAGCTGGCGCAGGCCAGGCAGCAGGTCCGTCGAGTGGCCCGCCAGCGGCACGAGGCGTTCCGGCTGGTCCGCGAGGACGTGCGGCTCCAGGAGCTCCCCGTGGCCGCGTTGCGCGAGATCGAGGAAGCGGCGCGGACCGCGCAGACGCGCATCAACGCCAGGGTCCTCGCCGCGGAGCAGGCGCGCAAGGTCGCTCGGGTGCGCAAGCTGCGCGCCGCGATCGCGGCCGAGAACGCCGCGCCCCTGCGGCAGCGCATCGCCGCCGAGCACGCCGCCGTGCTCGCCGACGTCAACTGCGGACCGCTCGGCCGGGCACTGGAGAACAACGAGGACGGGCTGCTCGGCCCGGTCGTCGCGCTGGTCGACGCCCTGTGCCTGTGAGCTGCCGCTGAGGCAGCTCGCGGTGACGGTGCCCCGGAGTAGGGTGCCCACGCCATGACCTCGATGCCCCCGACCCAGCTGTCCCCGACCCCGTTGTCCTGGGACCAGCTCTACGACGCGGCTGCCCGCGAACGCTGGGTCGCCGAGCCGGCCAAGCGGGTCGAGGCGCCCGAGCGCACGCCGTTCGAGCGTGACCGCGCCCGGGTCGTCCACAGCGCGTCGCTGCGCCGGCTCGCGGCCAAGACCCAGGTGGTCGGTCCGCAAAGCGACGACTTCGTCCGCAACCGCCTCACCCACAGCCTGGAGGTCGCGCAGGTCGGGCGCGACGTCGCCCACGTGCTCGGGTGCCACCCCGACGTGGTGGAGACGGCCGCGTTGGCTCACGACCTCGGTCACCCGCCGTTCGGCCACAACGGCGAGCGGGTGCTCGACGAGCTCGCCGCCGACTGCGGCGGGTTCGAGGGCAACGCCCAGACCCTGCGCCTGCTCACCCGGCTCGAGGCCAAGTCGGTCGACGCCGCCGGGCGCTCGATCGGGCTCAACCTCACCCGCGCCACGCTCGACGCCTGCACGAAGTACCCCTGGCGCCGCTCGGAGGCGCCCGACCCGGTCGGCTACCACTCCGACGGCTCCGCGCGCCGCGGCACGAAGTTCGGGGTGTACGACGACGACCTCGGCGTCTTCGCCTGGCTGCGCCAGGGCGTGCCCGCACGTCGCCGGTGCGTCGAGGCCCAGGTCATGGACTTCGCCGACGACGTCGCCTACTGCGTCCATGACGTCGAGGACGGCGTGGTCGCCGGGCGCATCGACCTCGGGTGGCTGGAGTCCGCCGAGGCACGCGCGGAGGTCGCGCAGACGGTGCGCGACTGGTACCTCCCCGACGTCGACGCGGATGAGGTCGAGGAGGCCTACGCCGCGCTGCGCTCCATCGGCTCGTGGCCCGAGCATCCCTACGACGGCTCGCGACCGGCGCTCGCGGCGCTGAAGAACCTCACCAGCGACGTCATCGGCAGGTTCTGCGGCAGCGTGCAGGCGGCGACCCGGGCGGCGTACGGCTCGGCCCCGCTCGTGCGCCACCACGCCGACCTGGTGGTCCCGCGGTCGACGCTCGTGGAGGTCGGGCTGCTCAAGGGCGTGGCCGCCCACTACGTCATGCGCGCCGACGACCGGCTGCGGCTGATGGAGCGCGAGCGGGAGCTGCTGTCGGAGCTGGTCACGGCGCTGGCCGCGGCCCCGGAGAAGCTGCTCGCCCCGGCGTTCGCCGACGACCTGGCCGCCGCCGGTGACGACGCGGCGCGGCTGCGGGTGGTCATCGACCAGGTCGCCTCGCTCACCGACGCCTCGGCCGTCGACTGGCACGCCCAGGTCGTCGGGTCGTCGTCGTAGTCCGGCCGTAGACTCCGCCACGTGGCCGGGCTGATCAAGGACGAGGACATCGCGACGGTCCGCGAGCGCGCTCGGATCGACGAGATCATCAGCGAGCACGTCACCCTGCGCAACGCCGGCGGCGGCTCGATGAAGGGGCTGTGCCCCTTCCACGACGAGAAGACCCCGTCCTTCCACGTGACCCCGAGCCGGGGCTACTACCACTGCTTCGGGTGCCAGGCCGGCGGCGATGTCATCAAGTTCGTCATGGAGGTCGAGGGACTCGGATTCGCCGACGCGGTCGAGCGGCTGGCTGACAAGGTCGGCATCCAGCTGCGCTACAGCGAGGGGGACGCCCCGGGCCCGCGCCGCGACCCCGGCCAGCGCGCCCGGTTGATCGAGGCCCACAAGCTCGCCCAGGAGTTCTACGCCGACCAGCTCACCACCCCCGACGCGATGGTCGCGCGGCAGTTCCTCGCCGACCGCGGGTTCGACCGTGACTCGGCGGAGACCTTCGGGCTCGGCTTCGCCCCCCGCAGCGGCGAGGCCTTGGTCCACCACCTGCGTCAGAAGGGCTTCCGCGTCGACGAGCTGATCACGGGCGGTCTCGCCGCCCAGGGTCGCTCCGCCTACGACCGGTTCCGCGGGCGGTTGCTGTGGCCGATCCGGGAGACCAACGGCGACACGATCGGCTTCGGAGCCCGTCGGATCTTCGACGACGACCGCATCGACGCGAAGTACCTCAACACCTCCGAGACGCCGATCTACAAGAAGAGCACGGTGCTGTACGGCGTCGACCTCGCGCGCAAGGAGATCGCCCGCACGTCCCAGGCGGTGGTGGTGGAGGGCTACACCGACGTCATGGCCTGCCACCTCGCCGGTGTCGGCACCGCGGTCGCGTCGTGCGGCACGGCCTTCGGCGAGGAGCATGGCCGGGTGCTGCGGCGTCTGCTGCACGACCACGAGGACTTCCGGGGCGAGATCATCTTCACCTTCGACGGTGACGAGGCCGGGCAGAAGGCCGCCATGAAGGCGTTCGAGGGCGACCAGCAGTTCGCCTCCCAGACCTACGTCGCCGTCGAGCCCGACGGGATGGACCCCTGCGACCTGCGCCTGGCCAAGGGTGACGCCGCGGTCCGGGAGCTGGTCGCGCGGCGCGTGCCGCTCTACCGCTTCGTGCTCGGCAACCTGGTCCAGGGCTTCGACCTCGACCGCGCCGACGGCCGCGTCGACGCGTTGCGCCGCGCCGCCCGGCTGGTCTCCAGCGTCCGCGACCGGTCGAAGGTCGACGCGTTCGCCCGCGAGCTCGCCGGCATGGTCGGCGTCGACGTCGAGGAGGCCCGTCGCGAGGTCCGCCGGGCCGTGGCCCGCGGACCGGAGCAGGTCGAGACCCGCGGTCGGCGTACCCCCGTCGAGGACGAGCCGGCGCCCCCCGCCCCGCGGCCCGACGTGCCTGACCCGCGCGACCCGCGATTCGCTGTCGAGCGGGAGACCCTGAAGCTCGTGGTGCAACACCCAGCAGCAGTCGGTACGACCGCTGCCGACCTCACCGCCGACGACTTCGCGCACCCGCACTACCGGGCGATCTGGGCAGCGGTCGCCGCCGCCGGGGGGCCGGCGGCCGCCACGTCCCCGGAGACCTGGCCGGCCACGCTGGCCGCCTCCCTGCCCGATCCGTCCGCGTCGCCGGTCCTCGGTGCGCTCGCGGTCGAGCCGTTGCGCTCGTTGCGCGAGCCCAGCAGCGACTACGTCGCCGCCCATGTCTACGGTCTGCAGGAGGTCACGACCCAGCGGCGCATCGCCGACCTCAAGTCGCGGCTGCAGCGCACCAACCCCGTCGACCAGGCGGCGGACTACAACAAGATGTTCGGCGACCTGGTCGCGCTCGAACAGCACCGCAGGACACTGCGGGACAAGGCGGTGGGCAGTGAGTGACGCGACCGCACCGGAGCCGGGCGTGCGCCGACTGCGACGTGCGGTGCCCGTGCCCGCCGATGTCGTACGCCGGGCGCGGGCAGCAGCGGGTCTGGGCCGGCTCACACGCGTGCTGGCCGGGACGCAGGCCGAGGACGGCACGTGGCTGCTCGGCACCCGCGACCTGCTGATCGTCCTGCCCCAGGTGGGGGAGGCCGTCGTGCTGCCGTGGGAGCGGGTCGAGGCCGCCGACTGGGACCTCGAGCAGCAGCGGCTGCGGGTGCGCGAGACCGGGGCGTACGGCGAGAGCCACCCGGAGCGCACCTTCGCGGTGACCGATCCCGGGCTGCTGCTGGAGCTCCTTCGCGAGCGCGTGACCGCCAGCATCGTGCTGCAACGGCACACGGCGGTGCAGGGGAAGGCCGGCGTCACCGTGATCGCGCGCCGTGCACCGCGCGGCGGTGAATTGCGGTGGATGTTCTCCTTCGACGAGGGCATCGACCCCGTCGATCCCGCCGTCCGCGCTGTCGCCGACGCGGCGCTGGCCACGGCGTGCGCCGAGGTCGGGGTGAACCCCACCCGGATTTAGCCTGGCGTGCACTTCCTTGCTAACCTGTCCCGGCCGTCGTGGTCCGTGACCGCGATATTCCCCTGTAGCTCAATTGGCAGAGCATTCGGCTGTTAACCGGAGGGTTGTTGGTTCGAGTCCAACCGGGGGAGCAATGTGATGTCTCAGGACATCGCGGACGGCCGAACCCACGCCATTTGGGTTCGGCCGTCCTTCATTTTCAGCTCGATGTGTTCGGGCGTGGGATCGGTTGGTAGCGCTTGGTGGTGTCGAGGACCAGTTGGCGGAGTAGTTCGCCGGTGGCGGCGTCGATGATGCGGATGTTGAGGTCCTGGACGAGGACGATCACGCGGGTTCGGGCGTGGGTTCGCCCGATGCCGATGGAGTAGAGCCGTCCGCTGTGGCGCAGGGTGATCTTGCCGGTCTTGTCGATGCGGTCGCGGCGGACCCGGTCGTGGGTGTCATCGGCGCGAGCGTGTTGCTCAGGGGTTGCTTTGGGGCGGCTGGTGTAGATGGTCGCGGGGGTGGCGCGGTGCGGTAGCGACCGGTGCGGTCGGTGGTGGTTGTAGGTCTCGACGAAGCGGTCCAGCAGTGCCTGGAGCTCTTCGACGGTGCTCGGTTGGACCGGTTGGGCGCGTAGCCACTTCTTCAGCGTCTGCTGGAACCGTTCGACCTTGCCGCAGGTAGTCGGGTGGTTCGGGGTGGAGTTGATCTGCCGCACGCCCAGACGCCGCAGCTCGTGCTCGAAGCCGTTGCGTCCGCCCTTGCCGCCGGACAGGCGGGTGGTGAACACCATGCCGTTATCGGTGAGGGTGGAGGCCGGGATCCCGTAGATGGTCACGCTCGCGCGGAAGGTGGTGAGCACGATGGTGCCGGTGACCCGGACGTGTGCGGTGACCGAGAGCGCGAAGCGGGAGCAGTCATCGAGCCAGCTCAAGATCTCGGTGTCCGCACCGGGGTGACCGTCGGGGCGGGTGAGGCGGTAGTGGGTGAAGTCGGACTGCCAACGCTCGTTGGGCATAGCAGCTTCGAACCGGATGTAGGAGGACTTCGGGCGTTTCTTCGGCTCCGGGACCACCAGGCCGCGAGCGGTCAGGTGTCGGGAGATCGTCGTGCGAGCGATCTCGACGCCGTGGTGGTGTTCCAGGTGCCACTTGATGGTGTCTGGGCCGCAGTCGAGCCCGGTGGTAGCGAGTTTCTCGCGGAGCTCGACGATGAGCTCCACCACCTCTTCCGCAGTGGCGTTCGCGATGTTCTTGGGTCGGCGCGAGCGCGGTTCGAAGACCGCCTCGCCCTCGGTGTGATAGCGGGCCAGCAGCTCGTAGAGCCAGGACCGTGAGATGCCGTACTCGGCGGCGACCTCGTGGACAGGACGGTTCTGGATCACCACAGCGGTGATCACCAGTCTGGTTTTCGACATGGCCGGAGCGTTGAGCCGGCTCAGCACTCAGTCCGGCATGTCGTGAGACATCAGTCCGGCATGTCTTGAGACATCAGTCCGGGATGTCCTGGACCAACACACAACCGGGGGAGCAAGACAAGAAGGGCCTGACCGCAGCGCGGCAGGCCCTTCTGGTTTTTGCGCATCGACGACCGAGGAGAGCTGCATGGCTGAGCTGCTGCGGACCAACGAGGTCGGACTGGTCGCGTTGGTCGAGGCGCTGCTCAACGACGCCGGCATCCCGCACCAGGTCACCGATCGCAACATGAGCGTCCTCGAGGGCTCCATCCTCGCCATCCCGATGCGGGTCCTGGTGCCGGACGAGCAGGAGTCCGAGGCACGTCAGCTGATGGTCGATGCCGAGCTCGGGGAGTGGCTGCGACCCTGAGGCCCGCTGGGTCGGTCAGCTCGCGCCGGGGGACGAGCCGCTCTCGCCCTTGGCGGCGACGCCGTCCGAAGCGGTGACCTCGTCCGTGGTCGCCTCCTCGGCAATGGTCTCGGCACGCTCGTCGTCCTTCGCCTCATGGGCGTCGGGTGCGGCCTGCGGCGCGTCTTCCGGATCTCGGGCGTGTTCGTCGAGCTGCAGACGTAGGTAGCGGACCAGGGTGGTGGCCGTCGCGACGACGGGGACGGCGAGGAACGCGCCGATGATGCCGAAGAGCGACCCGCCCCCGGTGACCGCGAGGATCACCAGACCGGCGTGCAGGTCCAGGCTGCGGCCGACCAGGATCGGCTGGAGGACGTTGCCCTCGATCTGCTGCACGATGACGATCAAGATCACCACGATGATCGCCGCGGTGACGCCTTGGGTGACCAAGGCGACGAGCGCCGCGACGGCGCCGGTGACGAACGCACCGATGATCGGGATGAAGGCACCGAAGAAGATCAGCACTGAGAGCGGCAGCGCGAGCGGGACGCCGATGATCAGCAGTCCGACGCCGATGAAGGCGGCGTCGACCAGACCCACCAGCGCTTGAGCGCGGATGAAGCCGCCCAAAGCGTTCCAAATCCGGAGGGAGACGGCCGCGAGGTGCGGGGCCGCGACCGGGCCGCTGAGCCGGGAGATCCACGGCACGAACTTCGGGCCGTCCTTGAGGTAGAAGAAGCACAAGACCAGCGCGAGCAGCAGGTTGAGGACGATGCCGCTGACCGCGTTGACCCCGACGAGGACCCCGTCGGCGATCGTCTCGGCGTTGCTCTGCAGCTGCTGGATGCCCTGGTCGATCAGTTCGCCGATGCGCTCCTCGCCGAGGTTGAACGGCGGGCCTTTGAGCCACTCCTGGATGTCGGTGAGGCCGGCGACGACCGCGTCGGCGACGTCCTCGCTCTGACCGGCGACGCTGGGCGCCAGCGCGAACCCGAGCCCGACGAGCAGCCCCAACGCGCCGAGGATCACGACGAGTGCAGCCAACGCGTCCGGCAGCACCCGCCGCAGGAGCGCGGCCGGCGGTGAGAGCACCGTCGCGAGCAGGAGTCCCAGCAGCACCGGAAGGACGACCACCCACAGCGCGCCGACGACCTCGAGCACCACGACGGCGAACGCGAGGATCACCAGTGTCGCGACGCTGAACCACGCCAGCTTCACCATGCCGCGCCATGCGAGCTCACCACGGGTGGGGCGCATCCCGGGCACCGACGGCGCCTTGCGCTGATGGCCGCCGGGTGGCGCGATGTCGCTCACGGATCCTCCTGGGGTCGGGTTCGGGCTGATCATGTCAGCCGCGGGTTCCTACCCACCCCATCCCATGCCGAAGACCTCGAAGGTCGCCGCGTGCGTCACGCCGAGCCGTGTCCCGGCCGGCCGCGAGCCCGACTCCAGGAACTCCTCCGGGTCGAAGTGGTCCCAGCCGAGTCCGTCGATGTAGGCGCGGTGGGCTTCGAGCGATGCCACCCCGCGGTCGAAGGTCGCGGTGGTGTCGGCCCCATGCTGCGCGTCCGGGGACCCCGCCGCCCAGACCTCGCGGACACCGCCCCAGGGCTCCAGCCCGTCGGTCAACTGGTCGGCGAAGACCCAGCGGTTCCCGGCATCGCGCACGGCGTCGAGCGTTGCCATACCCGTGGCGATGTGGTCGGCCTGGTTGAGCGAGCGCCCGCCCCACGAGGGGCGGAAGTTGTTGGTCACGACCACGTCGGGACGGTGGCGGCGCACGGCGCGGGCGATCACCGCGCGCAGGGCCACGCCGTACTCCAGGATCCCGTCGGGCTGGCCGAGGAACTCGACGGTGTCGACGCCGACCAACCGTGCGGACTTCACCTGCTCCGCCTCGCGCACCCGCCGCGCCTCGTCGGGGCGCATGCCGTCGATGCCGGCCTCGCCGCTGGTGACCATGCAATAGACGACCTCCTTGCCCTGGTCGGTCCAGCGCGCCACGGCGGCGGCGGTGCCGAACTCCATGTCGTCGGGGTGCGCGACCACGCACAGGGCGCGCTGCCAGTCTTCGTCGACCGGGGAGAGCGGGGCGGGTGTGTCAGCGGGGTCGGTGGTCATGGCTCGACCGTAGGCGGCGACCCCGGCGCGGGCCAGATCAGCGGGTCGCCAGCAGCACGACGCAGACCGCCAGGACGGTCGCGGAGACGATCCCGAGGCTGAGCGCGAGGATCCCGACGTTGCGCATGCCCGGCGTATGGTCGACCTGGCCCGAGCGGTAGGCGAGGATGCGCCAGACCCCGGCCGGCAGGGTCATGCCGGTGATCAGGGCCGCGGCGGCGGTCACGACGGCGAGGGTGTCCATGTGTGTTCCCTACCCGGTCGGCTGCGTCGTCACCCGGTAGGTTGACGCCCCGAGGGCCGGTAGCTCAGTCGGTTAGAGCAGAGGACTCATAATCCTTGGGTCGTGGGTTCAAGTCCCACCCGGCCTACGTGGTGACGCGGCTCAACCGGCCGCGTTCGGCGCATATCCTGGGCCCTCGTCTTCCTGGGAGAAACTCTTGCGCGCTCGTGTCGTCCTGCCCGTCGCCCTGTCGGGACTCCTGTTATCCCTCGGCCTCTCTCAGCCGGCATCAGCGGTCCCGGAGTGGACCGACCCGCGCTACCTCAGCACCGGGACGGTCGAGCGCTTCGATGTCGCGGCGAACGATGCTGGTGATGCGGTGGTGGCGTGGGGCGAGGCCTCACCCAACGAGTGGCACCGGGCGGTCGCCGTAGCAGTCCGTCGGGCTGGTGGACGTTGGGAGCGTCCCGTGCACGCCGCGGGTGAACTTTGGTATGACCTGGCGCCGGTCGTCACCATGAACCGAGAAGGGACGGCAACCCTCGTGACTCATGACGAGGTGCGGACCAAGAGCCACGGGAGTGAGTGGACCGGCCCCGTTACGTACGCCCACGACCAGGATTGGAGTATCCACGTGGGCACGACCGGCTACGGGGCCGTCGCAGATCCCGACGGTCGAACGTACATCTTGCACCGGTGGGTGGATCACGGGGCCGACGGCTCTGGTGGTGGGGGCGAGGTTCTGAGTGTTCAGTCGGCCGGAGGACAATGGGGGCCAACCGGAGCCGGTATGGGGAGCGGCTTTCTGTTCGCTCGCCGCGATCGTCTAGGTGTCCTGGCTCTCGGCGAGCGGAACGTCGTGCATCTGCTGATGTCGTCGGCCTCCGGAGCGCTGTGGGCGCAAAGCGGCGGGGCTGGACTTCGGGCCACCGAGCCGGTCCGGATCGCGATGGGTTTCACCAACGGTGACCCTCGCGCGCACACCACAGCCGACCGCACCGCCTACGTCGTCGCCGCGCTGCACGACGACGAGGGGTTCACCTCGCCCTCGCGGATCACGATGATCACAAAAGCGCCGGGGGACCGGTGGCGGGCGGAGCGGATCCTCGAGGCGCCAGGCGTGGTGCGCGATGCCGACGTCACGGTGGCGGACGACGGGACGGTCACGGTCGCTTGGGTCAGCGGACAGGGAGCTGGTCGCGTGATGGCGATGACGCGCGGCCCGCGGGGGCGGTGGGGCAAGGCAGTGGCGTTGACCGGGCGGCTGCCGCACCCGTCGGCGCCGGAGCTGGCCTCCGACGGACACGGCAACCTGCTGGCGACCTGGTCCACCGACGACAGGGAGACCGGACAGGGCCGGCCGCAGGCGGCGTACCGCCCGGTCGGCGGCACATGGCAGCGTCCGCGTGACCTCGCGGGCGCGTCCGACACCGACGTGGTCACACCGGCCCCGCAGGTGACGGCGACGCCGGGCGGCGTCTTCACCGTGGTCTACACCGACAACGGTCGGCTGGCCACGGTGGACCGGGTCGGCCAGGCGGTGGCTCCCCGGGCCACGATGACCCCGTTCACCGTCAAGGCGGGCACCCAGCGCCAGGTGACCCTGGCGTGGGAGGCCACCGCGCCGGCGCCGATCCGCAGCTACGACCTGCGGGTCCGTACGGCCACGGCGCAGGGTCCCTTCACCCGGTGGCGGGTGCTGCGCGGTCTGAGCGGGACCACCCGACCGTGGAACCTGGCGCCAGGACGGACCACCTGCTTCCAGGTCCGGGCTCGCAACACCGGCGGCGTCACGGGTCCATGGAGTCCGGCGACCTGTCGCGCCATCGCGACCGACGAGCGCCGGCTGAACGCAGGCACCGCCTGGAGCAAGGCACGTGCACCTCGCGCCTACAGCAGGACGCTCACGACCACCAGCCGTCAGGGTGCCACGCTGGCGCTGAGCAGGGTCAAGGCCAAGCAGGTGAGCCTGGTCGTCCGGAGCTGTCCCCGTTGCGGGAAGGTCCGGGTCGTCCACGGCGGCAAGACGCTGGGCACGGTCAACCTGGGCACCAAGAACGTCCACCACCAGCGGGTGATCCGTCTCAAGCCCACCCGCAAGGTCCGCACGGGCCGACTGGTCGTCCGGGTGCTGAGCAGCGGCAAGCCGGTAGCCATCGACGGGTTCATCGCCCGCCGCTGACCCCGGCCGAGCCCGGCTGACCCCGGCCGGGCGTGGCATCGGCCCTCCGCGGGCACGGTGCAGCCATGGCAGGACGCATCCGGGTCGGCATCTCGGGGTGGACGTACGCCGGGTGGCGCGGCGACTTCTACCCCGAGGGTCTCGTGCAGCGCCGCGAGCTCGCGTACGCAGCGGCGCGGCTGAGCTCGATCGAGATCAACGGCTCGTTCTACTCGTTGCAGCGCCCCACGTCGTACGCCCGATGGCGCGACGAGACCCCCGACGACTTCGTGTTCGCGGTCAAGGGAGGGCGCTACATCACGCACATGCTGAAGCTGCGCGGCGTCGAGACGGCGCTGGCCAACTTCTTCGCCTCCGGCGTGCTCGGCCTCGGGTCGAAGCTCGGACCCGTGCTGTGGCAGCTGCCCGCGAGACTGCCTTTCGACGCCGAGCGGATGGCGGACTTCTACCGGATGCTGCCGCGCACGACCGGGGAGGCGGCAGAGCTGGCGACGCGTCACGACGACAAGGTCCCCGAGGACCGTGCGCTCACCACCACCGATGAGGACCGACCGCTGCGCCACGCGTTGGAGTTCCGCAGCGAGTCGTTCTGCACCGACGAGTCGTTCGACCTCATGGCCGAGCACGACATCGCGTGCGTCGTCGCCGACACCGCCCAGAAGTTCCCGATGGCGACCCGGCGTACGACGGACCTGGTCTACGTCCGCCTGCACGGCGACACCGAGCTCTACACCAGCGGCTACTCCTCCGACGCGCTCGACCGGTGGGCGCAGCGGTGCCACGACTGGGCCGAGGACGCGGACGTCGTCGTCTACTTCGACAACGACGCCAAGGGCTTCGCGCCGCACGACGCGATGGCGTTGATGGAGCGCGTCGACCCGGACTGGCGTGCCGAGCACGCCGAGCCCGAGGTCGTTCAGGCCCAGGCGATGACCTCGTCGAGCTCGAGGCGGGGGAGCCGGTCGAAGTAGGGGTCGGCACCGGGGTGGCCGATGTTGACCACGAGCTGGCTGCGCCAGTTGGTGCCCGCGAAGAACTCCGCGTCCAGGCCGGCGTGGTCGAAGCCGTTCATCGGACCGGCTGCGAGGCCGACGGACCGGACGGCGAGCAGGAACACCCCGGTCTGCAGCGCTGCGCTGTAGGAGGACATCCCGACCCGGGCGGACTCGTCCTGGGCCAGCCCGTCCCGCAGCGACTCGCCCGCCATCGGGAAGACGCGCGGCATGTGCTCGTGGAAGTCCACGTCGTGCGCGAGCACGGCGACCACGGGGGCCTGCGCGGACTTGGTGCGGTTGCCCTCCGCCAGGTGGGGGAGCAGGCGCGCCTTGCCCTCCTCGGTGCGGACGAACAGCACCCGCAGCGGCTGGCTGTTGGCGGCACTCGGCGACCACCGGGCCAGCTCCCAGATCGAACGCAGCTCCTCGTCGCTCACCGGGGTGTCGGCGAAGTTGTTGACCGTGCGAGCGGCAGTGAACAGCGCGGAGCGCCCGGTCTCGTCGAGCACGGGCAGGCGGGTCTGGGTCGCAGTCATGGGGGTCCTGTTCGTCGGGGGCGGGTACGTCAAAGGTTGAAGCGTCCAGCGATCCGTCGGTGTTCCCGATCCGGCTGTGACCCCGGTCTCGCCATGACGAATCGACCGTTCGGCCGATGCCGCCGGGGGCGGGGCCGTCGTACGGTCGGCCCATGACGGAGCCGCGACTGCTCAGCTACTGCGAGGAGCAGCCGGAGCGGCGGGCCGGAAAGCTGATCGCGGCGTGCGGTGTCGTGCACGCGGCCCGGCCCGGCTCCTACCAGACGCTCTGCGGCACCGGGCTCGAGACACTGCACCTGGTCGGTCCTCGCGCGGATGGCGGCGCGCAGTGCCCGCTGTGCTGGGGGAGCCCGCGACTCTAGGCTCCGGGCGTGGCCCTCTCCGACGCCGACCGCGTCCGCAACCTGCTCAGCATCTACGGCGACCTCGTCGACGCCGCCGACTTCGACGCCCTCGGCGAGCTGATGGCCGATGCCCGCTTGTGTGATGAGACCGGTACGCCGTTCGCGACCGGGGCGGCGGAGGTGACGGCGTTCTATCGCGGCTCGCTGCGCCTGCACGCTGACGGCACACCGCGCACCCACCACCTCGTGCTCGGCACCCGGTTCGCCGATCCGGGCGACGACGCGGACCGTCTCGCCTGCCGCTCGTCGTACCTCGTGCTCCACCAGCCCGACGGAGGAGAGCTGCGCCCGCTGCTCACCGGGACCTACGACGACGTCTTCGCCCGCCGTGACGGGAAGTGGTGCTTCGCCGAGCGGCGCATGGGGATGCGACTCGTGGGCGACCTCTCCACACATCTGCGCTTCGACCCGACGGGCTGAGGCGCGCCCGCAGAAACGAGAACACGTTCTCGTTGGTGGACTACGTTGTCGACCATGACTGCTGCAGACGGAGCACCACGGGTCGTCGTCGTGACCGGAGCCGGCTCGGGGATCGGGGCCGCGACCGCGGCGGCCTTCGTCGAGCTGGGTGACCGGGTCGTGGGTCTGGACGTCGCGGGCACCGCCCCTGCCGGCGCGGAACTGGTGACCTGCGACGTCACCGATCGCGCGGCCGTCACCGCGGCGATCGACGGTGCTGCCGTCGACGGGCGCATCGACGTCCTCGCCAACGTGGCCGGCATCCCGCAGTTCGGGCGGCTCGAGACGATCACCGAGGACGTCTGGGACCGCACTCTCGCCGTCGACCTCAAGGGGCCGTTCCTGACGATGCAGGCGGCGTTGCCCTACCTGCGCACGGCGCGCGGGTCGGTCGTGAACGTCGCCTCCGTCGCCGGCCGGATCCCCAACCCCTACGTGGCGGCGTACGCCGCGGCCAAGGGCGGGCTCGTCCATCTGACCCGCTCGCTGGCGATGGAGCTGGCGCCCGACGGGATCCGGGTCAACTGCGTGTGCCCCGGGGGTGTCGACACGCCGCTCGTGGCCGAGGTCGCCAAGAGCTACCCGTCGGACCTGCACCCGCGCCTGACCGACCGGATGAACCCGCTCCTGGACGGCACGTCGTTCATGCCGCCCGCAGAGGTCGCGGCGTCGATCGTCTACCTGTCCTCGGCGGCCGCCGGCTACATCTCGGGCGCCGTCCTCGCCCTCGACGGGATGCAGGGCTGATCCGGGTCGAGGCCGATCAGATCCCGAACAGCAGCCACAGCCCGCCGAACGTGAACGCGACCATCACGGCGAGCAACGGCAGCTGACCGCTGACCCGCCGACGCTCGTCGAGCAGCTCCAACGAGCGGTCGTGGGCAGCGAGGACGCCGAGCAGGTGCCCGAGCACGATCGCGACCACCTTGAGCGTCGCGAGCATGCCCGGGCGTGACGACAGCACGTAGGCGACGGTGAGGTCGGCGGTGCCGAGGAGGTCGTCCCCGCGCACCAGCGGGTCGCTGAGATAGATCATGGTCTGCTGGCCGTACTCCACCAGCAGCGACGCGTAGTGGGCCACCATGTAGCCGAGGATGATCGGCACGACCGAGTGCGCCAACAGGCCGGGGACCTCGCGTCGGGTCCAGGGCCGGCGCGGACGCACGGCAACGGTCGCGGCCCAGAAGGCCAGCGCGACGCCCGCGCAGAAGGCGACCAGGACGCCGGTGTTGACCCACGTGGCGCCCGAGGTCAGGTCCTGCACGACCCGGCGCCACACCGGAGCCTCGCGGAAGCTGTCGAAGGCCGTGCTGCCGAGCAGCACGGCGACGACCGCCACCAGGCCGGGCTCGACCGGGATCGTCCGCAGGTTGCGCAGCGGGTTCCGCACGACCAGGGCCCCGTCGTCGCTCCGGCCCCACGGCGAGAGGTGGGCGACCAGCGTGGAGTAGACCTCGAACGGGTCTGCCCGAGCGAACCAGCGGTCACCGAACACCGCGGCCCCGACCAGCATCGCCCCGGCGTAGCAGGCGAACCAGACCCGGACCGGGGTGAGGTAGGTCTGCTCGGGGTGGACCAGCTCGAGCCACACGAAGGCGAGCAGGCCGAGCGCCGCCGGCCAGTAGCCGAGCCAGCGGGGGAGCGTGACGAGCCCGCGGGCAGGGTCGCCACCGGTGAGGCGGGACAGCACGACGTGCAGGGTGCGCAGCGGGCTCAGGGTCCGGACGACGGGACCGAGCAGCAGGCTGGCCGGGACCAGTCCGACCCAGAGCAGCACGTAGACGACGCCGAACACCGGGTTGAGGCGCAAGTCCTCGCCCCAGACCGCCGCGACCACGACGTACGCCGTGGCGACCAGGCCGATCAGCCGCACGGCGACGACGAACGCCGTCGAGCCGACGACCCGGTCCAGCCGGGGCACGGGGCGCTCGGCCGCGCTCGCGAACCGGGGCGTACGCCAGGCGAGGAGCAGGACGACGAACGTCAGGGCGAGGGCGGCGGCACCACCTGTGACGGCCCACTCCGCCGGGATCGGCAGGTCCGCGGCCCCGCCGACCCCGTGGGCGAGGACGTGGTCACCGACGCTCCCGGAGGGGCGACGGCCCACGTCCACCTCAGCGAACCTCGATGATGGCGATCGTGAAGCCGGTGTCGTGCTCCTCGATCTCGACCATCCCGGGGTTCTCGAGGGTCACGCTCTTGGTCGTCTCGCCCGGGCCGAACTGCATGTAGGACTCCGGACGCGCGTGCACGTGGAACTCCCCGGAGCGGTCGGCGGTGATCCGCAGCGTGAGGATGCCGCCGGCCGGCAGCGAGGTCTTGATCGCGTTCGGGGAGATCGAGTCTCCGGCGACCTCGATGCCGAGGATGACCTCCGAGGGACCGTCGGAGGAGACAGGCTCTGGGGCGGGCGAGGGGTCCTCGGCCGGCGACTCCTCGGCCTCGGGCGAAGGGGTCGCCTGGAGCGCCGGTGACTCCGTGACGGCCGGGTCCTCCTTGACGGAGTCCTGCGCCGATCCGCCGCACGCGGCGAGCAGGAATGCGGCCAGCAGCACCCCGGCGCTGCGGAGGGCGCGGCGCGGGGTGCGGGGGTGGAGGGTCACGGCGGCGTCAGCCCTTGCGGTTGCCAGCCATGCGGAAGGCCAGGTGGCCGACGTACGCGAGGAGACCGACGGAGGCCAGCTTGCGGGTGCGACGGCTGACCAGACCGAGGCCGAGGGCCACCTCGGTGGCGCCGTTGCGCTTGATCCAGGTCTCGGTGTCCTGCGGGAACGCCGCCTGCGTGAGGTCCTCGAAGATCTCGGGAGCGACGAAGTGCGCACCTCCCGTCGCGGCGAGGGCGATGCCGGTGGCGCGGACCAACGAGTTCTTCACGGTTCCTCCTGCTGAGGGTGCGGGGGCGGACGGGCTCAGGGTAGTGGTGCGCCCGACGGATCGTCGGACGGGGCGTCGGCCCGGGTCGCGTCGCGGATCTCGCCCACGAGCTCCTCCAGCACGTCCTCGAGCATGACGAGTCCCCGCACCTGTCCGTCGGCCTCGACCACCCGGCCCATGTGGGCACCCTTGGCGCGCAGCGTCTGCAGCGCCTCGCTCAAGGTGTCGACGGGACGGATGTTGGCGAAGGGGCGCACCCATTTGTCATCGATGGTGCGCGTACGGCGTTCGGGGTCGACCTCGAGGGCGTCCTTGATGTGCAGGTAGCCCACGAGCTCGTCGTCGTCGCCGACCACCGGGAAGCGGGAGTAGCCCGTAGCGGCACACGCCGCCTCGAGGTCCATCACCCGTGCGCCGCGGTGCACCGACTGGAGGGTCTCGACCGGCAGCGCGACGTCGGCGACCTGGCGACCGGTGAATCCCAGCGCACCCGCGAGCCGCTCGTACTCCTCGTCGGCGAGGGTGCCCTCCTGGCGGGACTCGTCGACCATCGCCTCGACCTCCTCGCGGGTGTAGGCCGAGGCGATCTCGTCGCGCGGCTCGACCCGCAAGAGGCGCAGGATGCCGTTGGCGGTCGCGTTGAGCGCGACGACGAGCGGCTTGATGATGGTGACGACGACCATCATCGGCGGCCCCAGCAGCAGCGCCGAGCGCTCCGGGCCGGCGATCGCGATGTTCTTCGGCACCATCTCCCCGAGCACGACGTGCAGGTAGACCACGAGCGTCAGCGCGATCATGAACGCGACCGGGTGCACGAGGTGGTCGGGGACGCCGAGGGCGGCGAACAGCGGTTCCATCAGGTGCGCCACCGCGGGCTCGCCGACCGCACCGAGGCCCAGGGAGCAGACGGTGATGCCGAGCTGGGCGCCGGCCATGACCAGGGAGACCTGCTCCATCGCCCGCAGCGTCGTACGCGCGACGCGGGAGCCGGCGGCGGCTCGCGGCTCGATCTGGGACCGGCGTGCGGAGATCAGGGCGAACTCCGCGCCGACGAAGAACGCATTGGCGACGAGCAGGAAGATCGCCAGCAGGAGTGCGGTGTAGTCGCTCATCGGCTCGCCTCCTCGTGCTCGCCGGGTCGGGCGGCGCGGCGCACCATCCGGACCCGGTCGACCCGCAGGCCGTCCATCCGCTCGACGGTGAGCTCGGCGACGTCGGGCGGCGGGGGATCACCGTCCTCGGGGTGCTCGACCGGCAGGGGCACGACAGCGCTGTCACCGCGCACCGGAACCCGTCCGAGCGCACGCATGATCAGGCCGCCCACGGTGTCGTAGTCGTCGTGCTCCGGCAGCGACACCCCGCTGACGTCCGCGACCTCGTCGGGGCGCAGCATCGCCGACAGCGTCCAGGAGCCGTCCTTGCGAGCGCGGATCTGGCTGCCGTAGCGGTCGTGCTCGTCGGCGATCTCGCCCACGATCTCCTCGATGACGTCCTCGAGCGTGACAACGCCGTCGGTGCCGCCGTACTCGTCGACCACCACAGCGAGCTGGAACCCCTCGCCGCGCAGCAGGGTCAGCAGGGGGTCGAGGCGCAGCGAGCCGGGGACGACGGTGGGCGGGACCATGACGTCGCGCACCTTCGTGGAGCGCTCGCCCCAGGGCAGCGCGACCGCCTGTTTGACGTGCACGACTCCCACGACGTTGTCGCTGGCACCCTGGGTGACGGGGAACTTGGAGTAGCCGGTCGCCCGCGACAGGGCGATCACCCGGGTCACCGGGTCCTTCACGTCGACTGCGACCATCTGCACGCGCGGGGTCATGATCTCGGCGGCCATGCGCGGCCCGAAGGCCACCGACCGCTGCACGAGATGCGCGGTCTCGGAGTCGAGCGTGCCCTCGGTGGCGGAGCGGGCGGCGAGCGAGACGAACTCCTCGCTCGTGCGCGCCGAGCGCAGCTCCTCCTGGGGCTCGATGCCGAGGGCTCGGACGAGCCCGTTGGCTGAGCCGTTGAGCCAGCGGATCGGCACCGCGATCGCGCCGGTGAACGCACGCATGAACAGCTGGGTGCCGCGGGCGGTGGCCAGCGGCCTGGCGATGGCGAGGTTCTTGGGCACCAGCTCGCCGAAGATCATGGTGAAGCCGGTGGCGAGGGTGAAGCCGAGGCCGAAGGCGACGCCGGAGGCCTGGCTCGCGCTCAGGCCGAGGTCGGCGAGCGGCTCCTGCAGCAGGCGGGCGAGCGCGGGCTCGGCCAGGTAGCCGATCGCGAGGTTGGTGATGGTGATGCCGACCTGGGCGCCGGAGAGCTGGGTCGACAGCGTGCGCAACGCCCGCTGCACCCCCTCGGCCCCGCGGTCGCCGGAGGACGCGGCCCGGTCGACGGTCGAGCGGTCGACGGTGACGAACGAGAACTCCGCAGCGACGAACAGCCCGCAGGCGGCGACCATCAGCAGCGCCAGGAGCAGCAGGAGCAGCTCGGTCACGCGAGGCTCCGGGCGGTGCGGTGCGAAGGTGACGAGGAGGGGCGGCGATCAGGGGGTTGGTCGTCGGCCATCCTGGCCCAGGTGCCTTTCGGTCGCGGATCGGTCTGACCAGACGCTACCGCGTGCAGTGCAGGGACGGACCGGGTCCGTCGGGCGGAACAGGTCCCGTCGGCGCGGGCGCGGTGGCATGATCCTCGTCCATGACGGACGTCACACGGCCGCGGCTCGAGGGCACCGTCGCGGTGCGCGACGGGCGACGCCTGGGCTTCGCGGAGTACGGCGTACCGCGGGGCCGGGTCGTGGTGTGGATGCACGGCACCCCGGGTGCCCGGCGGCAGGTGCCCGTCGAGGCGCGGGCGATCGCGGAGTCCGAGGGGCTGCGGATCATCGGCATCGACCGTCCCGGGATCGGGAGCTCCACCCCGCACCTCTACCGCGACGTCCTCGACTGGACCGAGGACCTGGCGCTCTTCGCGGACACGCTCGGCATCGACACGTTCCGCACCGTCGGTCTCTCGGGCGGTGGGCCCTACGCGCTGGCCGCCGCGGCCGCCTTCCCCGACCGGGTGGAGGCCGTGGGCGTCCTCGGCGGGGTCGCGCCGACGGTGGGTCCCGACGCCGCCGCAGGCGGACCGATCCAGCTCGCCGTCCGCCTCGAGCCCGTGCTGCGGCGCGGACGCCTGGCCATGGGGGCCGCGGTGAGCGGGGTCATCCGGGTGGTGCGTCCGCTGGCGAACCCCGCCGTCGATCTCTACGGTCACTTCCAGCCGGCCGGCGACCGCAACCTGCTGGCGCGCCCGGAGTTCAAGGCGATGTTCGTCGACGACCTCCTCAACGGCAGCCGGTTCCAGATGAGCGCGCCGTTCTCCGACCTGGTGCTGTTCTGTCGGCACTGGGGCTTCGACCTGGCCGACGTCCGGGTCCCGGTCCACTGGTGGCACGGCGACGCCGATCACATCGTCCCGTTCCGGCACGGCGAGCACGCGGTGGCGCGGATGCCGCATGCGACGCTGTCGGTGATCGACGGCGAGAGCCACCTCGGCGGCCTCGGCATCGCCCGCGACGTGCTGGGCGTCGTGTGTCACCCCGCCCGGGCGGACACCGACGCGGGAGGCGCCGCGCACGCCTGACGACGTCGATGCTGGCGCAATGACGCCTCGTGCGTCACAATGGCCACAGAACTACACAGCACCACCAGGAGTCGACCACCGGCGAAGCCGACGGCCGATCGTCCACCTCCGACTGCCGAGAACGCTGGGGAAGGCGCAGCTCGCGCCGGAGCAAGGACGAAGGAGCCCTCGGTGACCACACGTGCCTCGACCCAGGCCACCACGCGCGGCGTGCTCTAC
This sequence comes from Nocardioides massiliensis, assembly GCF_030811215.1. Taxonomy (NCBI): domain Bacteria; kingdom Bacillati; phylum Actinomycetota; class Actinomycetes; order Propionibacteriales; family Nocardioidaceae; genus Nocardioides; species Nocardioides massiliensis. The sequence continues at coordinate 2,301,901 of NZ_JAUSQM010000001.1, forward strand.
GTGCACTCCGCGCAGTCCGCCCTGTGCCCGCACATCGAGTGGGCGCTCGGCGGCGTGCTCGGCGTGCCCGTGCACCTCGACTGGACCCCGCAGCCCGCGCAGAGCGGCACCTACCGCGCGGAGTACTCGTGGTCGCACAGCAGCGGTACCGCCGCGGCGATCACCTCCGCGCTGCGCGGGTGGAACCACCTGCGCTTCGAGGTCACCGAGGACGCGACGCCGAGCAGCGAGGCGGCGCGGTTCTCCTACACCCCCGACCTCGGCGTCTTCCACGCCGTGACGGGCCTGCACGGCGACATCATGATCCCCGAGGACCGGCTCAAGGCGGCCGTGGTGAAGGCCGCGCTCGGTGACACCACCGTGCTGCTCGAGATCGACAAGCTCCTCGGCAAGCCGTGGGACGACGAGCTCGAGACCTTCCGGCACGCCGGCGACGGGGCTCCGGTGCGGTGGCTGCACCACGTCGTCTGAGTGACCCAGGACACCTGCTGACCTGCGCGAATCGCCCAAACCGCAAGGAATCCGCAAGCCAGGGACACGCTTTCCTCACGGATCGATAACGGGGCGTCGAATCGGTCATTTCACCCGGGGGCCGACCCGATGATTCTCCCGTGCAGAACCGCCCCGCCCGCTCGTCGCGGCGCCCCCTCCTCCTCATCCTGACCGGTCTGGCCATCGCCGGCCTCGTCGCCGTCCTCATCCCCGGCGCTGCGCCGGCGCGCTCGGCGTACGCCTTCCCGCGCTACGGCGCCCACAACGACGTGTCGACGCCGTTCAACGTCAGCCACATCCCGACGCTGGCCCGCACCCGCTTCGACGGGGGTCAGCTGCGCATCCGGTCGACGCTGTGGGAGACCCCGGGGCACCGGATGCAGGAGATCGTCTACCGCTCTGCGGGGCGTCAGGTCACCGGCTCGATCAGCGTCCCGCAGGGCCCGGGTCCGTTCCCGGTCGTCGTCATGGCGCACGGGTACGTCGACCCCGCGGTCTACTTCAGCGGCGCCACGCTCGAGCGCGAGCAGGCCTACCTCGCCGATGCCGGCTACGTCGTGGTGCAGACCGACTACCGCAACTACGGAGGCTCCTTCACCGAGCCGCGCGGGCGCACGGTGCGCAGGCCGAGGGGCTACGCCGAGGACCTGATCAACCTGGTCCGGGCCGTGCGCTCTGCCCGGCTGCCGTACGCCGACACCTCGCGCCTGGCGCTGTTCGGCCGCTCGATGGGCGGGGGCGTGGTGCTCAACGCACTCGCCGCCCGGCCGCGCCTGGCCCACGCAGCGGTGCTCTACTCACCGCTGAGCGCGTCGATGACCGACAACTACCGACACTTCGTCGGCACCCGTCGCACCCACCGCCAGCTCTCCGAGCGGATCGAAGGCGCCTTCGGCACCCCGCGCACCCGCCCGAGGTACTGGCGCCAGATCAGCTCCGACTCCTACCTGCACCGGATCACGATCCCCGTGCAGATCCACCACGGTCTCGCCGACGCGAAGACGCTGCCGCGGTGGAGCCGGCGTACGGCGAGCAGGCTCAAGGCCGGTGGCGCCCCGGTGGACTTGCGGTTCTACGCCGGGGAGGCACACAAGTTCTCCTCCCGCTGGTCCGACTTCATGCACAGCACGCGGACGTTCCTCGACCACAGCCTCGGACGGGTCTGAGGCCGGACGTGCCGCCCGGGTCAGAGCGGGATGTTGCCGTGCTGACCGCGCTGCACGAGCCCGGCGTCGGCGATCGCGTGCGCCAGGGCTGAGCGGGTGCGGTCGGGGGCGACGATCTCGTCGACGACGCCGATCTCGACCGCCTTGTCGACCCCGCCCGAGATCCGCTCGTGCTCGGCTGCCAGCTCGGTCTCGACCTGGTGCCGGATCTCCGGAGCGACGTCGGCGAGCCGGCGTCGGTGCAGGATGCGGACGGCAGCCACGGCACCCATGACGGCGACCTGCGCGCCGGGCCACGCGAACACCTTCGTGGCGCCCAACGAGCGGGAGTTCATCGCGATGTAGGCGCCGCCGTAGGTCTTGCGGGTCACCAGCGTCACCCGCGGCACCACGGCCTCACCGAAGGCGTGCAGCAGCTTGGCGCCGCGGCGGACGACACCGTCCCACTCCTGGCCGACACCCGGCAGGTAGCCGGGGACGTCGACGAGCACGATCAGCGGGACGCCGAACGCGTCGCACATCCGCACGAACCGCGATGCCTTCTCCGCCGACAGCGAGTCCAGACACCCGCCGAGCCGCAGGGGGTTGTTGGCGATGACTCCGACCGTACGGCCGCCGAAGCGACCGAGCGTGGTGACGATGTTGGGCGCCCAGCGTGCGTGCAGCTCCAGCGCGCTGCCCGCGTCGAGCACGGCCTCGACCAGCGGGTGCACGTCGTAGGCCCGCTTGGGCGACTCCGGCAGCAGCGCCTCCAGGTCGGTGTCGGCCACGGCGTCGACCTCGAGGCTGCCCTGGGCGCCGAGCAGCGTGGCGACGTCGCGAGCCTGGTCGAGGGCCTCGCGCTCGGTCTCGGCGATGAGGTGCACGACACCGGAGCGGCGTCCGTGGGGCTCGGGGCCGCCGAGGCGGAGCATGTCGACGTCCTCGCCCGTCACCGAGCGCACGACGTCGGGACCGGTCACGAAGATGCGGCCCTCGGGACCGAGGATCACCACGTCGGTGAGCGCGGGACCGTACGCCGCACCCCCTGCGGCCGGGCCGAGCACGACGGAGATCTGCGGGATCTTGCCCGAGGCCTGGGTCATGGCGTGGAAGATCTCGCCCACGGCGTGCAGCGACAGCACGCCCTCGGCCAGACGCGCGCCGCCGGAGTGCCACAGGCCGATGATCGGTACGCCGTCGGCGAGGGCGCGCTGGTAGGCGCGGACCACCACGCGGCAGCCCACCTCGCCCATCGCGCCACCCATGACGGTGGCGTCGGAGCAGAACGCGACGGCGGGGTTGCCCTCGACGTGGCCGACGGCGGCCAGCATGCCCGAGCCGTCGTCCTCGGTGATGGGGGAGCAGGTGCCCTCGTCGAAGAGCGCGGTGAGTCGGTGCAGCGGGTTGCGCGGGTCCTGCTCGCGCGGCGGCTTCGCCGGACTCGTCGCGGTGGTCTGTGCGGGGGAGCGTGGCGCCTCGGTGGTCGAGCTGGTCGAGACCATCACGCGCTCCGGAAGGCGAGGGCGACGTTGTGGCCGCCGAACCCGAACGAGTTGTTGAGAGCGGCGAGCTGGCCGTCGGGCAGCTGGTGCTTGCCCCGCGCGATCTGGATGCCGATGTCCTCGGGATCCTCGAGGTTGATCGTCGGCGGGACGACCCGGTCGCGCAGCGCGAGGATCGTGGCCACCGACTCCAACGCGCCGGCGGCACCGAGCAGGTGACCGGTCATCGACTTGGTCGACGTCAGCACCACCTGGTCGGCAGCGGCGCCCAGGGCGGCGCGGATGGCCTTCGCCTCCGCCACATCGCCCTGCGGCGTGGAGGTGGCGTGAGCGTTGACGTGGTGGATGTCGGAGGCGGAGAGGCCGCCCTCGCGCAGTGCCATCTCCATGGCGCGCGTCGCGCCGAGGCCCTCCGGGTCGGGCTGGGCGATGTCGTGACTGTCGGCGGTGATGCCGGCGCCGGCCGCCTCGGCGTACACCGTCGCACCGCGTGCGCGGGCGTGCTCCTCGGACTCGAGGACCAGCACCGCAGCGCCCTCGCCGAGCACGAAGCCGTCGCGGCCCTTGTCCCAGGGGCGCGAGGCCCGCTCGGGCTCGTCGTTGCGCTTCGACAGCGCCATCATCTGACCGAACGCGGCCAGTGGGAGCGGGTGGACGGCCGCCTCCGTGCCGCCGACGACCATCACGTCGGCGCGGCCCAGGCGGATCTGGTCGATGCCGAGCGCGATGGCCTCGTTGCCGGAGGCGCAGGCGGAGACGGGGGTGTGGACGGCGGCCTTCGCGCCGATCGTGAGGCCGATCGCCGCGGCGGGCCCGTTGGGCATCAGCATCGGGATCGCCAGCGGCGAGACCCGGCGCGGCCCCTTCTCCTTGAGCGCGTCGTAGTTGGACAGCAGCGTCGTGACGCCGCCGATGCCCGAGGCCATCGCCACGCCGATGCGCAGCGGGTCGGGGCCGTCGGTGCCCTCGTCGGTGCCCACGGAGAACCCGGCGTCGGCCCAGGCCTCGAGCGCGGCGACCAGCGCGAGCTGGCCCGAACGGTCGAGGCGACGGGCCTTGACCCGGTCGAGGACCTCGCTCGGGTCCACCGCCACCTCGGCGGCGATCTTCGTGCCGAGCTGCTCGGCCCAGTCGTGGGTCAGCGGGCGGACCCCGGACACGCCGCCGACGAGGGCGGTCCAGGTGCTGGCCACGTCACCGCCGACGGGCGAGGTGGTGCCGAGGCCGGTGACGACGACGCGGGTGCTCATGAGGATCCTTTTCGGTTTGCTGCGGGGGTGGCGCTGGGTGGTGCGGGTGGCCGGCGGGGCCGGCCACCCGGGCGCAGGCTGCGGGCAGCCGTGGCGCTCTCAGCCGTTGTGCTGTCAGCCGTTCTGGGCGCGCTCGATGTAGGCGACGGCGTCGCCGACGGTCTTGAGGTTCTTGACCTCGTCGTCGGGGATCGTTACGCCGAACTTCTCCTCGGCCGCGACCACGACCTCGACCATCGACAGCGAGTCGACGTCCAGGTCGTCGACGAACGACTTGTCGAGCTGGACGTCGGCGGGCTCGATCCCGGCGACCTCGTTGACGATCTCTGCGAGGTCGGTGCGGATCTCCTCGGTGGTGGCCATGGGGTGTTCTCCTTCGTGGGGTGCTGCTTCGGGTGGGTTTCTCGGGTGGAGCTCTGGAGGTGCCGGACGACGGACGTCGGACGGCCGAACGGGGGACCGTTGCCGGTCAGGGCACGCGCACGACCTGCGCTGCGTAGGACAGGCCGGCGCCGAAGGCGATGAGCAGCGCGAGGTCACCGCTGCGGGCCTCGCCCTCGGCCACCATCCGGTGCAGGGCGAGGGGGACCGACGCGGCCGAGGTGTTGCCCTGCTCGACGATGTCGCGAGCGATGCGCACGTGGCCGGGGAGCTTGATCGCCCGAGCCATCGCGTCGGTGATGCGCATGTTGGCCTGGTGGGGGACGAACACGTCGAGGTCGTCGACCGTGACCCCGGCCCGGTCGAGCGCCTCGCGGGCGACCTTCGCCATCTCGAAGGACGCCCAGCGGAAGACGGCGCTGCCCTGCATCACCAGGTGCGGCATCCGAGGGTCGTCACCGGCGACGACGTCGCGCCAGTCCTCGCGCTGGCGGATGAGGTCGAACTGCTCGCCGTCCGAGCCCCAGACGACGGGGCCGACGCCCGGCTCGTCCGAAGGGCCCAGGACCATCGCGCCGGCACCGTCGGCGAAGATGAACGCCGTCCCGCGGTCCTCGGGATCGGTGATGTCGGAGAGCCGCTCGACGCCGATGACCAGCACGTGGCGGGCGCTGCCGCCCCGGATCATGTCGTCGGCCAGGCCGACACCGTGGCAGAAGCCGGCGCAGGCGGCGGAGATGTCGAATGCCACGGGGCGGGCCAGGCCGAGCTCGTGGGCGATCGCCGGCGCGGCCGCGGGCGTCTGCAGCATGTGGGAGACGGTCGCGACGATGACGGCGTCGATCTGCTCCGGCGCGATGCCGGCGTCCTCGATCGCCTCGCGGGCAGCGGCGACCGACATCGACAGCACGGTCTCGTGTGGCGCGGCGAAGCGGCGGCTCCGGATGCCCGAGCGCTGCTGGATCCACTCGTCGCTGGAGTCGATCGCCTCGACGATGTCGGCGTTGGGGACGACCACGCTGGGCCGGTAGGCACCCAAACCGAGGGGACGCGCGTGCCGCGCGCCGGTCGCACTGCGCAGCCCCGTACCTCGGGTCGCGCTCACGCGGGCACGCCTTCGGGGTGCAGGCGCAGCAGCGGCTGACCGGGGGAGACGAGATCGCCGTCCTGCACGAGCCACTCGACGACCGTGCCGCCGTGCGGGGCGGTGACCTCGGTGCGGTCGCGCAGGCTCTGGACCGCACCGATCGGCTCGCGGGCAGCGACGAGGTCACCCTCGGAGCAGGTGTCGCTGGCGTGGAAGGTGCCCTTCGCCGGCGACACGACCATCCGCCACGTCGGGTTGGTGTCGTAGCCCGACGGGGTGCCGTGACGCTCGCAGAAGGCGCGGGCGTCGTCGAGCTGGTCGGGCGTCTTCAGGGCGAACGTCTCGACACCCTTGAGGGCGCGCTTCGCGATGCCGGTCAGCGTCCCGGCCGGGGGCACCTCGAGGATCCCGGTCACGCCGAGGTCGCGCATCGTCTCCAGGCACAGGTCCCAGCGGACCGGGTTGCTCACCTGCGACACGATCCGGCGCACGACCTCCTGGCCGTCGTGCACGATCTGCCCGTCGCGGTTGGAGATCAGGGGGGTGCGCGGGTCGTGCGTCGACACCGCCCGGGACAGGTCGGCCAGGACGTCGACCGCGGGTGCCATGTGCTCGGTGTGGAAGGCCCCGGCGACCTGGAGCGGCACGAGCCTGGCCTTGGCGGGCGGGTCGGCCTTGAGCGCGTCGAGCTGCTCCCGGGTGCCGGCGGCCACGATCTGGCCGGGGCCGTTGTCGTTGGCCGGGGTGAGGCCGTGGCGCTCGAGCGCGGCCAGCACCTCGTCGCGGTCGCCGCCGAGGACCGCGGTCATGCTGGTCTGGCGCTGCCGGGCGGCGTCGGCCATCGCCCGGCCGCGCTCGCGCACGAGCACCATCGCCTGCTCGGCGGTGATCGCGCGGGCGCCAGCAGCGGCGGTGAGCTCACCGACGCTGTGGCCCGCCACGGCGCCGATCTTGCTGAACGCGTCGGCCGGGTGGGGGAACAGCTCGAGCGCGGCGACGAGGCCGCTGGCGACCAGCAGCGGTTGTGCGACCGCGGTGTCGCGGATCGTGTCGGCGTCCGCCTCGGTGCCGTAGTGGATGAGGTCCATCCCCGCGACGGCGGAGAGCCACCGCATGCGCGCGGCGAAGACCGGGTCGGCCACCCACGGGGTGAGGAAGCCGGGAGTCTGGGATCCCTGTCCGGGAGCGACGATGACGAGCACGTGACCACTGTGCCGCCGTACGTCGTCGGAGCCGCGTGCGGCGCGCACGAAAGGCAGGACGGGATCTTGTGGGATCCCTACAAACATCGCGGCCCGCCGGGGGCGGCTCCCGGAGCGCCCGGCCGGCGTCGGGGGACGCTCAGTCGGAGCGGCTGAGGCGGCCCAGAGTGACGGCCACGCGCAGGGTGTAGGCGTCCCGGGCGTCGGTCGGGTCGAGGCCGGTGACGTCGGCCACGCGCCGCAACCGGTAGCGCACGGTGTTGGCGTGGACGAACAAGGCACGGGCGGTGCGCTCGACCGATCCGTTGTGGTCGGCGTACGCCGCGAACGTCGCGAGCAGGTCCCCGTGATCGTGCAGGCGGTCGAAGACCTCGGCCACCAGCTGGCGGCGGGCGTGGCCGTCGCCGGCGAGTGCGCGCTCGGGCAGCAGCTCCGCGGTGTTGACCGGGCGGGGCGCGTCGGGCCACCCCGCGGCGGCGCGCAGGCCAGCCACGGCGGCGCGCGCCGAGAGGTGTGCCTCGGTGAGTCCGCGTACGGCGGGACCGATGACGACCGGACCGTCGCCGCAGTGGGCGGCCACGCACCCACCTGCGGTCGCCGTCCCCGCCGGGTCGCCGGGAGCGAGTCCGCCGACCACGGCGACCAGGCGATCGCCCTGGACGGCCCCGAGCACCTCGAACCCGTGCTCGCGGGCGCTGCGGCGTACGTCGTCGACGGCGGTGGCCTTCTCCGCCCCGGTGTGGCCGAGGACGACCACCACGTCGCCGACGCCACGCCACCCGAGCGCGCTGGCGCGGGAGGTCAGGGTGTCGTCGGCCTCGGCGCGCAGGACGGTGTCGACGACGAGCGCCTCGAGCCGCGCGTCCCAGGCCCCGCGCATCTCCGCCGCACGGGCGTAGACCTCCGCCGTGGCGAAGGCGACCTCGCGGGCGTAGCGGGTGATCGCCTCACGGATGTCGGCGGCGTCCTCGCCCCCCACGATGTCGGCGACGTTCTCCTCGACGACCTCGATGGTGAGACGCACCAGCTCGACGGTCTGGCGCAGGCTGACCACCCGGGTCAGCGTGCGCGGTGCGGCACCGAAGACGTCGGCGGCGGGGACAGCGGTGGACTCGGGGTCGCGGAACCAGGTCACGAAGGACTGGACGCCGGCCTCCACGATCAGGCCGATCCAGGACCGGTCCTCGGCAGAGAGCTCGCGGAACCAGGCCATCTCGGCCTCCATCCGGGCGGTGGCCGTCGTGACCAGCCGCCCCGACGAGCGCCGTACGCGCTGGGCGAGGCGGGCGCGATGCTGACGAGGCGTGGGTGCGCCCGGATTGGCTCTGGCCACCCGGGGCACAGTAGTCGCTTCGAGGAGTGCTCGGACGACACCGTTCAGGTTCGACCGCGCCTGGTCGATGGATCACCACACACGGTGTTGACTGGTGTCAACGACAGGAGACGGCATGGCCGAGCAGACGATGCGACCCACGGTCGAGCACGTCATCATCCACGGGCACCGGCGGGCCTACGTTCGTGCGGGCCAGGGTCCGGTGCTCCTCCTCCTGCACGGCCTGGGCTGCGACCACACGACCTGGGCGCCCGTCATCGGGCCGCTGGCCGAGCACTTCACCGTCATCGCTCCCGACCTGCTCGGCCACGGTGACTCCGACAAGCCGCGCGCCGACTACAGCCTCGGCGGCTACGCCAACGGGATGCGCGATCTGCTCACGGTGCTCGGCATCGACAAGGTGACCGTCGTCGGGCACAGCTTCGGCGGTGGGGTGGCGATGCAGTTCGCCTACCAGTTCCCCGAGCGCACCGAGCGGCTGATGCTGGTGGCCCCCGGAGGTCTGGGACCCGAGGTCACGCCGGTCATCCGCGCGATCACGATGCCCGGCTTCCACCAGGCGATGGCACTGCTGACCATGCCGGGTGTCCGCCACGTCGGTGCGGGCGGGATGCGGGCGCTCGCCCGCACCCGCCTGCCGTTGGTGCGCGACCTCGACGAGGTCGCGACGATCTACGAGTCCTTCGCCGACCCGCGCGCGCGTGCCGCGATCCGGCACGTCGTGCGTGCGGTCGTCGACTGGCGCGGTCAGGTCGTCACCATGGTCGACCGTGCCTATCTCACCCAGGCCATGCCGATGTGCGTGGTGTGGGGCAGCGCCGACCAAGTCATCCCGGCCAGGCACGCCGAGCACGTCGCCACGGTCGCGCCCGACGCGTGGGTCGAGGTGCTGCCCGGCGCAGGGCACTTCCCCCACAAGGAGCACCCCGAGCGCTTCGTGGAGCTGCTGCGGGAGTTCGCGCACCGGACGCCCGCGGCGACCTACCACCGCGGGCGCTGGCGCGCGCTGCTCAAGAACGGCGCGCCGGTCCCCGCGCCGGTCGAGGCCACGGCCTCGGGCCCGACGCAGGTCTCGGCCTAGCGGCCGATCACGCGTCGCCGCCCTCCTGCTCGCGGCCCGCGACGGCCGTCGGGTCGTCGACGCGGTAGCGCTCGGCTGCCTTGACGACGACGTCGTTCGACACCTCGCCGCGCTTGGCGAGCGCGGCGAGCGCCTGCACGACGACGGACTCGGCGTCGACCTGGAAGAACCGCCGCGCGGCCGGGCGGGTGTCGGCGAAGCCGAACCCGTCGGTGCCGAGCACGTGGTAGTCGGTGGGCACCCACTGCGCGATCTGCAGCGGCACCGCGCGCATGTAGTCGCTGACCGCGACGATCGGTCCCTCGACCGCCTGGAGCTTGTCGGCGACGTACGGCGTGCGCGGGGTCTCCTGCGGGTGCAGGAGGTTCCAGCGGTCGGCCTCGATGGCGTCGCGGGCCAGCTCGTTCCACGAGGTCACCGACCACACGTCGGCGGCCACGCCCCACTCCTCGGCCAGGATCCGCTGGGCCTCGTTGACCCACGGCAGCCCGACGCCCGAGGCGAGCAGCTGGACGCGGGGGACGTCGCCCTCCGTGCGCTCGACCTTCGGGGGCACCGCGAAGTGGTAGATGCCCTTGAGCAGCCCCTCGAGGTCGAGGTTCTCGGGCTCGGCGGGCTGGGCGACCGGCTCGTTGTAGACGGTGAGGTAGAAGATCACGTCCTCGCCGTCGGGGTGACCGTCGGTGGCGCCGTACATCCGGTCGAGCCCGCTGCGGACGATGTGGGCGACCTCGTAGGCCGTCGCCGGGTCGTAGTGCACGACCGCGGGGTTGGTCGCGGCCAGCAGCGGCGAGTGGCCGTCGGCGTGCTGCAGGCCCTCACCTGTGAGCGTGGTGCGCCCAGCGGTGGCGCCGACGAGGAAGCCGCGCGCGAGCTGGTCGGCCATCGCCCAGATCGAGTCACCCGTGCGCTGGAACCCGAACATCGAGTAGAAGATGTAGAACGGGATCATGTGCTCGCCGTGGGTCGCGTACGCCGACCCCGCGGCGGTCGCCGACGCGACGGCCCCGGCCTCGGAGATGCCCTCGTGGAGCAGCTGCCCCTCGGTGGACTCCTTGTAGGCCAGCAGCATGTTGCGGTCGACCGACTCGTAGTTCTGCCCGTGCGGGCTGTAGACCTTGGCGGTCGGGAACATCGAGTCCATGCCGAAGGTGCGGTACTCGTCGGGCGCGATCGGCACGATCCGCTTGCCGATCTCGGGGTCGCGCATGAGGTCGCGCAGCAGCCGGACGAGGGCCTGGGTGGTCGCGACGGCGTTCTTGCCCGAGCCCTGCTTGAGCTCGGAGTAGACCTTGTCGTCGGGCAGCTTCGGCAGCGACGACCGGTTGACCCGCTTGGGCAGCGAGCCGCCGAGCGCCTTGCGCCGCTCCATGAGGTACTCGACCTCGGGGCTGTCGGCACCGGGGTGGAAGAACGGCGCGATCTCGGCCTCGTCGATGTCCTTGTTGGAGATCGGGAGGTAGAGCCGGTCGCGGAACTTCTTCAGCGCCTCCTTGTCCAGCTTCTTCATCTGGTGGGTGGCGTTGCGGCCCTCGAGGGAGTCGATCGTCCAGCCCTTGACGGTCTTGGCCAGGATCACCGTCGGCTGGCCGACGTGCTCGGTGGCGGCCTTGAAGGCGGCGTACACCTTGCGGTAGTCGTGCCCGCCGCGCGGCAGCTTCTGGATCTGCCGGTCCGAGAGGTGCTCGGCCATCGCGCGCAGTCGCGGGTCGGTGCCGAAGAAGTGGTCGCGGACGTAGGCGCCGTCCTCGACCGAGTAGGTCTGGAACTGCCCGTCGGGGGTCTGGTTCATCCGGTTGACCAGCACGCCGTCGACGTCGCGGGCGAGCAGGTCGTCCCACTCACGACCCCAGACGACCTTGATGACGTTCCAGCCGGCACCGCGGAAGTAGGACTCCAGCTCCTGGATGATCTTGCCGTTGCCGCGCACCGGACCGTCGAGCTGCTGCAGGTTGCAGTTGACGACGAAGGTCAGGTTGTCGAGCTCCTCGCGCGCCGCGAGGCCGATGGCGCCCAGCGACTCCGGCTCGCCCATCTCGCCGTCGCCGAGGAAAGCCCAGACGTGCTGGTCGCTGGTGTCCTTCATGTTGCGGTTGTGCAGGTAGCGGTTGAACCGGGCCTGGTAGATCGCGTTGATCGCGGTCAGGCCCATCGAGACGGTCGGGAACTCCCAGAAGTCCGGCATCAGCCGGGGGTGGGGGTACGACGCCAGCCCGGCGCCCGGGCCGTGCTGGACCTCCTGGCGGAAGCGCGACAGCTGGGTGTCGGTGAGCCGGCCCTCGAGGTAGGCGCGGGCGTAGATGCCGGGGGAGGCGTGACCCTGGATGTAGACTTGGTCGCCACCGCCGGGGTGGTCCTTGCCCCGGAAGAAGTGGTTGAAGCCGACCTCGTAGAGCGAGGCGGAGGACTGGTAGGTCGCGATGTGGCCACCGACCTCGAGCCCCTTGCGGTTGGCGCTGGAGACCATGACCGCGGCGTTCCAGCGGATGAACGCCCGGATCCGGCGCTCGGTCTCCTCGTCACCGGGGAACCAGGGCTCGCGCTCCGGGGGGATCGTGTTGATGTAGTCGGTGCTGCGCAGTGCCGGGACGCCGACGTTGCGCTCACGTGCCCGCTCGAGCAGCTTGAGCATCACGTAGCGAGCGCGCGAGCCGCCGCGTTCGTCGAGCAACGCGTCGAGCGATGCGAGCCAGTCAGCGGTCTCATCGGGGTCGATGTCGGGGAGCTGGGTGGGCAGTCCCTCGTGAATCACGGGCGGAGCCTGGCCTGTGGGCCTGGAGTCCGCGGTCCCGGTCTTGTCGGAATCGTCGGTGGTAGCCACCACTTCATCGTGTCACGTGCGACCGGGGGAGAAAATCTACCGGTCGGTAGTCCCACTACGCGGCACACGCGGGCGCGTGCAGGCCCCGGTGCCGATGCTCCGGACGCGCCCAAATCCGCCGTGGGCTTGCGCCGGTAGGACCCTTTCGGCTGGACTACACGCCAACCGGCGCACCGAGCGCCGGTGGGTACGCCGATGAGCGGACCCGCAGACGTGAGGAGGAACGACTGGTGAGCGCGTCCGTCGCAGGCGACGACACCGTGGGTGCCGGCGACCGGCTCGGCTTCAGCAAGGGCATGGTCGTGCAGGAGCTCGGCTGGGACGAGGACGTCGACGACGCCCTCCGGATCGCGATCGAGGACACCCTGGACGCCGACATGGTGGACGGTGACCACGGCAACGTGGTCGACGCCGTGCTGCTGTGGTGGCGCGACGAGGACGGTGACCTCGCCGATGCGCTCATGGATGCCCTGACCGACCTCGCGGACGGCGGCGTGATCTGGCTGCTCTCGCCGAAGGTCGGACGCCCGGGCACGGTCGACCCCGCCGACGTCGCCGAGGCTGCCGACGTGGCCGGTCTGTCCACCACGACCACTGCGGCCGTCAGCAGGGACTGGGCCGCCACGCGCTTGTTGGCGCCGAAGAACGCCCGCGCCTGAGTCCAGACCCGGCCGAGCCCGGATGGTGACACCGGACCCGGTGACGCACGTCTCGTGACAGGTTGAGAGCGTACGCACGCAGAACGTCTGCTGTGCTGACGCCTCACCTGTGACGAACGGAGTCCGACGACCCATGAACGCGCTTCCCGCGGAGCTTGCCGACAAGACCATCGCCGTCCTGGGAGGGACGGGTCCCCAGGGCCGCGGGCTTGCCCGCCGCTTCGCCAGCGCCGGCCTCGCGGTCGTGCTGGGCAGCCGCTCCGCCGAGCGCGCGGCCGAGACGGCGGCGACGCTCGCCGAGGCGACCGGCGGCAACGTGACCGGGCTCGACAACGCCGGCGCCTCCGCGGCCGGCGACGTCGTCCTGGTCGTGGTCCCGTGGGACGGCCACGGTGAGCTGCTCACCGAGCTGGCCCCGCACCTCGCCGGCAAGATCGTGGTCGACTGCGTCAACCCGCTCGGCTTCGACAAGCAGGGCCCCTTCGCGCTGAAGGTCGAGGAGGGATCCGCCTCCGAGCAGGCGCGTGCCCTGCTGCCCGACAGCACCGTGGTCGGCGCGTTCCACAACGTGTCCGCCGTGCTGCTCGAGGACCCCGAGGCCAGCGTCGACACCGACGTGCTGGTCCTGGGTGACGACCGTGAGGCGACCGACCTCGTCCAGGCACTCGCCGACACGATCCCGGGGGTCCGGGGCGTGTACGGCGGACGCCTGCGCAACGCCCACCAGGTCGAGGCACTCACCGCGAACCTGATCGCCATCAACCGGCGCTACAAGGCGCACTCCGGCATCCGGGTCACGGACGTCTGAGGGCCACGATGAGCGAGAACGCAGCGGCCGAGGTCGTCCTGACCGAGCGCCGCGACGACGTCCTGGTCATCACCATCAACCGTCCGCAGGTCAAGAACGCCCTCGACGGAGCGGCCGCGCGCGGGCTGGCAGCGGCGTTCGACGAGCTCGACGGCGACGACGCCCTGCGGGTCGGCGTGCTCACCGGTGCGGGTGGCACCTTCTGCACCGGCATGGACCTGAAGGCGTTCGTGACCGGCGACGTGCCGTACGTCGAGGGCCGCGGTTTCGGCGGCCTCGTCGAGCAGCCACCGGCCAAGCCGCTCATCGGCGCGGTCGAGGGCTACGCGGTGGCGGGCGGGTTCGAGCTGCTCCTGGGCTGCGACCTGGTGGTCTCCTCGCGCACGGCGCAGCTCGGCGTACCCGAGGTCAAGCGCGGCCTGGTCGCCGGCGGCGGCGCTGCGCTGCACCTGAGCGGGCGCATCCCGCGGGCCATCGCACTCGAGCTGCTGCTCACCGGGGACCCGATCACGGCCGCGCGGGCGGCCGAGCTGGGTCTGGTCAACCGCCTCACCGAGCCGGGTGCCGCACTCGAGGGGGCGCTCGAGCTGGCCGCTGCCATCGCGGCCAACGGCCCCCTCGCCGTACGCGTCACCAAGGAGCTGGCCCGCCGCGCTGCCGACTGGACCTTCGAGCAGAGCTGGCAGGAGCAGGGACCGATCGTCACCCCGGTCTTCGCCTCCGAGGACGCGATGGAGGGCGCCACCGCCTTCGCCGAGAAGCGCACACCGCAGTGGAAGGGTCGCTGATGACCGACGCCGGATCGCCCGTCTCCTACGCGTACGCCGACGGCGTCGCGCGGATCACCCTGACCGACGGTGGCCGCGGGAACCCCGTCGACCTCGACTCGGTCGCCGCCCTGACCGACGCGGTACTCCGCGCCCGCAGCGACGCGGCGCGCGTGGTCGTGCTTGCCGCCGAGGGGCGGTTCTTCAGCGTCGGGGGCGACCTGGCGGCGTTCGCCGGTGCCGACGACGTCGGGCGCTATATCGACGACCTCGCCGACGCCCTGCACCGCGTCATCAGCGAGCTGCAGCGGCTCCCCGCCGTCGTCGTGTCGGTCGTGCAGGGCACGGCCGCGGGCGCGGGGTTCCCGCTGGCGGCGGCTGCGGACGTGGTGCTGGCCGCCGACACCGCCGTGTTCGCCCTCGCCTACGGCAAGGTCGGGCTGAGCCCGGACGGCGGCTCGAGTCTCCTCGTCCACACGCTGGGCCTCCACCGCACGCTGCGGATGGCCCTGCTCCACGACACCCTGTCGGCCGCCGACGCGCTGGCCGCGGGGCTCGTCGCCCGCGTGGTGCCGGTGGCCGAGCTGGCCGCGACCGCCGAGGAGATCGTGTCGCGGCTCGCCGGTGGCTCCGGTCCCGCGCAGGCGGCGGCGAAGCGACTGGTGCGCACGGCTGCCGAGGCTGAGATCGAGACGCGGCTGCGCGCCGAGACGCTGTCGATCCGCGAGCTCGCGGTCGGCGCCGACGGCCGCGAGGGCGTGCAGGCGTTCCTCGAGAAGCGGGCACCGCGCTTCGGGGCGTAAGGGCCGTCACGCTCCCTCGACTCGCGTGTAACTCGCGGTTACAGTTTCGCGAGACGTCGAGGAGAGGACGAGGATGTCGAAGGTCGCCGACGCCGCGGTGTCGTTGAAGGTGCTGGCCACGGCGGGCGTCGTGCGCCCGTACGGTCCGGTTCGCCTCGCCCGGCTCCTGAGCACGCTCAAGGCGTGGGGCACCGGGCCGGCCGGGGGCTTCGCGAGCCTCGCCGTACGCCATCCCGACCGCGTCGGCCTCATCGACGAACGCGGTGAGCTGACCTTCGCCGACCTGCACCGTCGCTCCAACGCGCTGGCGCGCGGGCTCGCCGCGCTGGGGGTCCGCGAGGGCGATGCGGTAGCGCTGATGTGCCGCAACCACCGCGGCTTCGTGGATGCCTCCATCGCCGTGGGCAAGCTCGGCGCGGACCTGCTCTACCTCAACACCGCGTTCGCGGGACCGCAGCTGGCCGACGTGCTCGAGCGCGAGCAACCGACCGTCGTGATCCACGACGAGGAGTTCACCGACCTGCTCGCCGGCGCCCCCATCGAGCACCGCGTGCTGGGGTGGACCGACGACGAGCCCGGCTCCGACGGTCCGCCCACGCTCGAGGGACTGATCGCGCAGAACCCGGCCGCCGACCTCACCCCGCCCGAGCGCCACACGCGGGTGGTGATCCTGACCTCGGGCACGACGGGCACGCCGAAGGGCGCCCCGCGCAAGG
The DNA here is from genome assembly GCF_030811215.1 of Nocardioides massiliensis. Taxonomy (NCBI): domain Bacteria; kingdom Bacillati; phylum Actinomycetota; class Actinomycetes; order Propionibacteriales; family Nocardioidaceae; genus Nocardioides; species Nocardioides massiliensis. The sequence goes on from NZ_JAUSQM010000001.1 coordinate 2,317,951, forward strand.
AGGCCGGTATCCCGGCCGCCGTGGCGCTGCTGTCACGGATGCCGTTGCGCTTCGGGTGGCGCACCCATATCGCCGCGCCGCTGTTCCACACCTGGGGCTACGCCCACTTCGCGCTCGCCATGCTGCTCGGCTCCACGATGGTGCTGCGTCGCACCTTCGACCCCGAGGAGTGCCTGCGCACCCTGCGCGACGAGGGCTGCGACTCCGCCGTGGTCATCCCGGTGATGCTGCAGCGCATCCTGCGCCTGCCCGAGGACACCCTGGCGGGCTACGACCTGCCCCGGCTCCGGGTGGTGGCCTCCTCGGGATCGGCGCTGCCCGGCGACCTCGCTGCCGCCTGGATGGACCGCTTCGGTGACAACCTCTACTCGATCTACGGCTCCACCGAGGTCGCCTGGGCCAGCGTCGCCCAGCCTGCCGAGCTGCGCCGCGCCCCCACCACCGCGGGCCGCCCGCCCCACGCCACCGAGGTGCGGATCCTCGACGAGGAGGGCCGTGAGGTCCCGCGCGGCAGCTCGGGGCGGATCTTCGTCGGCAACCACCTGCTGTTCGAGGGCTACACCGGCGGCGGCAGCAAGGAGGTCGTCGACGGGCTGATGGCCTCCGGCGACGTGGGGCGCTACGACGACGACGGGTTGTTGTACGTCGAGGGCCGCGACGACGAGATGATCGTCTCGGGCGGGGAGAACGTCTTCCCCAAGGAGGTCGAGGACTGCCTGGTCCAACACCCGGCGGTGACCGACGTGGCTGCGGTGGGGGTCGAGGACCCCGACTACGGCGCGCGTCTGCGGGTGTTCGTCGTGACCAGCACCGAGGTGTCGGCCGATGAGCTCAAGGACCATGTGAAGGCCAACCTCGCGCGCTACAAGGTCCCCAAGGAGATCGTCTTCCTCGACGAGCTGCCGCGCAACGCCACCGGCAAGGTGCTCAAGCGCGAGCTGCGCAAAGATGGCTCCCATGAGGCATCGGCCGACGAGTGACGCCCTGACGAGCGAGCCGCTGGGCGTGGGCGCTGCTGCCCCGGACCTCACCCTGCGTGACCAGCACGGTGCCGCCCTCGGGCTCGCCGACCTGCGTGGGGGACCGGCGCTGGTGGTCTTCTACCCCTACGCGTTCTCCGGGGTCTGCACCTCCGAGCTGCGCGACCTGGCCCGGAGCGCCGAGCTCGCTACGGCCCTCGACCGGACCGGTGCGGTGTTGGTCGGCGTCTCCTGCGACCCGGTCTTCACCCAGCGAGCGTTCGCCGACGCCGAGGGCCTGGACTTCCCGCTGTTGAGCGACTTCTGGCCCCACGGCGCGCTGGCGGCAGCGTTCGGCGTACTGGATGCGAAGCGGGGGTGTCCGCGGCGCTCGTCCTTCCTGCTCGACGCCGACGGCGTGGTGCGGTGGGCGCTGCACCACGGCATGGGGGAGCCGCGCACCGTCACCCAGCACCTGGCCGCGCTCGACGCGGTCGGGTGAGGCCGGTTGAGACACAGGTCACGATTTGGTCCGGATGCATGACAACACGTGCGCGCTGGTGCATGATCTCCCTCGAACGGCCGCTGGTGACCCGAGACGCCAGCGGCCGTTTCTCATGCCCCGCGGTACCGTGTGCCGCGCGCGCGTCGGTAGCTCAGCGGTAGAGCACTCGGTTTACACCCGAGCGGTCGGCGGTTCGATCCCGTCCCGGCGCACCACCCCTGCGGGGAGTCCCCACATGAGAGGGGACTCATCCACGACTCACCTCCGCCTCACTGCTCGGCTCCAGGCTGGTGTCCATCACCAGAGCCCGAGCAGGGCCCCGAACGCAGGAGGAGCGAGATGAACCTCAAGAGCACCCTCAGCCGCACCGGCACCAAGGTCGCCGGCGGCAGTGTCCTCGGCCTGGCCGCACTCGTCGGCGTCGGCGTCATGGCCTTCCCGGGCAACGCCGACACCGTCAGCAACGAGCCGGCCATCACCAAGCGCGAGGAGTCCAGCACCGAGCTGGTCACCGTCGACGAGGACCCCGAGGGGCCCGAGGACGACCTGACCCGGGCCGGCGCGGACAGCCAGGTGACGCGGTCGAAGGCGCCGCGCGCCAGCGCCGTCAGCCGGCAGACCCGCGCGAGTGCGCCGTCGCGCGCCAGCGCGCCGAGCCGGCAGACCCGCGCGAGTGCGCCGTCGCGCGCCAGCGCGCCGAGCCGGCAGACCCGCGCCAGTGCACCGAGTCGGCAGACCCGTGCGAGCGCGCCTTCGCGCGCCTCGGTCCCGAGCCGTGACACCGTCTCGCGGGACACGGTCTCCCAGGACACCGTCTCGCGCGACACCGTCTCCCGCGACACCGCCTCGCGCGGCTGACCCGCAGAACGAAGGAGTCAGCATGTCCAGCCAGCACCGGGCGCACCTTCAGGACACCTGGGGCTTCACCGAGGGCGACCCCATCACCGAGGACCTCACCGCGATGCGGCTCCTCGGTGGTGGGGAGAACTTCGAGGCCTACCTCGCCTTCGACGACGTGACCTACGGCGCCGTCGTGGTGAAGATGGTCCGCCCCGGGCTGGTCGACTCCGCGAGTGTGCTGCGAGGACTGCGTCGCGAGGTCGCCTCCCTCGACCTGGTCAACCACCCGGTGGTGGTCCGCGGGCTGCGGGCGGTGACCGAGGGGGAGCGCCCGCACGTGGTCCTCGAGCACCTCGAGGGGCCGCGGCTCTCGACGCTGATCCGGAAGTACGGGCCGTTGCAGCAGCACCAGTACCTGCCGCTCGCGATCGAGATCGCCTCGGCCCTGCACTACTTCCGCCGGGTCGGGTTGGTCCACCTCGACATCAAGCCGAGCAACATCATCATGGGTGCGCCCGCGCGACTCATCGACCTCAGCGTGGCGCGCACTCCCGAGCAGGCGGCGCAGCTGACCTACCCGATCGGCACCGATCTCTACATGGCGCCCGAGCAGACGGACCCGCCGACGACGGGTACGCCGGGCTACGCCAGCGACGTCTTCGGGTTGGGTGCGTCGCTGTTCGAGGCGATCGCGGGCTACCGGCCGTTCGACGACGGTGACCGCGACGGCGCCGACCTCGCAGCGCGCTTCCCCCAGACCCGCGACCTGTCCTACACGCTGCCCGAGGACAAGGTGGCCCCCGACGTGGCAGCGGCGGTCTACGCCGCGCTCGACCCCGACCCCGCGAAGCGGCCAGCCCCCGCCGAGCTCGCCGAGGCCCTCGAGCCCGCCCTCGCGCGCGTCCCCCGCGGCCGCCTCGCCGGCTTCAAGGTCCGAGCGTAGCGAGGAGGTCGAGTGCCGTCGTGAGGAACGAGCGACGGTGTATCGAGCTCTTTGGTGGCTTCGCTCACCGATGCGTGGGGGGAAGGTTCCGCGGGGGTTGGGGCCGGTCGGCGGGGGTCTTCCGCTGAGTACTGCTGAGGATCACACTGGGGGGTGTGTCGCGGTCCGCAGCCGTTTGTCTCTAGCGCCACTGCCTCGACCCTGCAGGGCGGGGCGGAGCCTGTTATCGAGCTTGGCGCGGAGGGTCTCCGCGGGAACCGCGGATTGTCGCCATCGAGCACGTCTTACAGACTTCGTCTGACCTCTGGCCCTCCCCGCGGCACACGCCTGTCCACATCACTGCTCGACAGCGCCACTGGCATTGCTGGCGTTGGTGGCGTTGTCGGCGCCGGGTCCTAGGGGATGTCATGGAAGTCATTCACTCGCGTTGCGCCGGGATCGATATCGGCAAGAAGAGCGCGAAAGTGTGCGTGCGTGTCCAGGGTTCGGGTGCTCGCGCCACGAGCACCGAGGTCAGCGACTGGGGATCGATGACTCGCGAGATCTTGGATCTGCGCCAGTACCTGATCGCCGAGCAGGTCAGTTGCGTGCTGATGGAGTCCACCAGCGACTACTGGAAGCCCTACTACTACCTGCTCGAGGACGCCGGGTTCGAGTTGATCTTGGCCAACGCCGGCCACGTCAAGAACATCCCGGGTCGCAAGAGTGACGTCTCCGATGCTGTGTGGTTGGCCGACCTGGCCGCGCACGGTCTGGTGCGTGCTTCGTTCGTGCCCCCGCCGCAGGTTCGACAACTTCGTGACCTCACCCGGACTCGCACGATCATCGCCCGTGAGCGGGTCCGTGAGACCACCCGGTTGGAGAAGCGGCTGGAATCACCCGGGATCAAGCTCTCGGTCGTGGCCTCGAACCTCAACGGTGTCTCGGCCCGTCGGATGCTCAAAGCCCTCGTGGCTGGTGAGCGTGATCCCGAGGTCCTGGCGGACCTGGCTTTGGGCACGATGCGCGCCAAGCGAGACCAGCTCATCGACGCCCTCACCGGCCGGTTCAGCGATCACGACGCGTTCATGATCGGTCTGCACCTGGACCGCATCGAACAACACGACCAAGCCATCGCCACCCTCGATGAGCGGATCGAGGTGATGATCGAACCCTTTCGGCATCTCCGCGACCTGCTGATCACCATTCCCGGGGTCTCGGTGATCGTGGCCGATGTGATCATCGCCGAGACCGGCGGCGACATGAGCAACTTCCCCTCCCCAGCACACCTAGCGGCCTGGGCGGGGGTCGCGCCGGGCCAGAACGAGTCCGCAGGCCGCAAGAAACAGGGCACGACTCGCCCCGGGGACTCCTACCTCAAAGGCGCGCTCGGAAGCGCAGCGCTCGCTGCGTCCAAAAGCAAGAACACCTACCTGGCCGCCCGCTATCGCCGCATCGCTGCCCGCCGCGGACGCCTACGGGCCATCGTCGCGATCGAGCGTTCCATCCTGACCTCGGTCTGGCACATGCTCACCGACGACGTCGCCTATCGCGATCTCGGCGCTGATCACTACCAGCTCAGCCACCCCGACCAGATCAAACGACGAGCCCTCAAACAACTACGCGCACTCGGCCTCGAGGTCGAACTACGACCAGCCAGCTGACCCGAGGCCCCACGACACTCACGGGAACCTTCCTTACAGACCCGCTGAGCGGCCCACCACGCGCCCCCTACCCCCCACACTCCCCTACGTGAGCGTCCTCCGCCGTACCCGGCGACGACGCTCACGTAGGGGAGTGTGGGGGGTTGCGCGTTCAGCCGAAGCGGTAGCCCATGCCGCGCACGGTGGTGATCGCCTGCGCGCCGAACTTCTTGCGCAGGTAGCCGACGTAGACGTCGACGACGTTGGAGCCGGGGTCGAAGTCATAGCCCCAGACGTGGGAGAGCAGCTGCTCGCGGGAGAGCACCTGGCCGGGGTTGAGCAGGAAGATCTCGGCCAGCTTGAACTCCCGGGCGGAGAGCACGACCTCGCGGCCGCCGACGGTGGCGGTGCGGGCGCGCAGGTCGAGCACCACGCCACCGGCCTCGAGCACGTCCTCGACGGGTCCCGCCTGGCCGTTGGCCTGCCGCAGCCGTAGGCGCACCCGGGCGAGCAGCTCGGCGAACTTGAACGGCTTGGCCATGTAGTCGTCGGCGCCGCCCTCGAGTGCGGAGACCGTGTCGGTCACCGAGTCGCGGGCGGTCAACACGATGACCGGCAGCGTGCTGCCGACGGCGCGCATCTCCTCGAGCACCTCGTAGCCGTTCTTGCCCGGCAGGTTGATGTCGAGCACCACCAGGTCGAAGTCGCCGGTCAGGGCGTAGTCGAGGCCGGTGACGCCGTCAGCGGCGACGGTGGTCGTGTGCCCCTCGGCCTGCAGGCCCTTGGAGACGAAGCTGGAGATGCGCACTTCGTCCTCGACGATCAAGATGCGGGCCATGAGGGGTCTTCCTTCCGGGGGGAGGGGGAGGCCGTCGCGTCCGCGACCGGCAGGGTGAGCGTGAACCTGGCACCGTGCGGGTGCTCGTCGCCGACCGCGAGGGTCCCGCCATGGGCGGTCGCGATGCCGTGCACGATCGAGAGTCCCAGGCCGAAGCCGTCGTCGCCCGCGGCGATCCGTCCGCGGCCGAAGCGCTCGAAGATCGTCTCGCGATCCTCGGGGCGTACGCCGGGCCCGGTGTCGCGGACCCAGAAGGTGACGTCGCCGTCGGCGTACGCCGAGCCGATGCCGATGACCGCACCGTCCTCGGTGTGCTTCGTGGCGTTCTGGGCGAGCTGCACCATCGCCTGGGTGATCCGCTGCTCGTCGAGCAGTGCGGTGACCTCCGCCGCCGCGTCGAGGACCCAGCCGCGCTCGCCGAGACCGCGGCACTTCTCCCAGACCCGCGTCGTCAGCGGAGCGACATCGACCTCCCGGGGATCGAGGAAGTCGGGCCGATCCAGCTTGGCGAGCAGCATCAGCTCGCGCACGAGACGGCTCATCCGGTCGGTCTCGTCGAGCAGCAGGTCGCGGGTCGCGGCGACGTCCTCGGGGTCGTGCGGGTCGAGCAGCTCCAGGTGACCGGACATGATCGTCAGCGGCGTCTTGAGCTCGTGGCCGGCGTCGTCGAGGAACTCACGCTGGGTGCGGAAGGCGCGCTCCAGGCGGTCGAGCATCTGGTTGACCGTCCGGGTGAGGTCGGTGATGTCGTCGTTGCCCTGCTCGGGGATGCGGCGCGAGAGGTCGGTCGCACCGAGGCTCTGCGCGGTCTCGCGCAGCGTGCGCACGGGCCGCAGGAGCCGGCCGGCCTGGAAGGACGACAGCACGGCGATCGCGCCCAGCATCAGCAGCGACAGGATGATGTAGGTCCGGATGAAGGAGTCGAGCTCGGAGTACTCGTCACCGAGGAAGTTCGCGATCACCAGCGCGCCGGGGCTGCCCTGGTAGTCGACCGGCTGGACCGTCAGCACGATCTCGCCGAGGTCGGCGTGGTGGATGCGTTCGGTCCCGCCGGACTGCAGCAGTGGCTCAGCCGTCTGCCGTAGCTGCGCCTGCAGGCCGGTCGAGGTGTCGCGATACTCCGCCGCGTAGCGGGTGGGGGAGATGACGCGGGGACTGCCTCCGGCGTACCCCAGCAGCAGCTCGTCGTCGTCGGGGACGTTGCGGGTCAGGAAGACGCGCACGAGCTGGTCCGCGGTCGAGATGGGTGCGCCGGTGTCGACGTCGGCCGGTGGGGGATCGGACTCCGACAGCGTGCGGAACTCCGCGAGCTCCTGGCGGATCTGGTCGCGCACATCACGCTCGATGGCGCGCACCTCGATCGTGTAGACGAAGAACCCGGCGCTGAACAACGCCAGCGCAGCGACCGCGACGAAGGCGACGGTGATCCGGGTGCGGACGGAGAACGCGCCCCAGCGCGTCAGCCGCGCGCGCCACCCACCGGCGGGTGAGGACTCACCCGCGGAGGGGTCAGTCGTCATCGTCGGTGTCGTCGTCCCTCGTGTCGTCATCGTCGTCATCATCGACCGTGTCGGGCTCCGGGCGCACGACCTCGGGCTCGTCGTCGTCATCGTCGGAGTCACCGCCACGGCGGGCCTGCGGGTCCTCGTCACGTCCGCCGCGTCGGTCGTCCCCGCGGTCCGGCGCACCCTTCTGGCCTGCATTCGCCTCCTGCAGCCGACGCTGCTCCGCGCGCTTGCGGCGTACCTGCTCGGCGCGCTTCGCCTTCTGCTCGGCGTCGGCGGTCCGGTCGCTGTCGGTGCCGCCGGTCGCGTCCGCCACCGGTACGACGATCGGCACCGGGCGGTCGTCGACGTCGTTCTGCGTCGCGAGCAGTGACCCGCCGAGGTAGGCGAGCACCGGGAGCGTCACCGTGAAGCCGATGAGGATCTTCCAGTACGTGCTCATGGCGACCATCCTGGACCCGAGGGGTAGCGCACCGATGAGAACCGGATGAGAGGTCTCTCATCTGGCATGCTCGAAGGTCCGGTCATCGATCTCGGGAGGACCCATGCACGTCCCGCTCAGCGCCAGCGACTTCCTCGACCGTGCTGTGCAGGTGTACGGCGAGCGGATCGGCGTGGTGGACGAGCCGGACCAACCGGCGACGTCGTGGGGGAGCCTCACCTATCGCGAGGTCGCGGTCCGGGCTGCCGCCCAGGCCGCGCGGCTTGACGAGCTCGGCCTGCGCACCGGTGACCGGGTCGCCATCGTCTCCCACAACAGCGCGCGGCTGCTGACGTCGTTCTTCGGCGTCAGCGGGTCCGGACGCGTGCTGGTGCCGATCAACTTCCGGCTGTCGGTCGAGGAGGTCGCCTACATCGTCGGGCACTCCGGCGCCCGCGTGCTGCTGATCGACCCCGAGCTCGAACCGACGCTCGGAGACCTCGAGGTGCCGGGCCTGGAGCACCGCTGGGTGCTGGGGCGCGACGACGCCCAGATCTACCGCGAGGGCGCGACACCGTTGGCGTGGGACGTCGACGAGACCGCGACCGCGACGATCAACTACACCTCCGGCACGACGGCGCGGCCCAAGGGCGTGCAGATCACCCATCGCAACATCTGGACCAATGCGGTCACCTTCGGCCTGCACACCCAGATCAGCGACCGCGACGTCTACCTGCACACCCTCCCGCTGTTCCACGCCAACGGGTGGGGGATGCCGTTCGCGATGACGGGTGTCGGCGCCCAGCACGTGCTGCTGCGCAAGATCGACGGCGCCGAGATCCTGCGGCGCATCGAGCGACACGGGGTGACGATGCTGTGTGCCGCTCCGGCCGTGGTCTCCAGCGTCCTCGACGCGGCGGCGAGCTGGGATGGCGAGATCCCGGGGAGCGGCCGCGTCCGGATCGTCGTCGCCGGTGCACCGCCGCCCACCCGCACCATCGCCGAGGTCGAGACCGTGCTGGGCTGGGAGTTCATTCAGATCTACGGCCTCACCGAGACCTCGCCGTTGCTCACGGTCAACCGCACCCGCGCCGAGTGGGACGACCTGGCCCCCGAGGACCGCGCCGCCAAGCTCGTGCGCGCCGGGGCGCCCGCGATCGGCGTACGCCTGGCGACCACCGAGCAGGGCGAGGTGCTGGCGCGGTCCAACGTGGTGCTGGAGGGCTACTGGGAGCAGCCGGAGGAGACCGAGCAGGCGCTGGCCGGCGGATGGTTCCACACCGGTGACGGCGGGGAGATCGGTGAGGACGGCTACCTGACGATCAGCGACCGCAAGAAGGACGTGATCATCACCGGCGGCGAGAACGTCTCCTCGATCGAGGTCGAGGACGTGCTCTTCAGCCACCCTGCCGTGGCCGAGGTCGCCGTGATCGGTGTGCCGAGCGAGAAGTGGGGCGAGACGATCAAGGCGCTGGTGGTCCTCGCCGAGGGCGCGACGGCGACCGAGGAGGAGCTCATCCGGCACTGCAAGGAGCGGGCGGCCGGCTACAAGGCCCCGACCAGCATCGAGTTCCGCGACGTGCTCGCCCGCACCGCCACCGGCAAGCTGCAGAAGTTCAAGCTGCGCCAGCCGTACTGGGACGGGCGCGAGCGGCAGGTGAACTGACGACTGCGGGCGCCTAGGGTCTGCCTCATGCGTCTGCACGAGGTCACCGCCCTGCTCGACTCCTGGTACGACCCCGCCTGGGCGGACTCCTGGGACGCCGTGGGACTCGTGGCAGGCGACCCCGACGCGGAGGTACGCCGCGTGCTGCTCGCCGTCGACCCGGCGCCGGCCGTCGTCGACGAGGCACTGGAGTGGGGCGCGGACCTGGTCGTCGTGCACCACCCGTTGTTCCTGCGCGGGGTCAGCTCGGTGGCCGCGACCACGCCGAAGGGCCGCACCCTGCACCGGCTGCTCACCGGCGGGACCGCGCTGTTCACCGCCCACACCAACGCGGACGCACCGGCGTACGGCGTCAACGAGGCCCTGGCCCATGCCGTCGGCCTGGTCGACGTCGCGGTGATCGACCCCGACGGCCGACCGGCGCTCGACAAGCTCGTCGTGTTCGCGCCGCGCGACGCGGCGGAGGCAGTGCGCGGGGCGCTGGCGGAGGCGGGTGCCGGCGCGCTGGGCGACTACGAGGCCTGCTCGTGGAGCGCGGAGGGCCGTGGGCGGTTCCGGCCGCAGGCGGGCGCTGACCCTGCGATCGGCAGCATCGGCGAGCTCGAGGTGGTCGAGGAGGAGCGCATCGAGGTGGTGCTGGAGCGCGAGCTGCGCCGCGACGTCCTGGCCGCCATGCACGCCGCACACCCCTACGAGGAGGTGGCCTTCGACCTGATCGAGCTGGCGAACCCGGGGACCCGTCGCCCCACCCGCGGCACCGGACGCATCGGTGACCTCGCGACACCGGTGCGACTCGAAGAGCTCGCCCGGCAGGTCGCGGCAGCCCTGCCCGCGTGCGCGCACGGCGTGCGCGTCGGGGGTGACCCGGACCGGCTCGTCCGCCGGGTCGCGGTGACCAGCGGCGCCGGCGACTTCCTGCTCGAGCGGGTGCTGGAGACCGACGCCGACGTCTACCTGACCTCCGACCTGCGTCACCACCGGGCGGCGGAGTTCCTCGAGCACGGCGGGCCGGCCCTGATCGACGTCGCCCACTGGGCCGCGGAGTGGACCTGGCTGCCGGTGCTCGAGCAGCGTCTGACCGCTACGGTGGGGGACGCCCTGGAGATCCGGGTGAGCACCACCCCCACCGACCCGTGGACCTTCCGCGCCTGAGGCGCACGATCCGAGGAGACCCGCTGAAAGCCGACCCGTCCGCGCAGCTGCGGTTGCTGGAGCTGCAGGAGCTCGACGCCCAGCTCGGGCAGCTCGCCCACCGTCGCCGGTCACTGCCCGAGCACTCCGTGCTCGAGGAGCTGGAGCAGCAGCGTGCCGCGCTCGACGCATGCGTCCGTGACCTGCGCATCACGGCGGACGACACCGCCGGGGAGCTCAAGCGGGCCAACGCCGACGTCGAGCAGGTCCGGGCCCGTCGGGAGCGCGACCAGCAGCGGATGGACTCCGGCGCGATCGCGAACCCCAAGGACCTCGAGCGCATGCAGCACGAGCTGGTCTCGCTGAGCAAGCGGATCTCGGACCTCGAGGACATCGAGCTCGAGGTCATGGAGCGGCTCGAGACGACGCAGCAGGAGCTGACGAAGGTCTCCGACGAGCTCGCCGACGTCGAGGGCAAGATCGCCGCGGCCATGGGGGCGCGCGACCACTCCTACGCCGAGATCGACGGGGAGGTCGCCGACCTGCACGCCCGTCGCGGGTCGATCGCCGACGACGTGCCCGACGACCTGCGTGCCCTCTACGACAAGCTGCGCGCTGCCAAGGGTGGCGTCGGCGCGGCCCCGTTGCGCGCCCGCCGGTGCGAGGGGTGCAGCCTCGAGCTGACCGCCTCCGACCTGGGTGCGGTCCGGGCGGCCCCGGCCGACGAGGTCGTGCGCTGCGAGGAGTGCCAGCGGATCCTGGTCCGCACCGCCGAGTCCGGGCTCTGAGGATGGGCGGGAACCCGCCCCGCGTGATCATCGAGGCCGACGGTGGCTCGCGCGGCAACCCCGGCAAGGCGGCCTTCGGTGCGGTCCTCCTGGACGCCGCGACCGGTCGTCCGATCGCCGAGAGCGCGGAGACGATCGGGATCGCGACCAACAACGTCGCCGAGTACCGCGGCCTGATCGCCGGCCTCGAGCTCGCCGCGGAGCACGCGCCCGACGCCGAGATCGAGGTCCGCATGGACTCCAAGCTCGTCGTCGAGCAGATGTCGGGGCGCTGGAAGATCAAGCATCCCGACATGCGTCCGCTCGCGACGGAGGCTCACCGGCTCGCGCCGTTCGGCACCACGTTCACGTGGATCCCGCGGGCACAGAACTCCTACGCCGACCGAATCCTCAACGAGGTGCTCGACGGCAAGCGGGAGCCGGGGTCGCGACTCGTCGACCCCGAGGCGGAGCCGGCGCGACGGGAGCCCGCCGTACGCCGCGAGGAGCAGGGCAGCTCGCGCGGTTGGGCGCCGCGCAGCACGGCGACCGTGCTCGTGCTCGTGCGTCACGGAGCCACCGCGCTGACCGCCGAGCGCCGGTTCTCCGGCTCCACCGGCTCCGACCCGGGTCTGGTCGCCGAGGGCCGCGCGCAGGTGCGGGCGGCCGCGCCGCTCGTGGGGCGGTTCCTCGACGGGGACGATGCGGTGCTGGTGTCCTCGCCGCTGCGCCGGGCGCAGGAGTCGGCCGCGGTGCTGGCCGAGCGTCTCGGCCTGACGGGCGCGGTGGCGGAGCCCGGCGTACGCGAGGTGGACTTCGGGGCCTGGGAGGGCCTCACCTTCACCGAGATCGCCGAGCGGGACGCGGAGCTGCTGGGCCGCTGGCGTAGGTCGGCGGAGGTGTCGCCGCCCGAGGGGGAGTCGATGCGGGCGGTGCACGATCGGGTCCGCGACGCTCGCGAACGGCTGCTTGCCGAGCACCCCGGTCGGGTCGTCGTCGTGGTCTCCCACGTCACCCCGATCAAGATGCTCGTCGCCGACGCCGTCGGCGCGGACACCTCAGCGGTGCACCGCATGGAGCTGGCGCCGGCATCGGTGTCGGTGGTCGCGCACTACGCCGACGGCGCCGCCTCGCTGCGGGCGTTCAACCTCACCAGCTGAAACCGGCTCACAGGTCGGAGACGACGACGTCGAGCTTGGTGCCGAAGCGGTCCTGGCCCGCGACCTCGACGTGCCAGCCCTGAGCCCGCAGGACGTCGACGAGCTGGTCCGGCGTGCGGGGGTGCTCGCCGCCGGTGACCAGTGCCCGGACCAGCCGGCCCTTGGTCGCCTTGTTGAAGTGCGACACGCTCTTGCGGACGCCGTCGACCTCGTGCAGCACCCGCACGGTTGCCAGCCGGTCGGCGATGTCGCCCGCCGGACGCCAGAAGGCGGCGTACGTCGTGGAGCGCAGGTCGAGCACGAGGCCGTCGCCGGCAGCGGCGAGCGCGGCCGGCTCGAGGCGGGCGCGCCAGTGGCCGGCGACGCTGCCGAGGCCGGGCAGGGTGACGTCACCGGAGAGCCGGTACGCCGGGATCCGGTCCCCGGGACGGACGAGTCCGAAGAGGCTCGAGGTGGTGGCGATCCAGGACCCCGCGCGGCGCTTGTCCGCGCCGGTCAGCGACGGCAGGTCGAGGGCCTCGTAGAGCACGCCGGTGTAGACCTGCTCCGCGCGCGCGGTGGGTGCACTCGCCAGGGCCGCGTTGCGCTCGACCTCGTCCTGCTGGGTCTTGCCGAGTCCCAGCACGCGCGCGGCCTCGCCCGGGTCGCCCTCGCAGAGCGCGACCAGCGCGTCGAGGACCTCGCCCCGGGCCGGGTTCAGGTCCGGCAGCGACAGGGTCTCGAGGTCGAGCGGCTTGCCGCGCCGCGGAGCGGTCTTGCCCTCGGACGGGGGGAGCAGGATCAGCACGTCGCACACCTTAGCCCGGATCCACCGATGAACTTGGGCGGTGAGCGTGGCGTAGAACGAGAATGCCCTTGCTGGGCGGGAGAATCGGAGTTCTTGAGGCAACGATTCACACCAAGAGCAAGGGCATCTCTGAGGTGAAACTCTCTCACACGCTTCGATCGACGTCGGCGGTCTTCGATGACCCGAATCTCGTGTCGGCCGCAGGCCTGGTGCCGGCGCTCGCGTTGGCCGAGTCCGCCGGCCTGCGTGACCTGGCAGATGAGCACCTGAGCGTGCCGACGGACAAAGGCGCGAACGCTGGGTTGAAGGTCACCTCGCTGGTCGGCGGGATGGTCGCCGGCGCGGACAGCATCGATGACATGGCGCTGCTGCGTCATGGCGGAATGGGGCGGCTGTTCACCCGGGCGTATGCGCCCTCGACGTTGGGTTCGTTCCTTCGGGCGTTCACCTTCGGGCACGTCCGCCAGCTCGACGCGATCGCTTCGCGGTTCCTGATCGCACTGGGCGGCCTCACCGGTTTGCTCGGCGCATCGGCAGACCCCGCAGCCAGCGACACCGACACCGACCTCGAGGTGGATCGCGGGTACGCGTTGGTCGATGTCGACGACACGATCATCGAGGTCCATGGCTATGCCAAGCAGGGCGCAGGGTTCGGCTATTCCGGGGTCCGTGGGCTCAACGCGCTGCTTGCCACCCTCACCGTCCCCGGTGGGGCCCCGGTGGTCGTGGCCCAGCGTCTGCGCAAGGGTTCGACCGGGTCACCACGCGGCGCGAAGCGTCTGGTCGGCGACGCGGTGCGAACCGCCCGACGGCTGCTCGGGAAGAACCGGCCGATCCTGGTGCGGATGGACTCGGCGTTCTACGGTCGCAGACCAGTCCACGCCGCGATCGCTGGTGGGGCCGCGGTGTCGGTGACGGTGCGGATGGACAAACGCATCAAGGCGGCGATCGAAGCGATCGCCGACGATGCGTGGACCACCATCGAATACACCGACGCCATCTTCGACGAGCCGAGTGGCCGCTGGATCTCGCGAGCCGAGGTCGCCGAGATCGACTTCACCGCGTTCGCTGCGCAGAAGAAGTCCGACCACGTCCCGGGCCGGCTCGTAGTCCGTCGCATCCCGGACTTCAACGCCGAGAAGAACAAGGCAGCCGGCCAGGACACCTTGTTCGACACCTGGCGCTTCCACGCCTTCTTCACCACCACCGACGCCGACGTGCTGGACACCGTCGCCGCCGACAAGATGCACCGCCATCACGCGGTCATCGAACAAGTCCATGCTGACCTCAAAGGCGCCGCGCTGGCACACCTGCCGTCGGGGGTGTTCACCGCGAACGCCGCCTGGCTGGTGCTCGCCGTCATCGCGTTCAACCTCACCCGAGCCGCCGCGAGCCTGACCGATCGGGAGTTGGCGAAGGCCACCACCGCCACGCTCCGTCGCAAGCTGATCATCGTGCCGGCAAGGGTCGCGACCTCAGCACGCCGGATCACCCTGCACCTGCCCCATGCCTGGCCCTGGGAGAGCGCCTGGACGGCACTGTTCGACCGAGTCAACGACCCGCCGCCAAGCCTCGCAGCCTGACCACCCAGCAGCCCGCCGCTGCGCGAACCGAGGACCAAGTGGACGACACCGGACAACGAGGTCCGGCACATCGACATGCCCGCGGCTCCTCATGACCAGACGAACCGGATCAGGCGCTCAGCGCCATGGCCATCGGTGGATCCGGGCTTAGGGAGCGCTCCCGAGGGACCGGGGCGGAGGTCCGCGGCCGGGGGTGAGCGCGGCTAGGATGAGCGAGGACGAGCTGGCCGGGCGGCCGCGTGACCGGGTGACCGGTCCCGAGGAAGGTCCGGGCTCCACAGGGCAAGGTGGTGGGCAACGCCCACCCGGGGTGACCCGCGGGACAGTGCCACAGAAAGCAGACCGCCGCCGGTGCTCGCACCGGCGGTAAGGGTGAAACGGTGGTGTAAGAGACCACCAGCACCCCGGGTGACCGGGGTGGCTCGGTAAACCCCACCTGGAGCAAGATCAAGAGGGCGGACTCCGGTCCGCCTGCGTGAGCGTCCGAGGGCGGCCCGCCCGAGCTCACGGGTAGATCGCACGAGGCTGTCGGCAACGGCAGCCCTAGATGGATGGTCGCCCCTCGCCTCGCGAGGACAGAACCCGGCCTACAGGCCAGCTCGTCCCCCCAAGCCCGGGTGTGTGATCTCCGCCGCGGCGGGTATGCCACGTGTTGGGTGATGTGTCCACGGACGACGGGGAGTGAGCGTGCGGCTGCAGCTGGTGACCGGGTTCCGGTTCCCGACGACCGATGCCGCGGGCGTGCTCGTCGAAGAGCGCAGCGCGACGCTGGGACGCCTCCATGACCTGCGCGGGACCATCGACGACCGGCTGCAGGACGCCTCGCCCGGCCCGGTGCTGGGCTGGACCGCCGAGGTCCACGACCACACCCTCTCGGTGATGCTCGAGCTCGACGTCCTCGCCGACGACGCCTGGGGTCAGGGACCGGAGGTGTGGCAGGAGCTCGAGGAGCTCATCGGGTGCAGCGAGGTCGGGGTCGAGCGGTGCACCTCGATGTCGATCCTCACCCGGCACGCCTGAGGGCGACGCGGAGGAACTCCTCGACCTCCTCGCGCTCGCGGCGCCGGTGCAGGAGGTCCGTCGACGCGACCATCGCGTTGCGTCGAGCACGTTCCTGCGCGGGTGCCACCCAATGATCGATCCATCCCAGCAGCTGCCCCCCGGCCCGCCCGGCCGTGCTCCGGAACCGTGTCGCCGTCATTGCGTACCTCCCCGTCGCGGCCCTGCGCTTCCTGACTTGCTGTGCTCGACGCTAGGCCGGCGCGTCGCCGAGGACGTCAACGCTGCGTGACAAGTGCGTGAACTCGCCCGCGCGAGACGAGGGACGTCCCGGTCAGATGCGGCGGTGAGACTGCCGCGAGGGCG
Source organism: Nocardioides massiliensis (assembly GCF_030811215.1). Lineage (NCBI taxonomy): Bacteria > Bacillati > Actinomycetota > Actinomycetes > Propionibacteriales > Nocardioidaceae > Nocardioides > Nocardioides massiliensis. The sequence continues at coordinate 2,334,043 of NZ_JAUSQM010000001.1, forward strand.
CGCCGCGCTGCGGCGTACACTCGGCGTATGTCTGAGCGCGATCTGAAGCCCCGTAGCCGCGACGTCACCGACGGTCTGGAGCGGGCCGCTGCCCGCGGCATGCTGCGCGCGGTAGGGATGGGCGACGAGGACTTCGCCAAGCCCCAGATCGGGGTGGCGTCCTCGTGGAACGAGATCACGCCGTGCAACCTCTCGCTCGACCGGCTCGCCAAGGCCGTCAAGAACGGCGTGCACGCCGCCGGGGGCTTCCCGCTGGAGTTCGGGACGATCTCGGTCTCCGACGGCATCTCCATGGGCCACGAGGGCATGCACTTCTCGCTGGTCTCCCGTGAGGTCATCGCCGACTCGGTCGAGACCGTGATGATGGCCGAGCGCCTCGACGGCTCCGTGCTCCTCGCCGGCTGCGACAAGTCGCTGCCCGGCATGCTCATGGCCGCCGCCCGGCTCGATCTCGCCAGTGTGTTCCTGTACGCCGGCTCGACGATGCCCGGACAGGTCGACGGCAACGACGTCACCATCATCGACGCCTTCGAGGCCGTCGGTGCCTGCCTGGCGGGGAAGATCACCCGCGAGGAGGTCGACCGCATCGAGCGGGCGATCTGCCCCGGCGAGGGTGCCTGCGGCGGGATGTACACCGCCAACACCATGGCCTCGGTCGCCGAGGCGATCGGCATGTCCCTGCCTGGCTCGGCCGCCCCGCCGGCCGTCGACCGTCGACGCGACGGCTTCGCCCACCGCTCCGGCCAGGCGGTCGTCGAGATGCTGCGCCAGGGCATCACGGCCCGCCAGGTCATGACCAAGCCTGCCTTCGAGAACGCCATCGCCGTCGTGATGGCGCTCGGCGGCTCGACCAACGCTGTGCTCCACCTGCTGGCGATCGCCCGTGAGGCCGACGTCGACCTCACCCTCGACGACTTCACGCGCGTCGGCGCGAAGGTCCCGCACCTGGGTGACCTCAAGCCGTTCGGTCGCTACGTCATGAACGACGTCGACAAGATCGGCGGCATCCCCGTCGTCATGAAGCTGCTGCTCGACGCCGGTCTCATGCACGGCGACGTCCTCACCGTCACCGGCAAGACGATGGCCGAGAACCTCGAGGCCCTCAACCCCCCGGCCGTCGACGGCGACATCATCCGCAAGCTCAGCGAGCCCATCCACCAGACCGGCGGCCTGACGATCCTCAAGGGGTCCCTGGCCCCCGAGGGCGCGGTCGTGAAGTCGGCCGGGTTCGACGACGAGGTCTTCGAGGGACCCGCCAGGGTCTTCGACGGAGAGAAGGCCGCGATGGACGCGCTGGCCGAAGGCCGGATCCAGCACGGCGACGTGGTCGTCATCCGCTACGAGGGCCCCAAGGGTGGTCCCGGCATGCGCGAGATGCTCGCCATCACCGGTGCCATCAAGGGCGCCGGACTCGGCAAGGACGTCCTGCTCATCACCGACGGCCGGTTCTCCGGCGGGACCACGGGTCTGTGTGTCGGTCACATCGCCCCGGAGGCGGTCGACGCCGGCCCCATCGCGTTCCTGCGCGACGGCGACCGGATCCGCCTCGACGTCGCCAACGGCGGCCTGGACGTGCTGGTCGACGAGGCCGAGCTCGAGGCGCGCAAGGACGGTTGGCAGCCGAACCCGCCGAAGTACACGCGCGGCGTGCTCGGCAAGTACGCCAAGGTCGTGCAGTCGGCCGCGCACGGCGCCATCTGCGGCTGAGTGCGAGGACTGCGGTGGATCCTCGGATCAGCCTGGTCACGCTGGGGGTCGCCGACCTCGCGGCGACGCGGCGCTTCTACCTCGACGGCCTCGGTTGGCCCGCCGAGGTCGACGTGGCGGGTGAGGTCGTGATGATCCGCGCCGGCGAGCGGCTCCTGCTGTCGTTGTGGGACCTGGAGGCGTTCGAGGCCGAGGTCGGTGCCGTACGCCGCGGTCCCGGGGTCGTCCCGATCACGCTGGCCCACAACGTGGCGACGGCGGCGGAGGTCGACGAGGTGCTGGCGGCGGCGGCTCGTGCCGCCGGCGCCGATCCCGTGAGCGACGCGGCGTGGCGCGAGTGGGGCGGCTACAGCGGCTACTTCGCCGACCCCGACGGCTATCGCTGGGAGATCGCGTTCAACCCGGGGCCGATCGCTGACATCGTGCTGGCCTGACCGCCACCCCCGACACGGTCGTGGGTCCGAGCCCTCCCCGTCGGGAGGCCTCGGACCCACGACTCGTCCGCTCGTCCGTCAGGGCGCCAGGTCGACCACCTCGGCCCGCTTGCCGGGCAGACCGTGCAGGTGCAGCAGCAGGGCCTTGCCGGAGTCGCCGTCGAGGGTGTAGTCGATGGCGGTGCCGCCGACGTCCTCGAACAGCGGGCCGCTGACGCCGACCGTGGGGGAGCCGGCGTCGTAGTCGATCCACGGGGTCGTGTCCAGGGGCGCCTCGACGACGTAGTCGAAGGTGCTCACCTGGTAGGACAGCGGCGCCGAACCGGGGCCCTCGATCCCCAGCGCCGCCTTGGTGACCGGCAGCACCGCGACGTCGGTGTCGAACACGTTGGTGTCGACGTCGCCGTAGTTGAAGTTCAGCGGCTGGATGTCGACGATGTCGCCCGAGCCCAGGTCGACGGTGTACGCCGCAGGCAGGTCGGCGGTGAGGTCGCCGGGGTAGCTCAGCGTGAACGTCACGAAGTCCGGCTCGCCGTCGGCATCGGTGTCGGTGTAGACGCTGGCCTCGAGCCACGACCCGAGGTCGGTCCAGGTGCCGCGCGCCGCGATACCGAACCACACCAGCTCCGCATCCGAGCCGGCGCCGACGTACTCCAGGTCACCTCCCCGACTGGACTGGTTGTAGAGGCAGCCCGACGTCTTCACCGCGGTGCAGACCGGCAGGGTGCCGCTGCGCGCGCCCAGCTCGAGCGGAGCGACGAAGGAGCGGTACGCCGTGCTCCCCGACCCCTGGTCGACCCCGGTGCCGCTGAGCGTGATCTGGCCGTCGGCCGCCGTCGCCGTGGTGGCGGAGGCGGGCTTCGCCGTCCCCACCACCGGCACGCGCAGCGGCAGGGCATTCCCCTTGCTCTTCACCAGCAACCGGCCGGACGCATCGGAGACGTAGGAGCGCGCGGTGTCGAGCTGCTCCGCCTGCATCGTGGGATCCAGGGTGTGCCGCAGCGCTGCCCGGTCGACCGTCATCGTCACGGTCGCGGTGGCGCTCTTGCCGCCGGGGACCCGCAGCGTACGCGGGGTGACGGTGTAGCTGATGCCGGGCGTCGTGACGATCGGCTCGTAGGACAGCGACAGGACGTGGGTCTTCTTCGCGAAGTTGTCGATCCGGACCCGCTGCGTACGCCGGACCGTGGCGTCGGCGGGACCCGCCACGACCGGTGCGAACACCACCGAGGCCTGGTTGTCGGCCCGGGGGCTGTAGGCGAGCACCTTGGTGGTGGCCGCGCGGAGGGTGTCGACCCGTCCCGAACCCACCCGGATCGGGCCGTAGCGCTTGCCCGTGCGGTGGGGGCCGGTCCACAGGTCGGCGGTCGCGGTGTTCATCACCGCGGCCTTCAGCCGCAGCACGCTCCACGCCGGGTTCGCCTTCTTCACGAGCGCGGCGACGCCCGCGACGTGCGGCGCCGACATCGACGTGCCGGAGATGGTGAGCTGGTCGTTGCCCGTGCCGACCCCTGCGGAGGTGATGGTGTCGCCGGGTCCGGTCACCGTCGGGCCGGCAGTTCCCTGCGAGCCGTGCTCACCGCGCGAGGTGAAGTCGGAGATCGTGTCGGTGATGGCGGGGGAGCGGTCCTTGATCGTGCCGATCAGCGCGGGGTCGAGCGTCACCCGGAGGGTGCCCGCCTCCGCCGCCGCACGCAGCCGCTTGGTGGCGGTGCCCGTCAGCTGGAAGACCGGGATCTCGGCGTTGCCGGCGATGCCGGCGCCGAACTTGTCGAGCTCGGAGGTGAACAGCGCACCGATCGCACCGGCCTCGGTGACGTTGTTCGCACGTCCCGCGGACCCGCACCGCCGAGTGGCGTCGACGTCGTCCCACTCCAGCCAGGCGATCTTGCCCGCGACCGTGGCCGCGTCCTCCGCACTCAGCGGGTCACACCCATCGGCGTTGTCACCGGGGATGGCGACGACGTCGCCGGACACCGGCTCGCTGCCGGCCCACGGGTAGGACTGGGAGACCTGTCCCGCGACGGTGCCGGTGACGTCGGACGGGGCATCGACGCGCAACCCGTCGCGCAGCTGCAGGGCGTCGACGCTGCTGGCGACCGACAGCGCGCTGGGTGCGTTGCCGGGGTTGCCGCCGACGCTGGTCAGGTCGCCCTCGTTGCCGGCGGAGGCCACCGTGAGGACGCCGTGCGAGGTCAGCTTGGCAACCGTGGCGGACAGCGGGTCGTCGGAGGGGGAGTACGAGGAGCCCAGCGACATGTTGACGATGTCGAGCTTGTCGGCGAAGTCACCGTCGCCGTTGGGGTCCAGCGCCCAGTCGAGGGCCGCCATCGTCACGTCGGTCGACCCGTCGCAGCCGAAGACCTTGAGTGCGTAGAGCGAGGTGCCGGGCGCGACGCCGGGGCCGATGCGCATGCCGTCGAGCTGGGCGGCGGTGGCGTTGGCGTAGCTGCCGGTGTACGTCGTGCCGTCGGCCGCCACGCCGTACCCACCCGTCGTGCCGGCGACGTGGGTGCCGTGTCCGTTGCAGTCGATCGGGTTGGGGTCGGGCTGCGGGGTCGCGACGTCGGGGTCGTCGGAGTCGGCGTTGTAGGCGTTGCCCACGAAGTCGTAGCCGCCGGCGATCTTCGTCGCGGCGCGTGCCGGCAGGTCGTCACGCCAGTCCGCGGCGGTCTCGTCGACGGCTTCGAAGGCCTCGATCGTGCCGACGCCGCCGAACATCGCGTGGGTGTAGTCGATGCCGGTGTCGATGATGCCGACCTTGATCCCGTCGCCGACGTTCTTGCGGTTGCGCCAGGTCTGCAGCGCGCGGGTCAGCTGGGCCGCACTGGCGTTGGTGACCTGGTGGCGGGGGAGCGGCGAGATCTTGAGGACGTCGGACCGCGCCGCGATCGTCCGCAGCGCGGCGGAGTCCGCAAGCACGGCGACGCCCGGCACGGCGTTGGTGGTCGCGAAGAGCCGGCGCGCGTCGCCGTCCTTGCGGCGGGCGGCCGCCACGACCTCATCGGCCCGGCGCTCCACCTGGGCGCGTTGGTTGCGCGCCGCGCTGCGCTCCTGCGCCCGCGTGCCGTTGCGGGCCCGGGCGGCGTCGGCCGCGCCGTTGCCGCGGAACGTCACGAACACGGACTGCGGACCGGACTTGCCGGCGAGCCGGGCGCGCACCGTCGGCGACAGCGCGACCGATCCTGGCGCCTTGCCCTCCGCGACGGGTCCCGGGGTCGCCGGGCGCAGGTCGCCGGGCGCCGCTGAGGACGGAAGGACGCTGAGGGACATCGCCCCCAGCAGGACGGCGGACACGGAGGCGGTCGCCCATCCTGTCCGACGAGAGAACCTGGGTGCCATCAGGCGACCCCTTTCCTGCGGGCTGACCGAGGAAGGTCGTGCCGGCCACGGCGCTCGCCCCGCGGCCCGAGTTCGCGCGACGTTCCCTCCCGCGCGCCACCGTAAGCCAGGTCACGTCTCCAGCGGGATAACGGACACGCAACGGTTCTCCGCTTCGCTCTTCACCAGGCGAGCAGCCGGCGTCCGTGGGCTGAGACTCGCGTATCGCCCGATGAGACACCCGCCATACTCGCTTGACGCGGCAAGCGGGGGCGACGACCGTAGTGCCCATGCGTGGACACCTCCTCGTACCCAGCAGGCGCGTAGGCTGACGGCACATCCGCCAGACAGCCCACGCGTCACCCCTCGCCTGCCCGTCGGCCGAGGGGTTTTTTCATGCAGGCGCCTCCCCGCCCGCATCCAGCACACCTTCGCCGAACGACGAAAGAGGAGCAATGAGCGAGCAGGTCACCGGAGCACAGAGCCTCGTCCGGGCCCTGGAGTCTGCGGGGGTCGAGGAGATCTTCGGGATCCCCGGGGGCGCCATCCTCCCCGCCTACGACCCGCTGTACGACTCCGAGCGCCTGCGCCACATCCTCGTCCGCCACGAGCAGGGTGCCGGCCACGCCGCCCAGGGGTACGCCGCGGCGACCGGGCGCACGGGGGTCTGCATCGCGACGTCGGGTCCGGGGGCCACCAACCTGGTCACGCCGATCGCGGACGCCTACATGGACTCGGTCCCGATGGTGGCGATCACCGGCCAGGTCTCGAGCGGCTCGATCGGCACCGACGCCTTCCAGGAGGCCGACATCCGCGGCATCACGATGCCGATCACCAAGCACAACTTCCTCGTCACCAACGCCGACGACATCCCGCGCACCATCGCCGAGGCGTTCCACCTGGCCTCCACCGGCCGGCCCGGCCCCGTGCTCGTCGACATCTCCAAGGACGCGCTCCAGGCGCAGACCACCTTCGCCTGGCCCACCGAGATCCACCTGCCGGGCTACCGCCCCGTCACCCGCCCGCACGCCAAGCAGGTGCGGGAGGCGGCGAAGCTGATGCTGGAGTCGCGCCGGCCGGTGCTCTACGTCGGGGGCGGTGTGATCCGTGCCCGGGCCTCGGCCCAGCTGCGCGAGCTGGCCGAGCTCACCGGCATCCCGGTCGTTACGACGCTGATGGCGCGTGGTGCCTTCCCCGACAGCCACCCGCAGCACCTCGGCATGCCGGGCATGCACGGCACCGTCGCCGCGGTCGCCGGCCTGCAGCGCAGCGACCTCATCATCAGCCTGGGGGCGCGCTTCGACGACCGCGTGACCGGCAACCTGGACACGTTCGCGCCCCACGCGCGGGTCATCCACGCCGACATCGATCCGGCCGAGATCGGCAAGAACCGCGCCGTCGACGTCCCGATTGTCGGTGACTGCCGTGAGGTGATCTCCGACCTGGTCGCGATGCTGCGCACCGAGCAGGACGCCGGCGAGAGCGGTGACTACGAGGCCTGGGTGCAGTTCCTCAGTGGGGTCAAGAGCAAGTACCCGCTCGGCTACGACGAGCCGGCCGACGGCTCGCTGTCGCCGCAGTACGTCATCGAGCGGTTGGGCGCGATCGCTGGGCCCGAGGCGATCTATGCCTCCGGCGTCGGCCAGCACCAGATGTGGGCCGCGCAGTTCGTGCAGTACGAGAACCCCAACACGTGGATCAACTCCGGCGGCGCCGGCACCATGGGCTACGCCGTGCCGGCCGCGATGGGCGCGAAGGTCGGGTGTCCCGACGCGACCGTGTGGGCCGTCGACGGCGACGGGTGCTTCCAGATGACCAACCAGGAGCTGGCCACCTGCACGCTGGAGGGCATCCCGATCAAGGTCGCCATCATCAACAACGAGTCGCTCGGCATGGTCCGCCAGTGGCAGACGCTGTTCTACAACGAGCGGTACTCCAACACCGACCTGCAGAGCAAGCGGGTCCCGGACTTCGTCAAGCTCGCGGAGGCGTACGGCGCGGTCGGCCTCGCGTGCGACAGCCCGGCCGACGTCGACGCCACCATCCAGAAGGCGATGGAGATCAACGACGTCCCGGTCGTGGTCGACTTCCGGGTCCACCGCGACGCGATGGTGTGGCCGATGGTCGCCGCCGGCACCAGCAACGACGACATCAAGTTCGCCCGTGACATGGCGCCCGAGTTCGACGAGGACGACCTCTGACCGGCGACGGCAGAGGCGCGAGGAGAGACATGAGCACGCACACGCTTTCGGTGCTGGTCGAGGACAAGCCCGGTGTCCTGGCGCGGATCGCCGGGCTGTTCAGCCGGCGCGGCTTCAACATCGAGTCGCTCGCGGTGGGACAGACCGAGCAGCCGGACATCTCCCGGATGACCATCGTGGTCAATGTCCACGACTCCCCGCTCGAGCAGGTCACCAAGCAGCTCAACAAGCTCGTCGAGGTCATCAAGATCGTCGAGCTCGAGGACTCCGCGGCCGTGGTCCGCGAGCTGCTGTTGGTGAAGGTGAAGGCCGACGCCGACAGCCGGGGCCAGGTGCTGGAGATCGTCCAGCTGTTCAAGGCCAAGGTCGTCGATGTCGCGACCGACGCGATCACGATCCAGATCACCGGCAACCAGGGCAAGATCGAGGACTTCCTGCGGATCCTGGAGCCGTTCGGCATCCGCGAGCTGGTCCAGTCCGGGATGGTCGCGATCGGCCGGGGCGGCCGGTCCATCAGCGACCGCACCGTCCGCCCGGTGCCCGTCCCGGCCCCCGCCGCGGTGTCGGCCGGCTGACGTACGAGAATTCCCCCAGACCGAGAAGATGAGACGAAGGAGAAGCCCCCGTGGCTGAGATGTTCTACGACGACGACGCCGACCTGTCCCTGATCCAGGGCAAGAACGTGGCCGTCATCGGTTATGGCAGCCAGGGCCACGCCCACGCGCTGTCCCTGCGCGACTCGGGCGTCGACGTCCGCATCGGCCTGCAGCCGGGCTCGAAGAGCCGTGAGAAGGCTGAGGCCGAGGGTCTGCGCGTCGTCACGCCGGCCGAGGCCGCGGAGGAGGCCGACGTCGTCGTGATCCTCGCCCCCGACCAGCACCAGAAGAAGCTGTACGCCGAGGAGATCGCCCCGCAGCTCGCCCCCGGCGACACCCTGGTCTTCGGTCACGGCTTCAACATCCGCTTCGGCTTCATCACCCCGCCCGAGGGAGTCGACGTCTTCATGGTCGCCCCGAAGGGCCCCGGTCACCTGGTGCGCCGCGAGTACACCGAGGGCCGCGGCGTCCCCGTGCTCGTCGCGGTCGAGACCGACGCCTCGGGCAAGGCCTGGGACCTCGCGCTGTCCTACGCCAAGGGCATCGGCGGTCTGCGCGCCGGCGGCATCAAGACCACCTTCACCGAGGAGACCGAGACCGACCTGTTCGGCGAGCAGGCCGTGCTCTGCGGCGGTGCCTCGCAGCTGGTGCAGTACGGCTTCGAGGTGCTGACCGAGGCCGGCTACCAGCCGGAGGTGGCCTACTTCGAGTGCCTGCACGAGCTCAAGCTCATCGTCGACCTCATGTACGAGGGCGGCATCGCCAAGCAGCGCTGGTCGGTCTCCGACACCGCCGAGTACGGCGACTACGTCTCCGGTCCCCGGGTCATCACCCCCGAGGTGAAGGAGAACATGAAGGCGGTCCTGGCCGACGTGCAGAACGGCTCCTTCGCCAAGCGGTTCATCGACGACCACGAGGCGGGCTCGCCGGAGTTCAAGGAGCTGCGCGCCAAGGGCGAGCAGCACCCGATCGAGGCCACCGGCCGCGAGCTGCGCAAGCTCATGGCGTGGGTCAAGAGCCACGACTCCGACTACGTCGAGGGCACCGCGGCGCGCTGATCGCTCGCACCAACCGCGCCGGCTGTCTCGAGAAACCCCGAGACAGCCGGCGCTGTCGTCCAGGAGGATGTGCCCGTGTGGGGCGTGACGGACATCGAGACCTATCTGGTGGGTCTCATCCTCATCGTGCTGCTCCCGGGGCCGAACTCGCTGTTCGTGCTCACCGTCGCGGCGCGAGACGGCGTACGACGTGGCTATGCGGCGGCCAGCGGCGTGTTCCTGGGCGATGCGGTCCTGATGTTCCTCTCCGCCGTCGGCGTCGCGTCGGTCCTGCAGGCCAACCAGGTGCTGTTCACGATCGTGAAGTATCTCGGCGCGGGCTACCTCGGCTGGCTGGCGCTCGGCCTGCTGCGCGCGGCATGGGCGCAGTGGCGGGCCGGCGACCGGGGCGCGGAGACGGCGACCCTCGCCGATGACGCCGCGGCGCTCGTCGTCCAGCAGCCGGAGGCGCACGTCGCGAGCGACGGGGAGTCGCGCAGCCCCGCCGGCTCGGCGTTCCGGCGCGCGCTGGTGATCAGCCTCGTCAACCCGAAGGCGATCCTCTTCTTCGTCGCCTTCTTCGTGCAGTTCGTCGACCCGGCGTACCCCGAGCCGGCGATCCCGTTCCTCATCCTCGCCGCCCTGCTCGAGATCGCGAGCTTCCTCTACCTCAGCGCGCTGATCTTCGCCGGCGCGCAGCTGGCGGCAGTCTTTCGCAAGCGACGGGCGCTCTCGGCCGGCGGCACCTCGGTGGTGGGTGCGGTGTTCCTCGGGTTCGCGGTCAAGCTCGCCACCGCCTCGGCCTGAGCGGACCCGTTTCCGCGTGTCGGGGCGGGGGCACGGACACGTCATGACCTCCACGCGCCGCATCGTCCCTTCACTGCTCGCCCTCGGCCTGGCCACCGCGCTGGCCGGCTGTGGGACCGACGAGGAGCCGTCGGGGGCGTCGAGTCCCACGGCCGGCATCGAGTCGGCGGTGACCGAGGGCGGGTCCAGCCCGTCGGATGACGAGACCCCGGCGGACCCGTCGGGCAGCCCGCTCGGGCAGGCGCTGGCCGCCGTGGCTCTGGCCGAGTCCGAGACCGGCGGGACCGCCTACGCCCTGGACCGCGAGGACGGGGGATGGCAGATCGACGTCGCGGTCGACGACCGGCAGGTCGAGGTGCGCACCGACCAGACCGGAGGCGAGGTGCTCGACAGCCGCGAGGACGACCGCCTGGACGACGACGACCGCGCAGAGCTCCAGGCCGCCACGGTGACGTTGGGCGGTGCGCTCGAAGCCGCAGCAGCGGAGGTCGCCGGCGAGATCGAGGACGCCGACCTGGACGAGGACGGCGGCACACTCGTCTGGCAGGTGAGCATCCGTGCCGACGGGACGGAGCAGGAGATCCACATCGACGCGAAGAGCGGTGAGGTGCTGCGCGTCGACACCGACTGACCGGGTCCCGAGCGTCCCGGAGCGTGCCGGGCCGGCTGGCGTAGCATCGCTGTCCGGGCGGGCCCGCCGTGCACGCCACCCCCGCGCGCCGGACGCACGACCCTCGAGGACCCCCGTTGACCCAGCCTGTCGTACTCATCGCCGAAGAGCTCAGCCCTGCCACGGTCGACGCGCTCGGACCCGACTTCGACATCCGTCACTGCGACGGGACCGACCGCGCGGCCCTGTTGGCGGCCCTGCCCGCGGCGGACGCGCTGCTCGTGCGCAGTGCCACGCGGGTCGACGCCGAGGCGCTGGCGGCCGGCTCGTCCTTGAAGGTGGTCGCGCGCGCAGGAGTCGGGCTCGACAACGTCGACGTACGCGCGGCGACCCAGTACGGCGTCATGGTGGTCAACGCCCCCACCTCCAACGTCGTCTCGGCCGCCGAGCTCGCGGTCGCCCTGATGCTCGCCGCCGCCCGGCACGTCTCGCCCGCGCACGCGGCACTGCGTCGGGGAGAGTGGCAGCGGTCCCGGTTCACCGGCATCGAGCTGTTCGAGAAGACGCTGGGCGTCGTGGGGCTGGGACGCATCGGTGTGCTGGTCGCGCAACGGCTCTCCGCCTTCGGGATGCGCGTCATCGCCTACGACCCCTACGTGCAGCCCGGCCGGGCAGCCCAGATGGGGGTGCGCCTGGTCGACCTCGACACGCTCCTCACCCAATCGGACTTCGTCTCGGTGCATCTGCCGAAGACGCCGGAGACCACCGGCCTCATCGGCGCCGCCGAGCTCGCGACCGCCAAGCCGGGGATGGTTCTCGTCAACGCCGCCCGTGGGGGGATCGTCGATGAGTCTGCGCTCTATGCCGCGCTCAAGGAGGGCCGCCTCGCGGCGGCCGGGCTCGACGTCTTCGACACCGAGCCGTGCACCGACTCCCCGCTGTTCGAGCTCGACAACGTCGTCGCGACGCCTCACCTCGGTGCCTCCACCGAGGAGGCCCAGGAGAAGGCCGGTGTCGCCGTCGCGCGCTCGGTCCGCCTGGCGCTGTCGGGGGAGCTCGTCCCGGACGCGGTCAACGTCCAGGGCGGTGTGATCGCCGAGGTGGTCCGCCCCGGCATCGGCCTGACGGAGAAGCTCGGCCGGATCTTCACCGGACTGGCCGGCGAGGTCGCCTCCACCCTCGACGTCGAGGTCCGCGGCGAGATCACCGCCCACGACGTCCGGGTGCTCGAGCTGGCCGCACTGAAGGGCGTCTTCGCCGATGTCGTCGAGGACGCGGTCTCCTACGTCAACGCGCCGCTGCTCGCCGCCGAGCGCGGACTGGAGGTGCGGCTGGTCACGGAGGACACCAGCCCCGACCACCGCAACCTCGTGACGCTGCGCGGCACCTTGGCCGACGGCAGCGAGGTGTCGGTCTCCGGCACGCTGGTCGGGATCGCCCAGCGGGAGCGTCTGGTCGAGGTCAACGGGTTCTCCGTCGACATCGAGCCGACCGCCCACCTGGCCTTCCTGCGCTACGAGGACCGACCGGGCATGGTCGGGACGATCGGCCAGCTCCTCGGCGACGCGCAGGTCAACATCGCCGGCATGCAGGTCTCCCGCGAGCGACAGGGCGGCCGAGCCCTGGTGACGCTGTCGGTCGACTCCGCGATCCCGGTCGAGGTCCTGCACGAGATCGAGGTGGCCATGGGCGCCGACAACGTCCGCGCGGTCGACCTCGAGCCCACGGCCTGACGATGTCGACCCTCGCGGACCTGGGTCCGGTCGCGCAGCTGCGCGCCGGTGTGCTGCCGCGCCGGCTGGTGCAGCTGGTCGTCGGCCTCGTGCTCTACGGCGTCTCCCTGGCGATGATGCTGCGCAGCACCCTGGGCCTCGCGCCCTGGGACGTGCTGCACTCCGGTCTGACCGGCTACGTGCCGCTGACCATCGGTCAGGTCGTCATCGTGATGAGCTTCGTCGTGCTGCTGTTGTGGATCCCGCTGCGCGAGAAGCCGGGTCTGGGCACGGTCGCGAACGCCCTGCTCGTCGGGCTCAGCGCCGACGCGACGCTCGCGGTCCTCGCCGAGCCGTCCGCGCTGTGGACGCAGGTGGGGCTGCTCGTCGCCGGCGTGGTGCTCAACGGCCTGGCCACCGCGATGTACATCGGCTCCCAGCTCGGGCGTGGACCCCGCGACGGGCTGATGACCGGACTCGCACGGAGTACGGGCTGGTCGTTGCGGCTCGTGCGCACCGGCATCGAGGTCACCGTCGTCGTCATCGGCTGGCTGATCGGCGGCATCGTCGGGCTCGGCACGGTCGTCTACGCCCTGGCGATCGGTCCGATCGCCCAGTGGGCGCTGCCGTGGTTCGTCGTGCGGCTCCCGGGGGCGGTGCCACCCGTCGTGGACGAGGACGCTCCGCCTCCCGCCTGACGACCTCAGCGCTTGGTGGCCAGCAGCACCGCGGTGTCGGAGGCGACCATCACCTCGACCGCGGTGAAGCGGTCGTCGGTCAGCCACGCCTCGCGGACGCTGTCGACCCGGCCGGCGTAGAGCGGCGGCCAGGACTCACAGGGGACCAGGTCGTCGATGACGACGATGCCGCCCTCCTCCATGAGGTCGATCACCGTGTCCGCACCGCTGTGCTCAGGCTCGCGGGCGTCGAGGAAGAGCAGCGAGAACGGCGAGCGTCCGCTCAGGGTCGACCAGTCGGCGGCGACGACCTCGACCTGGTCGTCGGTCTCGAAGAGCTTGGTCGCCGCGTCCGCCAGGGTGGGGTCGAGCTCGGCGGAGAGGATCCGCGCGCCCGGTCGGATGCCCGAGCGCAGCCAGGCGGTGCCGACGCCGGTGCCGGTGCCGAACTCGGCGAGCGTGCCGCTGCGGGTGGCGGCGAGCGCAGCGAGCAGCCGACCGGTCTCGTTGCGGCAGAACGAGGCGTAGCCGTGGCGCAGCGACACCTCGAAGGCGGCTGACACCACGGGCGGGAGCTCGAGGGGGGCGCTCATGCCGCGAGTCTGACAAACCACCCCATCGCGCCCCCGTCCCGTCCGGGCACTGGGACCGGTGTGGACGTGCGGCCCAGCCGTGCGCGGAAAGGAGTGCGCGAAAAAAAAGTGCGCGCGTAGGTGCAGACAAGGTCGCGCGGCGCGGCGTACGATCGGGCCCATCATGCGGAACGTCTGCGTACTCATCGACCGCCGTGGCGGGGCCTGCTAAGTAGGGCCACCTCGCCGCGGGGTTCGGCGACGTCTCGGCTCTACGACTTCCGTCCGCTGTGTCGCTCGACACGGCAGTAGCCGAGAGAGTTCCGCGATGTACGCCATGTATCCCGAATGGGGCCCCGCCCAGCACCACCCGGAGAACCACCCCGACCACCCGCTGATCGGGGGTCCGAGCGCCGTGCAGACGGCGCTTGACCTGCGAGACAACGGCGGGCAGCGCCCCGACGACAACTAACGTCTGCCCCATGAGCTCAACGAGCAGCGTGCGGCTGGCAGTCATCCCTGGCGACGGCATCGGTGGGGAGGTCACCACCGAGGCGTTGAAGGTCCTCGAGGTCGCGGCGCCCGAGGGCGTGCGCTTCGAGACCACGACCTACGACCTGGGTGCCGAGCGCTACCTGCGCACCGGCGAGGTGCTGCCCGACAGCGTGCTGGAGGAGGTCCGCGGCGCGGACGCCATCCTGCTCGGCGCCGTCGGCGGCAAGCCCAATGACCCGAACCTGCCGCCCGGCATCCTCGAGCGTGGGCTGCTGCTGCGCCTGCGGTTCGTGCTCGACCACTACGTCAACCTGCGGCCGTCGAAGATCTACCCGGGTTCCTCGTCGCCGCTGGCGAACCCCGGCGAGGTCGACTTCGTCGTCGTGCGGGAGGGTACCGAGGGCCCCTACACGGGCAACGGTGGCGCCCTGCGCGTCGGCACGCCCCACGAGGTCGCAACCGAGGTCAGCGTCAACACCGCGTTCGGCGTCGAGCGGGTCCTGCGCGACGCCTTCGCCCGGGCGCAGCGCCGGCCGCGGCGCAAGCTCACGCTGGTCCACAAGACCAACGTGCTCGTGCACGCCGGTGCGGTGTGGTGGCGTCTCGCTCAGGAGATCTCGGCCGAGTATCCCGAGGTCGAGCTCGACTACATGCACATCGACGCGGCGATGATCTTCATGACCACCGACCCGGCGCGCTTCGACGTCATCGTCACCGACAACCTCTTCGGCGACATCATCACCGACCTCGCCGCGGCGATCACCGGTGGCATCGGTCTCGCGGCGAGCGGCAACGTGAACCCGGACCGGACGGCGCCCTCGATGTTCGAGCCCGTCCACGGCTCCGCGCCCGACATCGCCGGTCAGCAGAAGGCCGACCCGACGGCCGCGATCCTGTCCACGGCCCTGCTCCTCGACCACCTCGGTCACGACAAGGCCGCGGCCCGGATCGAAGCGGCGGTGACCGAGGACCTGGCCCAGCGCGTACCCGGCGCCGGCCCCACCGGGGGTCGGCGTACCTCTGAGGTGGGCGACGCGATCGCCGCTCGCCTGGCCTGATCCGCGGGGTGCTCGACTGCGCTGCCCCGCACGTCTCTCGCACCCCGAAAGGTGAGTTACCGTGCCTCCCATGCCCCGCTCGCTCGACATCGCGGTCACCCCGAACCCCCGCCCGGTTCCGGACGACCGCCTCGCTGAGATCCTCGCCGCCCCCGGCTTCGGCCAGCACTTCACCGACCACATGCTCACGGTGGAGTGGACGCCGGACGCCGGTTGGCACGACGCGCGGATCACGCCGTACGGCCCCATCCAGCTCGACCCCGCGACGGCCGTCCTGCACTACGCGCAGGAGACCTTCGAGGGGTTGAAGGCCTACCGGCACGAGGACGGGTCGGTGTGGACCTTCCGCCCGGAGGCCAACGCCGAGCGGATGATCCGGTCCTCGCAGCGGCTGGCACTGCCCGAGCTCCCGGTGGAGGACTTCGTGGCGGCCGTGGACGCGCTCATCGAGATCGATGAGCGCTGGGTGCCGGATCCGACGGGGGAGAAGAGCCTCTACGTCCGGCCGTTCATGTTCGCCTCCGAGAAGTTCCTCGGCGTGCGGCCCTCGCAGCACGTGACGTTCATGGTCATCACCTCCCCGGCGGGCGTCTACTTCTCGAAGGGCGTGAAGCCGGTCTCGATCTGGCTGACCGAGGACTACACCCGGGCCGGTCGCGGCGGCATGGGCGCGGCCAAGACCGGGGGCAACTACGCCAGCTCCCTGGTCGCCCAGCAGGAGGCGACCGCCCACGGCTGTGACCAGGTGGTCTTCCTCGACGCCCAGGAGGGGAAGTACGTCGAGGAGCTCGGCGGGATGAACATGTACTTCGTCCACGCCGACGGACGCATCGTGACCCCGGAGATCGGCACGATCCTCGAGGGCATCACGCGCGCCTCGATCATCGAGCTGGCCGGCAAGCTCGACCACCAGGTCGAGGAGCGCCGGTTCTCCATCGACGAGTGGCGCGACGGTGTGGCCAGCGGTGCGATCACCGAGGTCTTCGCCTGCGGCACGGCGGCCGTGGTCACCCCGGTCGGCACGCTGCGCTGGGACGGCGGCGAGGTCAGCACCGGCGAGGACTTCGTCGGCCCGGTGACCCAGGAGCTGCGGCGCCAGCTGGTCGACATCCAGTACGGCCGCTCCGAGGACACGTTCGGCTGGATGCACCGCGTCCTCTAGGCGGGAGGGGGCATCGCGCGTCAGGATCGGCTCATGGCCCACCCGATCATGTTCGACGAGGACGACCCGTACCTGGCCCGTCTGCGGTCGGTGGTGGGTCGCTTCCCGGGGTGCTTCGAGAAGGTCGCCCACGGCCGGCCGACGTTCCGGGCCGGGGAGAAGGGCAAGGTCTTCGCCTACTTCGGCGGCAGCGTGAAGCAGCCGCAAGGACACGAGCCGCACGACGCCGGGCTGCTGTTCAAGCCCGACCCGGCCGAGGCCGACGCGCTGCGTGATGACGCACGGTTCTGGTCGCCGGCGTACCTCGGTCCCTCGGGCTGGCTGGGCGTCGATCTCGACGGCCCGGACGTCGACTGGGACGAGGTCGCCGAGCTGGTCGACGCCTCCTATCGCCAGGTCGCCGCACGGACGCTGCTCGTCGAGCTCGACGGCTCGTGAGCCAGCAGCGGCCGGAGGTCCGCGCCCGCGTCTTCCAGCGCTTCGACGTGGTCGGGCTGCTCGTCGGGCTCCTGGCCGCCTGGGCGTCGTTGAGTCCGACGCTGCTTCCACGGACGTGGTATTTCCAGGGTGCGGTCACCGGCGTCGCCCTCGTCGTCGGGTACGGCGTGGGGTCGTTGGTGGCGGGGGCCGTGCGGCGCGTGTTGTTGCGCCGGGGCCCCGCGCAGTGGTGGTCGCCACGCACTGCCCTGGTGTTGCGCCGCCTCGCCCTCCTGGGGATCGTGTCCGGGGGTGGCTGGGTCCTCGTCGTCGCGGCGCGTGAGCACTCATGGACCTGGCGCCGGCTCGGCTACGAGCCGACGTCGTGGACCTGGGCCTATGTCGGGATCGTCCTGCTGGCCGGCGGCACTGCGGGACTTGTGCTCGTCGTGGCGCGACTGATCGTCGCGCTGTGGCGCCTGCTGCACCGCGCGGGACGGCTGGTGCTGCCGTCCTGGCTCGCAGCGCTCGCCGCGGCCGTGCTCGTGCCGTGGCTGCTGGTGGTGACACTCGACACCCAGGTCTACGAACGCGTGATCGACACCGCCAACGAGGGCTTCGCGCTCGTCGACCAGGTGGTCGACACCACGGAGCAACCGCCACCCACCTCGCCGTACGTCTCGGGGGGTCCGGCGTCCGCCCAACCCTGGTCGACCCTGGGCTCCGAGGGACGCACGTGGGTCGCGCGCGCACCCGACGCGGCGGAGCTCGCGGCGGTGGCGCCTGAGGGCCAGGACGTGACCCCGCCGGTGCGGGCGTTCATCGGGCGGCACGCCAGCGCCGAGCCCGATGAGCGCGCGCGACTGGCGGTCGCGGAGCTCGAGCGGCTCGGTGGGTTCGAGCGCAGCGCCGTCCTGGTCGTGATGCCGACCGGCACCGGTTGGGTCAACGAGCAGGTCGTCCGTCCGCTCGAGCACCTGCTCAGCGGGGACCTGGCGACCGTGGCCACGCAGTACTCCCACATGCCCAGTCCGTTGGCCTTCGTCGCCGAGCGGGCCGGTGCCAAGGAGTCCGCACGCGAGCTCGTCTCCGCGGTCCGGGCACGGCTGGACGAGCTGCCCGCCGCAGCGCGCCCGCGGTTGTACGTCGCCGGTGAGAGCCTGGGTGCCTTCGCGCTCGACGGCGCCTTCGCGGACCTGGACGCGCTGACCTCGGAGGTCGACGGCGCGGTGCTGGTGGGCACGCCGTCCATGAGCGAGCTGCGCGGCGAGGCCGAGCGGGAGCGGCGCCCGGGATCACCGCAGGTGCGCCCAGTCGTCGGCGACGGTGAGGACATCGTCTTCGCCAACCGCAGCCGCGACCTGCGCGAGCTGCTGGTCGACGAGGACCGCGCCGGGCCGCGGGCGGTCTTCCTGCAGCAGCCCGACGACGGGGTGGTCTGGTGGGACCCGCGGACCGCCTTCACCCGCCCGGACTGGCTGGCCGAGCCGCTGGCGCGCGAGGTCAACCCCGCTCTGGAATGGCGCCCGCTGGTGACCTTCCTCAACCTGACGGTCGACATGGTGGTGAGCAACGACTTCGACGAGGGTGCCGGGCATCGCTACGGGCAGATGCCGGCCGGCGCGTGGCGGGCGATCATCCGGCCGGGCTGGGACTCCGACGCCGTACGCCGCCTCCACCTCACCCTGCAGGCCGTCGGGCGCTAGCTCACTCGATGAACGGCCTGGTTGAGCGAGGTCGGTGAGTCGAGCGGATACCGTGGAGCGGTGGCCGATCCCTACGCGCCGGTCCAGCGACCGGGCCCGGACGCCGCCGGACCCGAGGTCGGCGGCTACCGCCTGCTGACCAAGATCGGCGAGGGGGGAATGGGCGTCGTCCACCTCGCCCGGGCGCCTGACGGACGACGGGTCGCGTTGAAGGTGCTGCGGGCGCACGTCGTCGGTGACGACGAGGCGCGGGCGCGGTTGGCGCGCGAGGTCGCGTCGCTGCAGCGGATCCACAGCCCACGGGTGGCCGAGGTGCTCGACGCCGACCCGTGGGGGGAGCTGCCGTTCGTCGCCACCCGCTACGTGCCCGGGCTGTCGCTGCACGAGCACCTGCGCACGGAGGGACCCATCACCGGGACCGACCTGGTGTGGTTCGCCCATGGTCTCGCCGAGGCGCTGCGCGCGGTGCACGCCGCCGGTGTCCTGCACCGCGACATCAAGCCGTCCAACGTCCTGCTCGAGGGTCGCGCGCCGGTGCTCATCGACTTCGGTCTCGCCCGGCTGGCCGAGGACTCGCGCATCACCCACACCGGGTGGCTGCTCGGCACGCCCGGCTACCTTGCCCCCGAGATCCTGTACGGCGACGACCCGACGCCCGCGGCCGACGTGCACGCCTGGGCCGCCACGGTCGCCTTCGCCTCGACCGGCGCGCCGCCCTACGGGCGTGGACCGGCGATGGCGGTGATGGACCGGGTCCGGCGCGGTGAGCACGATCTGAGTGCCGTCGATCCGGTGCTGCGCCCGCTGCTGACCGAGTGTCTCGCGCCGGTGCCCCACGAGCGGCCGTCGTTGACCGAGATCCTCGAGCGCCTCGAGACCTGGCAGCGTGAGCAGCTGGACGACGGGTTCGACGACGGCCTGGATGACGAGCTGGACGAGGCGGCGTACGCCGAGCCGGTCACGATGACGATGCCGCTGGCGTGGGGGCTGCGGGAGCGAGAGGACCCCGACGACTGGCCGATGGCCGATCCCGCGACGCTGCTGGACCCCGATGCCGCCGAGCTCCCCGCACCCCGGCCCGACCGGACCCCGCTGCGGCGGTGGCTGCTGACGGCCGGTGGGGCCGTGAGCGCGGTGCTCGGCCTGGTGGCCGCGCCCGTCCTCGCGCTGGTCGTCCTGATCTTCGGGGTGCTCGCGCTCCGTACGGCGTCCTGGACCGCCTCGGCGACCCGCGAGCGGCGCCAGATCCGCGGCGCGGCCCGGTGGTACGACGTACCCCTCAGCGCCTTGGCCAGCCCGTGGTACGCCGCCATCGCGTCGTGGGGCGCCCTGGTCCTGCTCGCCTGGACCAGCCTGCTGGTCTTCCTGCTCCTGGTCGTCCTGCTCCTGCTGGGTGCGGGCGACCAGCTCGTGCTCCCGCTCCTCGGTACGGCGGTGGTGGCCGGCCTGTGGTGGGGGCCGGGTTCCGGCCGGGTCCGCCGCCCCGCGACGGCACTGGTCCGCGGCTGGTCCCGGCGACCCGGGCTCGCCTGGACCGCCATCGCCGCGCTCGCCGTCCTCGGTCTGGCGCTCGGCTGGGCGGCCGGCACGACGGGCCCGTCGTGGGAGCCCTTCGCCGGCGCGCCGTGGGCCGAGGGCACCCTGCTCGGACACCTGCGCCGCTGACCCGGATCGCGAGACCGGGTGACGGCGAGACGCCGGATCTGGCACCCTGGAGGGGTGACCGTCACCGCGATCATCATTGCCGAGCGCGCCGCTCGCTGAGTCCGCTCAGCACCGGCGCGCCACCCTCTCGCACCCCGAGAGGGTTTTTTGATGCCCGCACCCGCACGGATTCGACGAAGTGAGTGGTGAGGACCGAAGTGATCAGCGACCAGTTCCACGTCTACGACACGACCCTGCGCGACGGCGCCCAGCAGGAGGGTCTCAACCTCTCCGTCGCCGACAAGTTGACGATCGCCGGTCTCATCGACGGGCTCGGGGTGGGCTTCATCGAGGGTGGCTGGCCCGGCGCGAACCCGAAGGACACCGAGTTCTTCCGCCGTGCCCAGGGCGAGCTGGTGCTGGAGCACGCCCAGCTGGTCGCGTTCGGATCCACGCGCCGTGCGGGCCTGGCCGCCGCCGACGACCCGCAGGTCGCCGCCCTGCGGGACTCCGGCGCGCGGGTCGCGTGCCTGGTGGCGAAGTCCCACGACCGGCATGTCGAGCTCGCGTTGCGCACCACGCTCGAGGAGAACCTGGCCATGGTGCGCGACACCGTCGAGCACCTCACCGGCGAGGGCATGCGGGTCTTCGTCGACGCCGAGCACTTCTTCGACGGCTTCCAGCGCAACCGCGACTATGCCCTCGCGGTCGTCGCGGCGGCGCACGACGCCGGCGCCGACGTCGTCGCGCTGTGCGACACCAACGGCGGGATGCTGCCCGACTGGGTGGGGGAGACCGTCGCGGAGGTGATGGACCAGGGCTCGGGTCGCGTTGGGATCCACGCCCACAACGACACCGGCTGCGCCGTCGCGAACTCGATCGCGGCCGTCCGGGCGGGGGCGACCCACGTGCAGGGCTGCATCAACGGCTACGGCGAGCGCACCGGCAACGCCGACCTCATCGCCGTCGTCGCCGCGCTGGAGCTCAAGCTGCGCCAGCCGGTCGTGCCCTACGGCGCGCTGCGCGACGCCACCCGGATCGCGCACGCCGTCGCCGAGGTCACCAACGTCCCGCCGTCGTCGCGCCAGCCCTACGTCGGGGTCAGCGCCTTCGCCCACAAGGCCGGCCTGCACGCGAGCGCGATCAAGGTCGACCCCGATCTCTACCAGCACCTCGACCCGCTCGAGGTCGGCAACGACATGCGGTTGCTGGTGTCCGACATGGCCGGTCGCGCGAGCATCGAGCTCAAGGGCCGCCAGCTCGGCTTCGACCTCTCCGCCGACACCGCCGAGGGCAAGGAGCTCATCACCCGCGTCACCGACCGGGTGAAGGAGCACGAGGCCCGCGGCTACACGTTCGAGGCGGCTGACGCGTCCTTCGAGCTCCTGCTCGTCGAGGAGGTGGAGGGCACCCGGCCGGCGTACGTCGAGGTGGAGTCCTGGCGGGTGATCACCGACTCGCGTCCGGGCGCCGAGGCGCTCTCGGAGGCGACGGTGAAGCTGCGCGCCGGAGGTGCGCGGATCGTGGTCACAGGAGAGGGCAACGGCCCGGTCAACGCGCTCGACCACGCCCTGCGCGAGGCGATCGGTCAGGCCTACCCCGAGGTCGCGAAGTTCGAGCTGATCGACTACAAGGTCCGCATCCTCGACCAGGGGCACGGGACCGACGCGATCACGCGGGTGCTCATCGAGACCTCCGACGGCGTCTCGTCGTGGGTGACGGTCGGGGTGGGCGCCAACGTCATCGAGGCCTCGTGGGAGGCGCTGCTCGACGGCGTGACCTTCGGGCTGCGCCGGCACGGCGTCTGAGTCCAGGCCGACCAATCCCGGCTGAGGCGACGACGACGGCCGGCCAGCACGCGCGCGACGTACGGTGGCGCCATGGCTGACCTCGCGGACCTGGACCTGCACGGACAGGCGGCCGCGCTCGCCGCTGGGGAGGTCTCCTCGGTCGAGCTCGTGACCACCGCGCTCGAGCGTGCCGAGCGATACGCCGCCTGGGGCGCGTTCGTCACGATGACGCCCGAGCTCGCGCTGACCGAGGCGCGCGCCGCCGACCAGGCGCGGGCGCGCGGGGAGCAGGTCGGGCCCTGGCACGGCGTCCCCACCGCCATCAAGGACCTCAACGTGACCGCCGGGGTGCGCACGACCTTCGGCTCCGCGGCGTACGCCGACTTCGTGCCCGACGTCTCCGACGAGGTCGTGCTCCGGCTGCAGCGGGCTGGGCTGGTGAGCATCGGCAAGACGAGCACGCCGGAGTTCGGCTCGCCCTGCTACACCGAGCCGGAAGGGCTGCCGGCGGCCGTCACGCCGTGGGACCCGACCCGCATGGCGGGCGGATCGAGCGGCGGCGCCGGCACGGCGGTCGCGGCCCGGATCGTGGCGGCGGCGCAGGGCTCCGACGGCGGCGGCTCGATCCGGACCCCGGCCAGCTGCTGCGGCCTTGTCGGGCTGAAGCCGTCGCGTGGACGGATCAGCGGCTCCCCGGCGTACGGCGACCCGATCGGGCTCGGCACGCCCGGCGCACTCACGCGCACGGTGGCCGATGCCGCCGCCATGCTCGACGTGCTCGCCGGCCCCGCGATCGGCGACCCGTTCTGGGCCGCGCCGCCGGCCGAGCCGTTCGTCGACCTCGCCCGCCGTGAGCCCGGACGGTTGCGGGTCGCGCGCTTCAGCACACCGCTCATCGCCGAGACCGAGGTGCACCCCGAGTGTCTCGCGGCGTACGACGAGGCGTCTGCGCTGCTGGCGGACCTCGGCCACGAGGTCGTCGACGTGCCGCCCCCGCTGCCGACGGAGGCGGTCGCCGACTTCGAGACCTGCTGGGCGGTCCTGACCGCGCTCTCCCCGGTGCCGCCCGGGCGCGAGGACGACATCCGCCCGTTGACCCGATGGTTGTCGGAGCGCGGACGCGCCGTCTCCGGCCCGGAGTTCGGGCTGGCGATCGGGGCGCTGCGCCGGCACGCCGCGGTGACATTGCGGCTGCTCGCGCCGTTCGACCTCGTGCTCACCCCCACCCTCGCCGACGTGCCGCTGCCGGTCGGCGCGCTGCGCGACGACGCGGATCCGGCGGCCGACTTCGCCGCCCAGAAGCGGTTCACACCCTGGACCTCGGCGTGGAACGTCACCGGTATGCCGGCGATCTCGCTGCCGCTGCACGAGACCCCTGACGGCCTCCCGGTCGGCGTGATGCTCGCCGCGCGCCCGGGGGAGGAGGGTGTCCTGCTCGCGGCCGCCGCCCAGGTCGAGGCGGCGGCGCCGTGGGTCGACAGGAAGCCGCCGGCGCTCACCTGACCGGATCTCATGGATCACGCGTCGGCAGCGGCCTCCAGCAACCGGTCACACCACGCGATGAGCACTGCACGCAACGGCGCGCCCCGACGCGCGAAGTCGGCCTGAGCCTCGACGTAGGCCTGCTTGCCCTCGGCCGTCTCGATGGCGACCGGCTCGAAGCCCAGCTCGCTGAGGTCGTACGGCGAGGCGCGCATGTCGAGCTCGCGGATCTCGCGCGCGAGGGAGAAGCAGTCCGCCACCAGCTCAGACGGCACCATCGGCGATAGCCGGAAGGCGTGCTTGTAGAGGTCCATGCCAGCGTGCAGACAACCGGGCTGCTCGAAGTCGGGGCGGTCGTCGCGGGCGGGCTGGAGCACGTTGAGCGGACGCGCAGGCTCGGTGAAGAACCGGAAGGCGTCGAAGTGCGTGCAGCGAATCCGGTGCTGCTCGACGACGGCGTCGGTGCCGGCGGAGCCCAGGCGCAGCGGCCAGGCCGCGTGCCGCACCTCGTCCGCGTCGAGGCGGTAGACCATCGCCCACTCGTGCAGGCCGAAGCACCCGAGCTGGGCGGGCCGTTGCGCCGTGGCGACGAGCAACGTGCGGACCGTGCGCACGAGTCGCTGCTGACTGCGGACGTGCTCGATGTCTACTCCCACCTGGCCGGCACCGAGGTCGGCGTACCCCTTGAGGGCGAGGTGGTCGGTCGCACCCACGAGCGTCGTGCCGAACCCGGGGTGCCACTGGCGGAACTGCGCCGGCCGTTGGCTGTAGTAGCGGAAGAGGAAGTCCTCGACCGGGTGCGGGACGCCGTCGCGCCGGCGGTCCAGGTAGCCCTGCGTCCAACCGTCCACGCGCTGCTCGTGCGCCACCGGGCGTCGCTGCCACTGTGGCTCGGTGAGCACGGTGGTGGACGCAGGCGTCGTGTGGGTCGCGGTGGGCACGGCACCAGGGTAGGAGCGCCGCGGGAGACGCCGTGCGCCGCCGGTACGCTCGCAGGGTGCGGATAGCGAGATTCACGACAGGCGAGGACCCCCAGTACGGCGTGGTGACCGGTGAGGTCGACGAGCACGGTGAGCCCGCCGACGACGCGGTGGTGGTGGTGCTGGCAGGCGACCCGCTCTACGTGGGGCTGAAGCTCACCTCCACCGAGATCCCGCTCGCGGACGTGCGCCTGCTGGCGCCGGTGATCCCGCGCAGCAAGGTGGTCGGCATCGGCCGCAACTACCGCGCGCACGCGGCCGAGCTGGGCAACGACGTGCCGGAGGAGCCCATGATGTTCCTCAAGCCCAACACCACCGTCGTCGGTCCGGGTGACCCGATCTTCTACCCGCGTCAGAGCGAGCACGTCGCCTACGAGGGCGAGCTGGCCGTCGTGATCGGACGGATCTGTCGTGACGTGCCGGCCGAGAAGGCGCTCGACGTGGTCTTCGGCTACACCGTCGCCAACGACGTGACCGCACGCGACCTGCAGAGCAAGGACGTGCAGTTCACCCGCGCCAAGGGGTTCGACTCGTTCTGCCCGTTGGGCCCGTGGATCGAGACCGAGCTCGACCCGGCCGACCTGCGGGTGACGACCCACCTCAACGGCGAGGTCGTCCAGGACGGCACGACCGTTGACATGGTGTTCGACGTCCCGGCCCTGATCGCGCACGTCTCCTCGGTGATGACGCTCCTGCCCGGTGACGTCATCCTCACCGGCACCCCCGAGGGTGTCGGCCCCATGCAGGTCGGCGACGAGGTCGAGATCTCCGTCGCCGGCATCGGATCCCTGACCAACAAGGTGGTAGCGCGTGACTGACGCGGCTCTCGACAACGCCGGCTCCGACGACGCAGCAGTGGCCGCGCGACCGGTGCGCGTCCGGATGGCGCCCTCGCCGACGGGCAGCCCCCACGTCGGGCTGGTGCGAACGGCGCTCTATAACTGGGCGTTCGCGCGTCACCACGGCGGCACGTTCGTCTTCCGGGTCGAGGACACCGACACCGCGCGCAACACCCAGGAGTCCTACGACGCGCTCATCGATCTCTTCACCTGGCTCGGCCTCACCTGGGACGAGGGGCCGGACGTGGGTGGTGACTTCGGTCCCTACCGCCAGTCCGAGCGGTTCGAGATCTACGCCGACGTCGCGCGCCGGCTGCGCGAGGCCGGCCGGGCCTACGACTGCTACTGCTCGACGGAGGAGCTCGAGGCACGCAACGAGGCGGCGCGGTCCGAGGGCCGCGCGCCGGGGTACGACGGTCACTGCCGCGACCTCAGCGAGGAGCAGGTGCAGGCCTACGAGGCGGAGGGGCGCAAGCCGGTGCTGCGCTTCCGCATGCCCGACCGCGCGATCACGTTCGACGACCTCGTGCGCGGCGAGATCACCTTCCAGCCCGAGAACGTCCCCGACTTCGTGCTGGTGCGCAACAACGGTCACCCGCTCTACACACTCGTGAACCCCGTCGACGACGCACTCATGGAGATCACCCACGTGCTCCGCGGCGAGGACATCCTGTCGTCCACCCCGCGCCAGATCGCCCTCTACGACGCGCTCGCCGAGATCGGTGTCGGCAACGGCACGACCCCGCAGTTCGGTCACCTGCCCTACGTCATGGGGCAGGGCAACAAGAAGCTCTCCAAGCGCGACCCCGAGGCCAACGCCCTCGGCTACCGCGACGCCGGCTTCCTGCCCGAGGGCCTGCTCAACTACCTGGCGTTGCTGGGCTGGGCGATCGCCGAGGACCGCGACGTGTTCGGCATCGACGAGATGGTCGAGGTCTTCGACATCCGTCGGGTCAACCCCAACCCCGCGCGCTTCGACCTGAAGAAGTGCGAAGCCATCAACGCCTCGCACGTGCGGGCGCTCGCCGTCGACGACCTCGCCGAGCGGATCGTCGCCCACCTGCAGCGTGCCGGCGTCCTGTCGGCCGACGTCACCGACGAGCAGCGGGCGGTGGTGCACGCCGCGACCCCGCTCGTGCAGGAGCGCATGGTCACCCTCGACGAGGCTCCGGCCATGCTGGAGTTCCTGCTCGTCGACGAGGACGCGTTCACCCGCGACCCGGCCGACGTGGCGAAGCTGCTCGACGAGCAGGGGGTCGCGGTCGTGCGTGCGGCGCACGACGCCCTCGCGGCCGCGTCGGAGTGGACCACCGAGAGCATCGACGCGACGCTGCGCCGCAGCCTGGTCGAGGAGCTGGGGCTCAAGCCCCGCAACGCGTTCGGGCCCGTCCGCGTCGCCCTCACCGGCCGCAAGGTCTCCCCGCCGCTGTTCGAGTCTCTCGAGCTCCTGGGCCGTGAGCGGTCCCTGGCCCGGCTGGCCTCCGCCCAGCAGGAGGCGGACGCCGGGTGAGTGCTCCCGGGCCGGTCCACCAGCCGACGCCGACCCACCCGCCACCCGGCGGGTGGGCGGGCCCGCCTGGACAACAGGCTGTCGCGGGACCGTTGCCCGTCGCGGCCGGCCGCGAGCCGGCCGAGGTCGCCGTACGGCAGGGGGAGGGGCGGGGCCACCCGCACCCGGAGCCGCGCGAGTACCACCGCATGCTGCGCACCTGGAACTACGCCTGGTGGCGACCCACCGTCGGCGTGATCCTCGTCGCCGTGCTCGCCCTGGTCGTGGCGCCCATCGTCGTGCTGCCGGTGCTCGCGGTCGGGATCTGGCTGGAGGGCGGTCCGTTCTGGGACGGCTTCGAACGCGCGCTGCTGCTCGAGGAGATCACTCCGTCGGGCCTGCTCTACCTCAACCTGGTGCTGGGGGCGATGATCCTCGTCACCTGGCTGGTGATCCGGCTGCTGCACGGCATGCGCCCACGGTGGTTGACGTCGGTCGTGCCCAAGATGCGCTGGAAGTTCCTCGCGGCATGCCTCGGGATCTCCGTCGTCGCCCTGGTCGCGCAGGTCGTCGCGGGGATGCTGGTGCCCGGTGACGACACCCTCCCGCCCATCGAGCCGAACCCGATCACCACGACCACCGTGCTACTCGGTCTGGTGGTGATCCTCACCACCCCGCTCCAGGCGGCGGGCGAGGAGTACGTCTTCCGCGGCTACCTGCTGCAGGCGATCGGGGCGATCTTCACCAACCGCTGGGTGACGATCTTCGTCACAGCACTGCTGTTCGCCTTCGCGCACGGTGCGCAGAACTTCCCGCTGTTCTTCGACCGCTTCATGTTCGGCTTCATCGCCGCCTGGCTGGTGATCCGCACGGGCGGGCTCGAGGCCGGGATCGCGCTGCACGTGCTCAACAACATCCTCGCCTTCGGCGTCGCGATCCTGCTCGGCAACGTGGGCGACAGCCTCAACGTGGGCGAGATCTCCTGGTGGAACATCCCCGTCACGCTCACCCAGGCGGGCGTGTACGCCGTGCTCGTGGTCTGGGTCGCACGACGGATGGGCGTCCAGCGCACCACCACGCCACCCCGTTTTGGCACCGCCGAGGAGCCCCGTGTAATGTCTCCCCTCGGTTCCTGAGGCCGCTGCAGCAGCCGCCAGGATCCAGCATTCCCATGGGGTATGGGGTAATTGGCAGCCCGACTGGTTCTGGTCCAGTTAGTCTAGGTTCGAGTCCTAGTACCCCAGCGATTGACCCGATTGGACGCTGCTCGGCCCGCTGTGGTTAAGTTCCGTCCGCTCGCCCCCGTCGTCTAGTGGCCTAGGACGCCGCCCTCTCAAGGCGGTAGCGCCGGTTCGAATCCGGTCGGGGGTACCAATCACCGAAGGGCCCTTCTCCGCGTGACGCGGGGAGGGGCCCTTCGGCTTTCCTCGGCGCGCTCGCACCGCGGTGTCCGATTTCCGCGAGACAGCGGGACTGCGGTCGCGCAGGATGGAGCCATGGATCTCGATCCCGCTGCCTGCTACCGAGCGGTGCAGAGCCGCGATCGGCGCTTCGACGGGGTCTTCTACACCGCCGTGCACAGCACCGGCATCTACTGTCGCCCCTCCTGCCCGGCGCGCACCCCGCGCGTGGAGAACGTCAGTTTCCATCCCACTGCCGCGGCCGCACACGCCGCCGGATTCCGGGCGTGCCGGCGCTGCCTGCCCGACACCACCCCCGGCTCGCCGCGCTGGGACCTCGCGGCCGACCTGGCGGGGCGCGCGATGCGCCTGGTCGCGGACGGCGTCGTCGAGCGGGAGGGTGTCGAGGGTCTGGCCCGTCGGTTGGGCTACAGCAGCCGGCACCTCAACCGCGTCCTGCACGCCGAGCTCGGCGCGGGCCCGCTCGCCCTCGCCCGGGCCCACCGCGCGCAGACCGCCCGCGTCCTCATCGACACGACCGACCTGCCCTTCGCCGACGTGGCCTTCGCGGCCGGGTTCGCCAGCGTCCGGCAGTTCAACGACACGATCCGCGAGGTGTACGCCGCCACGCCGCGCGAGCTGCGTCAGGGACGGCGCGCGACGCCTGGGACGGGCACGATCGAGCTCGCGATCGGGTTGCGCGCGCCGTTCGCCGCCGCCGAGCTGATGGCCTTCCTCGTGCGTCACCGCGTCGCCGGCGTCGAGACGGGTGGCGCCGACTGGTTCGCGCGCACGATGCGCCTGCCGCACGGAGCGGGGTCACTGCGCGTCGAGCTCCTCGACGACCCGGGGCGGGTGCGCTTGCAGCTGCGTCTTGCCGACCTGCGCGACACCGCTGCCGCCGTCGAGCGTGCGCGGCGACTCCTCGACGCTGACGCGGACCCCGGCGCGGTCGACGACCACCTCGCCCGCGACGCGGGTCTCGGTCCCCTCGTGCGCCGCCACCCGGGCCTGCGCGTCCCGGGTCACGTCGACGGCTTCGAGGCCGCCGTCCGCACGGTGCTCGGTCAACAGGTGAGCATCGCCAGTGCGAGCGGCACCGCTGCCCGCCTGGCGAGCGCCCACGGGTCGACCTTCGGCGGCGGCGACGACGTACCCACCGTGGTCTTCCCGTCTCCTGCACAGCTCGCCGAGGCCGATCCGGAGCAGTGGCCCATGCCGCGGCGCCGTGCCGCCACCGTGCACCGTCTGGCCACGGAGGTCGCCGAGGGTCGGCTCGAGCTCGACCGCGGTGTGGACCGCGACGCGACGCGCGCCGCGCTGCTCGCGCTGCCCGGGATCGGGCCGTGGACCGTCGACGTCGTGGCGATGCGTGCCTGGGGCGATCCCGACGTGTGGTTGCCGACCGACCTCGGCACGCAGCAGGCACTGACCATGCTGGGTCTGCGACCCGAGGCTGCGGAGTCCTGGCGCCCGTGGCGCTCCTACGCTCAGAGCCAGCTGTGGCAGCTCGTCCTCGAGCAACCGCGCCCCACCCGCCGTACCCGCCCGTCCCGACCCGCGACCAAGGAGGCCAGCTGATGTGGACCGTGATGCAGAGCCCCGTCGGTGACCTGCGCCTGGTGGAGCGCGACGGCCAGATCACTGCGATCGAGTTCGCGCCGTTCCCCGTCGGTGACGGGAGGCCACGCGGCGAGCGTGCCGACGACCACCCGGTGCTGCGGGCGGCCCGGGAGCAGCTCACGGCGTACTTCGCCAAGGAGCGCACCGACTTCGATCTGCCGCTCGCCCCCGACGGCACGGACTTCCAGCAGCGCGTATGGGCTCAGCTGCGGGCGATCGGGTACGGCGAGACGCTGAGCTACGGGCAGGTGGCGACACAGTTGGGCATGACCAACGCGGCGTCGCGCGCTGTCGGCCTGGCCAACGGGCGCAACCCCATCCCGATCGTCATCCCGTGCCACCGCGTCATCGGGGCCAAGGGCGCGCTCACGGGCTACGCCGGCGGGATAGAGCGCAAGCAGATCCTGCTCGACCTCGAGCAGGGTGCGCTCTTCTGACCCCCGCCGGACGTCATACGCCACCGGAGCTATAGCCCTTGCTTCGTATGACGCTGCGGGGCAGCGTCATACGGGCGACGAGCTATAGCGCGGCGGACGTATGACGTCAGTCGGCGGCGGCGCGGCGCAGGGACTCCGAGAGCCGGTCGGCGGCGGCGAGCACGGCGGGGGCGTGCATCCGGCCGGGCTGACGGGACAGTCGCTCGAGCGGGCCGGAGACGGAGACCGCGGCGATGATCTTGCCGCTGGGGGAGCGGACCGGAGCCGAGACCGAGGCGACGCCCTGCTCGCGCTCGCCGATGGACTGCGCCCACCCACGACGGCGGATGCCGGACAGCGCCGTGGCCGAGAACGCGGCGTTCTGCAGACCGCGGTGCATCCGGTCGGGGTCCTCCCACGCCAGCAGCACCTGCGCCGCGGAGCCGGCACGCATCGTCAGCTGCGAGCCGACCGGGATCGTGTCGCGCAGGCCGGAGGGGCGCTCGGCGGCTGCGACGCAGACGCGGAACTCACCCTGGCGACGCCACAGCTGCGCGGACTCGCCGGTGATGTCGCGCAGCCGTGCGAGGACGGGGCCGGCAGCAGCGAGCAGCCGGTCCTCACCGGCCGCCGCGGAGAGCTCTGCCAGCCGCGGGCCGAGGACGAAGCGCCCCTGCATGTCACGGGCGACCAGGCGGTGGTGCTCGAGGGCGACCGCGAGGCGGTGAGCGGTCGGGCGGGCGAGGCCCGTGCCGGCCACCAAGCCCGCCAACGTGGCCGGTCCGGCCTCGAGCGCCGAGAGCACCAGTGCGGCTTTGTCGAGGACGCCGACTCCGCTAGAGTTGTCCATACTCTAATACTGCCGTCTCGGAGTGTGGGACGCAAGCGTTAGGGTCGAGGTCACAGCACCCAGCGCTGTGACGGTCCGACGAGTCTGAACGTCTGAGGGAGAAGTCATGGGCAAGGCCCTTGCCGAGAAGGTCTGGGACGAGCACGTCGTCCGCAGCGCAGCCGGAGAGCCGGACCTGTTGTACATCGACCTCCACCTCATCCACGAGGTCACCTCGCCCCAGGCGTTCGAGGGCCTTCGGTTGGCCGGTCGGCCGGTGCGCCGCCCGGACCTCACCCTGGCGACCGAGGACCACAACGTCCCCACCCTCGACCTCGACAAGCCGATCGCCGACCCCGTGTCGCGCACCCAGGTCGAGACGCTGCGACGCAATGCCGAGGAGTTCGGCGTGCGGCTGCACCCGCTCGGCGACGTAGAGCAGGGCATCGTGCACGTCGTCGGTCCTCAGCTGGGCCTCACCCAGCCCGGCATGACCATCGTGTGCGGTGACTCGCACACCTCGACGCACGGCGCCTTCGGCGCGATCGCCTTCGGCATCGGCACCAGCGAGGTCGAGCACGTGCTGGCGACACAGACGCTGATGCAGGCCAAGCCCAAGACGATGGCCGTCACCGTCAACGGCAGCCTGCCCGAGGGCGTCACCGCCAAGGACCTGGTCCTGACACTGATCGCGCACACCGGCACCGGTGGCGGTCAGGGCTACATCGTCGAGTACCGCGGCCCGGCCATCGAGGAGCTCTCGATGGAGGCGCGGATGACGATCTGCAACATGTCGATCGAGTGGGGCGCCAAGGCCGGCATGATCGCGCCGGACCAGACCACCTTCGACTACATCGCCGGCCGCCCCGAGGCGCCGGAGGGGGCCGACTGGGACGCCGCCGTCGCACACTGGCGCAGCCTGGTCACCGACGACGACGCGGTCTTCGACAAGGAGATCGTCCTCGACGCCTCCACGATGACGCCGTTCGTCACCTGGGGCACCAACCCCGGACAGGGCGTGCCCCTGGGCGCAAGCGTGCCGTCGCCCACCGACTTCGACGACGCCGACGACCGGATCGCAGCGGAGCGCGCGCTGGACTACATGGGTCTCGAGGCCGGTACGCCGATGCGCGACATCGCCGTCGACACCGTGTTCGTCGGCTCGTGCACCAACGGGCGCATCGAGGACCTGCGCCTGGCCGCCGAGGTGATCAAGGGACGCAAGGTCGCCGACAACACCCGGTTGCTCGTGGTCCCCGGCTCGGTGCGCGTGCGCCTGCAGGCCGAGGAGGAGGGCCTCGACGTGGTCTTCAAGGAGGCCGGCGCGGAGTGGCGTGGGGCCGGGTGCTCGATGTGCTTGGGCATGAACCCCGACCAGCTCGCCCCGCAGGAGCGCAGCGCCTCGACCTCCAACCGCAACTTCGAGGGCCGCCAGGGCAAGGGCGGACGGACCCACCTGGTCTCCGTGCCGGTCGCCGCCGCCACCGCCGTGCGCGGGACGTTGTCCTCGCCTGCTGACCTTCCGCCGAGTGCGTGAGGAACGAACGCGCTCGATGGCTGAAGGTTGAGCAGCGCTCCGGCTGAGCCTGCGAAGCGCGAAGGCGCGTGTCGAAACCTAGACTGACGATCAGGAGCATCGCCCATGGACAAGTTCACCACCCACACCGGCATCGGAGTCCCGCTGCGACGCAGCAACGTCGACACCGACCAGATCATCCCGGCCGTCTACCTCAAGCGAGTGACGCGCACGGGCTTCGAGGACGGGCTGTTCGCCGCGTGGCGCAACGACCCCGAGTTCGTGCTCAACAACCCTTCCTACGCCCAGGGCTCGGTGCTCGTGGCGGGCCCGGACTTCGGCACCGGTTCCTCGCGCGAGCACGCCGTCTGGGCCTTGCAGAACTACGGCTTCAAGGTCGTGCTGTCCTTGCGGTTCGCCGACATCTTCCGAGGCAACTCCGGCAAGGCCGGTCTGCTCGCGGCACAGGTCGACGAGAAGGTCATCCAGCGGCTCTGGGACCTGCTCGAGTCGCAGCCTGGCGCGCAGGTCACCGTCGACCTCGAGTCGCGCACGGTGCGCGCGGGTGAGGGTGCTGACGCGATCGAGGACTCCTTCGACATCGACGACTACACCCGTTGGCGTCTGCTCGAGGGTCTCGACGACATCGGGATCACCCTCGGCCACGACGAGACCATCTCCGCGTTCGAGGCGAAGCGGCCGTCGTGGAAGCCGGTCACGATCCGCGCATGACGGTGCAGCAACCGATCCGAGGCCCAGAACCCGCTCAACAGAAGGGTTCTGGGCCTCGGTCGTTCCTGCAGCAGGAGCGCAGGTGTGGCTCGAGCGTTGCGGGGCTCGCCGGTTCTCAGCGACCCAATACGCTCAGAACCCCTCAGGATCCGGTGTTCTGAGCATCGACGACAGTGGCGGTGACCTGCAGAAACTCACCTTTCGTGTCGGCGCGCCCATTGTGGGGCAGGCGGGATTTCCCTAGCGTGCCAAGCGAAGGTCGAGCATGGACTCGGCTCCCGCGTTCACCGAAAGGGAAGTGAAGTGAACAAGTCTCAGCTGATCGACGTGCTTGCCGCACGATTCGACGGCAATCGGAAGCAGGCAGCCCACGCGCTGGAGTCGGTGCTCGACACCATCACGCGTGAGGTCGCGAAGGGCGAGAAGGTCGCCATCACGGGCTTCGGCTCCTTCGAGAAGCGCATCCGCGCGGCTCGCTGGGTCCGCAACCCGCAGACGGGCGAGCGCATCAAGGCCAAGAAGACGGCCGTCCCGAAGTTCAGTGCTGGTGCTGACCTGAAGAACGTCGTCTCCGGCGCCAAGAAGCTCCCCAAGCTGACCGTCGCGAAGGCCGCGAGCGGCACCAAGTCCGCCGCCTCGGCCGCCAAGAAGGCAGCCCCGACCAAGAAGGCGTCGACCGCGAAGACCACCGCGGCGAAGAAGACCGCCACGAAGTCGACGGCAGCGAAGAAGTCGACCGCGACGAAGTCGACGGCGACGAAGTCGACGGCGGCCAAGAAGGCGCCGGCCAAGAAGACCGCGACGAAGTCGACGGCGGCCAAGAAGGCGCCGGCCAAGAAGACCGCGACCAAGTCGACGGCGGCCAAGAAGGCGCCGGCCAAGAAGACCGCGACCAAGTCGACGGCGGCCAAGAAGGCGCCGGCCAAGAAGACCGCGACCAAGAAGACGGCCGCGAAGAAGACGGCCAAGAAGGCCTGAGCGTCTGACTCACCGACGCGACGAGGAGAAGGGGCGGCCATCGGCCGCCCCTTCTTCGCGTCCGTCGGCGAGCAGCGGCGATCAGTCAGACCAGTCCGAGCTCGGTGAGCGCGGTGAGCGTCGCGGGCCCGACCCCCAGTCGGCGTACGCGCTGCAGGTCGTCGAGGGTGTCGACGTCTTGACGGAGGCGGATCGACGCCGAGCCGCTCAGGTCGCGCAGTCCCAGGCCCCGGTGGGCCTCCCGCGACCCAGCACCGAACGTGGGGTGGAAGCCCGTGTGGTGCGGCGCGGCCAGGACCGTCGTCCCGACGCCGGCCGCGTCGGCGACGAACCAACCGTGGTTGAGGGCTTCTGCTCCACCACCCGCCTCGTCGGCAGCGGCGAGCACTGCGCCGACATCGGCGCTGCGCAGGGCGGGGAGGTCGGCGCACACGGCGAGAACGGCGATGTCGTCGTCTCCGAGCGCCGCGCTCGCGCGCAGCAGCGCGTCGTTCAACCCCCGCGCGTCGGGGTCGACGAAGAAGCGCCACGCGCCGGGCAGCTCATCGGGAGCACTCGCACTGTCGGTCACCACGACGACCTCCTCCACCTGCGGGGTCGCGGCCAGCACCTGCAGCGTGTCGGTCGCGAAGGCGAGCGCCAACCGCGCCCGCTGCGCTGGGCTGAGACCGAGCCGTGTCTTCGCGCGAGCCCACGACTTGACCGGGACGAGGGCCCGGTAGCGGCGGGGTGCCGCGGACGGCGACGACGTGGACACCGCCCAGATCCTGCCAGCCGAGCCCGTGTCCGGCTCCGCGGGCCCGGCCCCGCGCAGTACGCTCACGTGGGCGGTGCGCGGAGGCAGGAGCCTCCTCGGGCGCACGGGTGGAGGTCCCGTCGCAGGGGACGGAGCGAGGAGGCGGACGTGGCGCGGCGCAAGCTGCAGGAGAAGCGAGGGCTGGCGTTCGGGATCGCCGTCGCGATCGTCAAGCCGACGCTCCTGGCGACCACGAAGCAGGACTGGACCGGTGGCGAGCACATCCCGGCCGAGGGCGGCTGCGTGATCGCGGCCAACCACCTGTCCCACCTCGACCCGCTGACCTTCGCCCACTTCGTCTACGACCACGGCCGACTGCCGCGCTACCTCGCCAAGGCCGAGGTCTTCGACATCCCGGTCGCCGGTCGGCTCGTCCACGCGACCGGGCAGATCCCCGTGGCCCGGCTGAGCGCCGGCGCCGCGAGCGCGTTCGCCGCCGCCGTCGAGGCGGTCAGCGCCGGCAACCTGGTGATCGTCTACCCCGAGGGGACCATCACCCGCGACCCCGACCTGTGGCCGATGGTCGGCAAGACCGGAGCGGCCCGCATCGCGCTGGCGACGGGCTGCCCGGTCATCCCCGTCGCCCAGTGGGGGGTCCAGGAGCTGCTGGCGCCGTACGCCAAGAAGGTCAACCTGCTGCCCCGCAAGACGATGACGATGCGCGCCGGTCCGCCGGTGGACCTGTCGGCGTACGACGGTCGCTCGTTGACGCCCGAGGTGCTGCGGGCCGCCACCAGCGACATCATGGACGCCATCACCGCGGAGCTGGAGATGGTGCGGCAGGAGAAGGCGCCGGCCGTCCGCTTCGACCCCAAGGCTGCCGGTGTCCGCGAGATCGGCAACCCCCACGAGCAGGCCGAACGTGAGCGTCGACGGAAGCGAGGACACCGATGAGCAAGGTCGCGATCATGGGCTCCGGCTCGTGGGGTACGGCGTTCTCGCTCGTCCTCGCCGACGCGGGCAGCGAGGTCACCCTGTGGGGCCGGCGCGAGGAGCTCGCCGCCTCCATCAACGAGCGCCACGAGAACTCCGACTACCTGCCCGGCGTCGAGCTGCCTCCCACGGTGTCGGCGACTACGGATCCGGAGAAGGCCATGGCGGGCGCCGAGTTCGTCGTTCTCGCGGTGCCGTCGCAGACCCTGCGGGCGAACCTCGAGTCCTGGGCGCCGGTGATCCCGGACGACGCCGTGCTGGTGTCGCTCATGAAGGGCGTCGAGCTCGGCACCGTCAAGCGCATGAGCGAGGTCATCACCGAGGTCGCCGACATCGGACCGGCGCGGATCGGGGTCGTCTCCGGGCCCAACCTCGCCAAGGAGATCGCGCGGCGCGAGCCTGCGGCCAGCGTGGTCGCCTGTGCCGACGACGACGTGGCGCGACGGCTTCAGGCGTTGTGCCACTCGCCGGCGTTCCGGCCCTACCGCAGCACCGACGTCGTCGGCTGCGAGGTGGGTGGTGCCTACAAGAACGTCGTCGCGCTCTGCGTCGGGATGGCGGTCGGGCTGGGATTCGGCGACAACACGACCGCCTCGCTCATCACGCGCGGCCTGGCGGAGACCGCGCGCCTGGCGATGGCGCTCGGCGCGGACCCGCTCACCCTCATGGGCCTGGCCGGTCTGGGTGACCTGGTGGCCACCTGCTCGTCACCGCTGTCGCGCAACCGCACCTTCGGCGAGAAGCTGGGCCAGGGGATGAGCACGGCCGAGATCACGGCGTCCACGCGCCAGGTCGCCGAGGGCGCCAAGTCGTGCTCGTCCTTGGTCGACCTCGCCGAGCAGACCGGCGTCGACGCGCCGATCGCCGAGGCGGTCAAGGCCGTGGTCGCCGGCACCATCACCCCGGCCGACACGATGGCCGCGTTCCTCGAGCGGCGCACCAAGCACGAGCAGGAGTAGGCAGAACCGGTACGCCGTCGCCTCACCCGGTCCGGTCGAGAGCGCCGGCCAGGTCCTCCCACAGGTCCTCGACGTCCTCGATGCCGACGGCGAGGCGCACGAGACCCTCGGGGATCGTGCGCGACTCGGTGCGCCAGCGGCGACGTCGCTCGAGCGTGGACTCGACGCCGCCGAGGCTGGTGGCGTTGACCCACAGGGAGGTCGCGCGCGTCCACCGGTCGGCCTGGTCGGCGTCGGTGAGCACGGCGGCGACGACGGCGCCGAAGCCGGGGTAGCGGACCTCGGCGACCTCCGGCCGCTCGGCGAGCCGCCGGGCGATCTCGGCGGCGTTGGCCTGGGCGCGCTCGAGCCGCACCTCGAGGGTGCGCATCCCGCGCAGGGCCAGCCACGCCTCCCACGGGCCGGGGATGGCGCCGAAGGAGTCGCGCCGGAGCTTGAGCACCTCGCCGATCTCGTCGTCGGCGGTGACGACGGCTCCCATCACGATGTCGCTATGGCCGGAGAGGTACTTCGTCACCGAGTGCACGACGATGTCGGCACCCAGCTCCAACGGCCGTTGCACCAGCGGCGTCGCGAAGGTGTTGTCGACAGCCACGCGGGCGCCGGCCGCGTGGGCGGCCTCGATCACCGCGGGGAGGTCGACCACCTCGAGTGCCGGGTTCGTGGGGGACTCCATCCAGACCAGCGCCGCGTCCTCGCACGCCGCCACGACGGCGGCGGTGTCGGTGACGTCGACCAGCTCGACCTGCACCCGGCCGCGCGCCTCGAGGTCGGCGAGCTGGCCGAGACTGCCCTGGTAGGCGTGGCGCGGGACCACGACGCGCTCGCCGTGGGCGACGAGGTCGAGCACCGCGGCGATCGCCGCGAGGCCGCTGGCGTAGGCCAGGCAGCGTCCACCCTCGAGCTCACCGAGCGCGTCCTCGAACGCGGTCCAGTTCGGGTTGGCGTAGCGCCCGTACTCGCGGTCCCCGCCCGCGACGTACGGCGCAGCCAGGGTGACGGGCACGTTGAGCGGTTGGTCCGGCTCGCGGGCGGGTCGTCCGGCAGCGACGACCACGGTGCCGCGCCGCCAGGGTCCGGTCGCGTCTCCAGGTGCACTCATGCCCCTCACGGTAGGCGCTGGGTGCCGCGGGACCGTCGCCGTCCCGCGATAGGGTCGCCCTGCCATGACGACCACCGCCAGCCCCGCACCGTCGACCCCGCGTCCGCACCGGGTGGCGGTGATCTTCGGAGGCCGCTCGACCGAGCACGCCATCTCCTGCGTGACGGCCGGCTCGGTGATCGACGCCCTCACCAGCGCGGGCTACGACGTCGTCCCCATCGGCATCGCGCGCGACGGTCGCTGGGTGCTGGAGTCGCGCGACCCCGCCGCCCTGCGGATCTCCGAGCAGGGAGCGCTGCCCGAGGTCACCACCGACGGCACCGGGCTCGTGCTCGCCCCCGGCGGCAACCTCGTCGCCCTCGACGCCGGTGACCTCCCGGCCGAGCTGAGCGAGGTCGACGTCGTCTTCCCCGTCCTGCATGGCCCCTGGGGCGAGGACGGCACGATCCAGGGACTCCTGGAGCTCGCCGACGTGCGCTACGTCGGCTCCGGTGTCCTCGCCTCCGCCGTGGGCATGGACAAGCACGCGATGAAGCTGCACCTGATGGCCCAGGGCCTGCCCGTGCTCCCGTACGCCGTCATCACCGAGCGCACCTGGGAGACCGACCGTGCGGCCGCCCGCGAGCCGGTGGCGAGCCTGGGGTTCCCCGTCTTCGTGAAGCCCGCGCGCGGCGGCTCCAGCATCGGCATCAGCAAGGTCGGCTCACTCGAGGAGCTCGACGAGGCAGTCGAGCTGGCGCGCCAGCACGACCCCAAGGTGCTGGTGGAGGCCGCGGCCGTCGACGCCCGCGAGCTCGAGTGCGGCGTGCTCGGCGGCTTCGGCCACGACGCGCCCGAGGCCAGCGTCGTGGCCGAGATCGTGGTCGAGGGAGACCACGAGTTCTACGACTTCGCGGCGAAGTACCTGCCCGACGAGGGCAGCCGCCTCGACGTCCCCGCGGACCTGCCCGACGACGTCGCGCAGGAGGCGCGGGAGCTCGCGGTGCGCGCGTTCGACGCGATGGAGTGCGAGGGGCTCGCCCGCGTCGACTTCTTCTGGCTGCCCGACGGCCGGCTGGTCATCAACGAGATCAACACCATGCCCGGCTTCACGCCGTCGTCGATGTTCCCCCGGATGTGGGCCGCCACGGGCGTTGACTACCCGGCGCTGGTCGACCGCCTCGTGCGGCTGGCTGCCGCGCGCAGCACGGGCCTGCGCTGATCACGGGCTGACGGGGCCTCCGTCCGCCGTGTCGGGCCCCGTCGGCGTCCGGAAGTCGCGCAGCGGACGGTTGGTGGCCGCCACCGCCACGACACCGGCGAGCGCGAGCAGCCCACCGCCGGTCATCGCCATGGCGGGGGAGAGGGCCGAGCCCATCACCCCCGCGCGGAAGTTGCCGACCTCGGGGCCCGCGACGCCGACGACCTGCTCGACCGAGCTGACCCGGCCGCGTACGGCGTCAGGCGTGGCGAGCTGCAGCAGGCTCGCGCGCGACACGACGCTGACGGTGTCAGCGGCGCCGGCGACGGCCAGGAGCGCGAGGAGCAGCGGGAGGGAGCCCGCCAACCCGACCCCGGCCAGGGCGACGCACCAGACGCCCGCCGCCCACAGCTGCATCGTCCCAAGGCGACGCTGCCGCACCACCCAACCCGACAGCAGGCCGGCGACCAACCCGCCGACGGCCACCGAGCTGACGAACAGGCCCAGCGTGCGCGGGTCCCCGCCGAAGCGGTCCTCGTTGATCGCCGGGAACAACGCCATCGGCATCGCCAGCACCGTCGCCGACAGGTCGGTCCAGAACGCTCCCGCCACGACCTTGGTCCGCGCGACGAACCCGATGCCCTCACGCACCAGCCGCAAGCCGGTGACGCTCGTGTCCGGCGCCCGCTCCGGTCGCATCGACGGCAGCCGGGCCACGCCGTACAACGAGACGACGAATGCCACCGCCTCGACCAGGTACGCCGTGGCCAGACCGCCCTCCGCGATCGCGACGCCGGCGACGGCCGGTCCGGCGAGCATGCTCGCCTGGAAGCTCAGGTGCATGAGCGCGATCCCGGCGCCGACCCGCGCGGGCGGGAGCAGCCGGGGGATCAGCGTCCGGCGCGCCGGCGCGCCGAGGGACGTCGCGGTGGTCTGCACCGCCAGCACCCCGAGGAGCAGGGCGAGCGAGCCCACGTCGAGGAAGGCCTGGGCGACCAGACCGAGTGAGGTGACCCAGGCGATCGCGGTCGTCCAGACGACGAGTCGCTTGCGGTCGGTGAGGTCGGCCAGCACCCCGCCGACCAGGGTCATCACGACCATCGGGACCGCGTGCACGAGCCCGACGACCCCGACCCACAGCGGGCTGCCGGTGAGCTCCCACACCTGGTAGAGCACCGTCACGGAGGCGACCTGGCGGCCGAAGCCCTGGGCCGAGGTGCCGATCCACAGCCGGCGGTAGTCGGCACTCTCGCGCAGCGGCCGGATGTCCGCGAACGCGCGCCTCACGAGGGTGCGAGCGGGGGGAGCACGAGCGGGAGGTGCCTGGGCGCGGGCGTCAGATGTGCACGATGGGGCAGGTCAGCGTGCGCGTGATGCCGTCGAGCGTCTGCACCTTCGCCACCACCAGCTTGCCGAGCTCGTCGACGTTGCGCGCCTCGGCGCGCACGATGACGTCGTACGGGCCGGTCACGTCCTCGGCGAGGGTGACGCCCTTGACCTCGGAGATCGCCCGTGCCACGTCCGCGGCCTTCCCGACGTCGGTCTGGATGAGGATGTAGGCCTGGACGACCATGAGGACTCCTGCGGGTCGCGGGTGGGGGACCGGCACAACCTACCTGCTCTGCGAACCCGTCGGAACACGCCGCGGGGGTGCCGGTACGCCGTCCGGCATCGGGTTGGATGGACGTCATGGATGGAGCACAGGACGGCCAGACCCTCGCCGACCATGGGGAGTTCGCCGTCATCGGCGCGATCACGCAGGCGATCCGCGAGGCCCGCGCGCCCGGCGAGGACGTCCTGGTCGGCCCCGGCGACGACGCGGCCGTCCTGCGCGTGCGCACGGGCCACGTGGTGGTCTCCAGCGACCTGCTCGTGGAGGACCGGCACTTCCGCCGGGCGTGGACCTCGGCGTACGACGTGGGGCGGCGCGCGGCCGCGCAGAACCTCGCCGACATCGCGGCGATGGGTGGCACCGCGACGTGGCTCACCGTGGGTCTGGCGGCGCCCGGCGACACTCCGGTGGAGTGGGTCCGCGACCTCGCGCGCGGGCTGGCCGAGGAGGCGGCGCTGGTGGGGGCCGATGTGGTCGGCGGTGACCTCACCCAGTCCGGCGAGATCATGATCGCGGTGACGGTCATGGGCGCCTGCGCCCAGGCGCCGGTGCTGCGCGACGGCGCCCGTGCGGGCGACGTCGTCGCGCTGGCCGGCCGACAGGGCTGGTCGGCCGCCGGCCTCGCGGTGCTGAGCCGGGGGTTCCGCTCACCCCGCACGGTGGTCGAGGCGCACCGCCGCCCCGAGCCGCCGTACGCCGCCGGACCGGAGGCCGCCCGTGCCGGGGCGACGGCGATGATCGACGTCTCCGACGGACTGCTGGCCGACCTCGGTCACGTCGCGACGGCGAGCGGGGTCGCCATCGACATCGACTCGACCGTCTTCGAGATCCCCGAGCCGCTGCACGCCGTGGGGGCCGCGCTCGGCGCCGACCCGCTGGCGTTCATCCTCACCGGGGGCGAGGACCACAGCCTGGTGGCGTGCTTCGAGAACGCCGCCGACGTCCCCGACGGCTGGCTCCGGATCGGCCGGGTCGTCGCGGGGTCCGGAGTCACGGTCGACGGCGAGCCGCGGTCCGAGGCCGGGGGCTGGACGCACTTCTGAATGGCGCCCGCCGGGCACGTTGAACGTCGAAGGGCCGCCCCGCGGACGGGACGGCCCTTCGACGAGTTGTCGCTCAGGTCAGCGCGAGACCTTGCCGGCCTTCAGGCAGCCGGTGCAGACGTTGACCCGCTTGGGGGTGCCGTCGATGGTCGCGCGGACGCGCTGGATGTTGGGGTTGAAGCGGCGCTTGGTGATCTTGCGGGACCACGGCCGGTTGTTACCGAAGCCCGGCTTCTTGGCGCAGATGTCGCAGACGGCAGCCACCGTGGCACTCCTGGGGATCTCGAGAATCAGAACGGGGTCCCGGCGTACGCCGGGCAACCGCAACAGGATAACGAAGTGTCCCCGGTGAGGCGAATCGAGCCCTCGTCCGGCGTCCCGGGCGGTCCCCGGGCAGCCCCCGGGCAGCCCCCGGGCAGCCCCCGGGCGTGGGGGGTGCGATGTCCTAGGGTGATCGCGCACACGCCGTAGCGCAAGCCGCGACGCCGCTCGGACCCACAGGAGCAGGAGGCCAGGGACGTGGACCACGACGCGCCCGCGCCCGGTGTGCGTGCGTCCCTGCCGCCGGTCGACCAGGTGGGCTCGCTCGATCTCGCGGTCGTCACCCGGTTCTGCGACCTGGCCGTCGACCGGCTGGCCGAGGCGCGCGAGGAGATCGACGCCCTCAACGTCTACCCGGTGCCGGACGGCGACACCGGCACCAACATGTACCTCACCTTCCAGGCGGCCCGCGACGCGATGCTCGCCGCGACCGGCGGTGACCCCGACGCAGACCTGAGCACGGCGCTGACGGCGCTGGGCCGCGGCGCGTTGCTGGGCGCGCGCGGCAACTCCGGCGTGATCCTGTGCCAGGTGATCGCGGCGTTCGCCGGGCGGATCGCGGCCGCCCAGGTCGGTGACCGCACGGCGGAGGTCTTCGCCGAGGCACTGGTGGCGGCGACCGAGGCGAGCTATGCCGCGGTCGGCGACCCGGTGGAGGGCACCATCTTGTCGGTGGCCCGCGCGGCCAGCGACGCTGCTCGCGCCGTGGCCGCGGTGCCCACGACCCGGTTGGGCCACGTCATCGGCGCCGCCGCGACCGCAGCGCGCGAGGCACTGGCGCGCACGCCGGAGCAGCTGCCGGTGCTGCGCGACGCCGGCGTCGTCGACGCCGGCGGCCGTGGCCTGTGCGTGGTCCTCGACGCGGCCGAGTCCGCGATCACCGGCAAGCGCGCGGTCGGGTCGACCTTCCGGCTCGGCGAGCCACGCCGGATCCCCGTGCCGTTGCCGAGCGGCGATCTGACTGCGGAGGGACCGGCCTACGAGGTGATGTACCTCCTCGACGCCGACGACGCGTCGATCCCCGAGCTGCGCCGCACCCTGCGCAGCCTGGGGGACTCGCTCGTCGTCGTGGGGGGTGACGGGCTCTGGAACGTCCACGTCCACGTCGACG
Organism: Nocardioides massiliensis; assembly: GCF_030811215.1. Classification (NCBI taxonomy): domain Bacteria; kingdom Bacillati; phylum Actinomycetota; class Actinomycetes; order Propionibacteriales; family Nocardioidaceae; genus Nocardioides; species Nocardioides massiliensis. The sequence continues at coordinate 2,377,330 of NZ_JAUSQM010000001.1, forward strand.
ACGTGGGGGCCGCGATCGAGGCGGGGCTCGTCGCCGGTCGCCCGCGCCGGGTGAAGGTGACGCACTTCGCCGAGCAGATCGGGCGTGCGCGTGCCGTCGTCCCGACCGATCGGAAGGGCCGCAAGGTCGTGGTCGTCGCAGCAGGCCCCGGCCTGGCGGAGCTCTTCGCGGAGTGCGGTGCCGTCGTGGTCAGCGGCGGGCCGGGTCGGCGGCCCTCGACCGGTGACCTGCTGCAGGCCATCACCGGGTCCGGCGCGGCCGAGGTGGTCGTGCTGCCCAACGACGGCGACTCGGTGCGGGTGGCGGAGGCTGCTGCCCGCACCGCCGAGACCGACCACGACGTACGCGTCGCGGTCGTGCCGACGACCGCCCAGGTCCAGGGCCTGGCCGCCCTCGCCGTCCACGAGCCCGGCCGCAGCTTCGAGCAGGACCTGGTCCAGATGACGGCCTCGGCCCGGCACGCGCGCCACGGCGCGGTGACCGTGGCGGTCAAGGAGGCGATGACCACGGCGGGTGCCTGCCGGCCCGGTGACGTCCTGGGCGCGATCGAGGGCGACTTCGTGGAGGTGGGAGCCGACCTCTACGCCGTGGCCGTGACCGTGCTCGAGCGGCTGCTCGGCGGGGGTGGGGAGCTGGTCACGATCGTCGCGGGGGTCGACGGAGCCGAGCTCGCCGGGCGCTGCGCCGCGCACCTGGAGGCCACCCATCCGACCGTCGACGTCGTCGTCTACGAGGGCGGGCAGGAGCGCTACCCGCTGCTCGTCGCGGTCGAGTGATGGCGGCAGTGTCGCCGCACACGCGGCTCAGCCAGCTCGCCGGGGGCAAGAAGGGTGGTGAGGCACTCGCCAAGCTCGGGCTCCACACCGTCGCCGATCTCCTGCACCACCACCCGCGTCGCTACGTCGCGAAGGGCGAGCTCAGCACGCTGGCCGACATGGAGCCCGACACCCATGTGAGCGTCGTGGGCCGCGTCGTCGACGCGCAGGTGCGGCCCTACACCGATCGGCGGACCAACCGCCAGGCCTTCCGCGTCGAGCTCGTCGTCGCGGTCGAGGGCGGCCGGCTGCTGCTGACCTTCTTCGACCGCCGCCAGCACATCGCCGACTGGCGGATGGACCGCTACCGCCCCGGCACCGTCGGGATCTTCTCGGGCAAGCTGGGGGAGTTCCGCGGACAGCTGCAGCTGACCCATCCCGACGCCACGACCTTCGGCAGCGAGGACGACGCCGCGCTGGAGTTCGAGCTCCAGCCCGACCTGACCCCGGTCTACCCGGCCTCGGCGAAGGTCCAGACCTGGCAGCTGCGCGACCTCGTCAAGCTCGTCCTGGAGCTGCTCGACGACTGGCCCGAGGTGGTCCCGACGTCCGTACGCCGCGCTCGCGGGCTCGTCACCGGACGTCAGGCCTTGGAGTGGATCCACCGCCCGACCGACCTGGCGCAGGTGGAGCGGTCGCAGGAGTACTGGAAGTTCGCCGAGGCGTTCACCGCCCAGACCCTGCTGGCGCGCCGCCGCGTGGCGCTGCGCTCGATCGCCAGCACGGCGCGACTGCCGCGCGAGGGCGGCCTGCTCGACGCCTTCGACCAGCGACTGCCGTTCGAGCTCACCCAGGGACAGCAGGAGGTCTCGGCCCAGATCCTCGACGACCTCGCGCAGACACACCCGATGCAGCGCCTGCTCCAGGGCGAGGTCGGCTCCGGCAAGACCATCGTCGCACTGCGCGCGATGCTGCGCACGGTCGACGGCGGGGGACAGGCCGCGCTGCTGGCACCGACCGAGGTCCTCGCGCAGCAGCACGCCCGCTCGCTGCGCGAGATGCTCGGCCCCCTGGCCGAGGCGGGCATGCTCGGCGGCTCCGACCAGGCGACCCGAGTCACCCTGCTCACCGGCTCGCTGCCCGCCGCGGCCCGCCGTGCCGCGCTGCTCGAGATCGCCTCCGGCGCCGCCGGCATCGTGGTCGGCACCCACGCGCTCCTGCAGGAGAAGGTCGACTTCGCCGACCTCGGCCTCGTGGTGGTCGACGAGCAGCACCGCTTCGGAGTGGAGCAGCGCGCCGAGCTGACGGCCAAGTCCGACCGGCCGCCGCACCTGCTCGTCATGACCGCGACGCCGATCCCGCGCACGGTCGCCATGACGGTCTTCGGCGACCTGGAGACGTCGCTGCTCACCGAGGTCCCGCGCGGTCGCGCCGGGGTGCAGACGACGCTGGTCCCGATCAGCGCGCGGCCGGGCTGGCTCGACCGTGCGTGGGAGCGCATCAGCGAGGAGGTCGCGGCCGGCCACCAGGCGTTCGTGCTCTGTCCCAAGATCGAGGCCGACGGCGACGACCCCGCCGGCGCTGCCGTCGAGTCGGTCGCCGACCTCCTCGCCGCCGGTCCGCTCGCGGCGCTGCGCGTGGACCGGCTGCACGGCCGACAGGCGCCGGACCACAAGGACAAGGTGATGCGCGCCTTCGCCGAGGGTGAGATCGACGTGCTCGTGTGCACGACGGTGGTGGAGGTCGGCGTCGACGTCCCCAACGCCACCGTCATGGTCGTCCTCGACGCCGACCGGTTCGGCCTGTCGCAGCTGCACCAGATCCGGGGCCGGGTCGGGCGAGGCTCGGCCGCCGGCCTGTGCCTGCTCGTCACCCGCGTCCTGCCGGACTCGCCGTCGTTCCAGCGGTTGCAGGCGATGGCCGACACCTCCGACGGCTTCGCGGTCGCGCAGCTCGACCTGGCCACGCGTCGCGAGGGCGACGTGCTCGGCGCGGCGCAGGCCGGCACGGCATCGGGCTTCCGCCACCTCTCGGTGGTGGCCGACGAGCACGTCATCGCCGAGGCGCGCGATGCCGCGGCCGCCTATCTCGCCGAGGACCCCGCGCTGCTGGGGGCGCCCGACCTGATGGAGGCCGTCTCGGAGCTGGAGCACAGCGGCCGCGGTGACTACCTGGAGCGCGGATGACGCGGATCATCGCCGGCGCCGCCCGGGGCCACCGGCTGCGCACGCCGGAGGGGAGCGTCACCCGGCCGACCGCCGACCGGGTCCGCGAGGCGCTGTTCTCCTCCCTGGAGTCCGAGCTCGGCGGGTGGGAGGACGTCCGCGTCCTCGATCTGTACGCCGGCAGCGGTGCTGTCGGACTCGAGGCCCTCTCCCGCGGCGCCGCGGCGGCGACCCTGGTCGAGCAGGACAAACGCGTGCTGAAGGTGCTGCGCGACAACGTCCGCACCCTCGGGCTCCCCAATGCCGAGGTCGTCGCGGGCGACGTCGCACGCATCGTCGCGGCACCGGCCAAGGCGGCGTACGACGTCGTGTTCGCCGACCCGCCCTACCCGGTGACCTCGACCGCGGTCGACGCGGTGGTCGCCGCTCTGGCCGTCCACGGGTGGCTCGCCAGCGAGGCGGTGGTCGTGGTCGAGCGCGCGACCCGCAGCGACCCGCTGCAGTGGTCCGCGCCGGTCTCGGTGGTCCGCACGCGGGCCTATGGCGAGACCACGCTTTGGTACGGTCGCGCCGACGTGTGAGGCATGCCCCCGCAGGTGGCCGCGGGGAGCAGCGGATCCGGGAGTGGAGGTGCGCGTGGGCAAGGCCGTGTGTCCGGGAACGTTCGACCCGGTGACCCTGGGGCACGTCGACATCTTCGGCCGGGCGGCTGCGCTCTTCGACGAGCTCGTCATCGCGATCGGCACCAACCCCTCCAAGCGCCGGTTGTTCTCGCCCGAGGAGCGCATCGAGATGCTCGAGGAGGCCACGGCCCACCTGCCGAACGTCTCCGTCGCCGGGTTCAGCGGCCTGCTGGTCGACTTCTGCCGCGAGCGCGACATCGCGGCGATCGTCAAGGGTCTGCGCAACGCCTCGGACTTCGACTTCGAGCTGCCGATGGCCCACATGAACGCACGGCTGACCGGCGTCGAGACCGTCTTCGTGGCGACCGATCCCGAGCTGTCCTTCGTGTCCTCCAGCCTGGTCAAGGAGGTCGCGGCGTTCGGCGGTGACGTCACGCCGTTCCTGTCTCCTGCGGTCCTCGAGCGGCTGCGCGCGCGCCTCGACGCATGAGCCGGGCACGCACCGGGAATACTGGGCTGGCCCTGACGCCGTCGGGGCCGGAGGGAGCACGAGTGGACGTCAACGACCGGCTGGACGCGCTGCGTACCGCGATCACCGCAGCGCGCGCGATGCCGATGTCGACCTCGGTGGTGGTCAACCGCGCCGAGATGCTGCGCCTGGTCGACGAGCTGCAGGCCGCGGTCGACGAGGCCGGCGCGGAGTCGGGCCGGGTGCTCGCCGAGCGCGACCGGCTCATCGCCGAGGCCAACGCCCAGGCCGACCAGATCATCAAGGACGCCCACTTCGAGCGCGACCGACTGGTCTCCGACACGGAGGTCTTCTCGGTCGCCCGCCGCAAGGGCGAGGCGCTGGTCATCGACGCCCAGACCGAGGCGAGCGAGCTGCGCAAGGAGACCGACGACTACGTCGACTCCTCGCTGGCGAACTTCGAGATCACGCTCGAGCGGACCCTCGAAGCGGTGCGCCGCGGCCGGGACCGGCTCGCGGGACGCGCGGCGCTCGACCGTCTCGGCGGCGACGACGTGGACGCGATCCGGCTGCCCGAGCACCTCGAGGCCGACCGCTGAGCCACCGCTGGGCAACCGCTGGGCAACCGCTGAGCAACCGCTGGCCCACCGCGATTTCGCGCCGGGGCCGCCCATCGGTAAACTCGTGCTGTTCTGTTGTGCCGTGACGAAGTAGGACTGTGACCAACCTCGACCCGAGAGCGCCGCTCGTGCTCGACACACGCGAGCTCGGCCGACGCCCGGGGTCGCAACGGGAGGTCGACCTCTCCGTCCCGGCACCACCAGAACTCGGTATCGAGGTGCTCAGCGTTCCCGAAGGGTCGCCGGTGGAGCTCAGGCTCCGCCTGGAGGCGGTCATGGAGGGGGTGCTCGTCACCGGGACGGCCACGGCCGGACTGGAGGGCGAGTGCGCACGGTGCCTGGAGTCGCTCTCGGAACCCATCGAGGTCGACGTCCAGGAGCTGTTCGTCTATGACGACAGCGACATTGAGGACGATGAGGAGGAGGGGGTCTTCCGTCTCGACGGGGACCTGCTCGACCTCGAACCACTGCTGCGGGACGGGATAGTGCTCTCACTGCCCTTCCAGCCGCTGTGCCGGGACGACTGTCCGGGGCTGTGCATCGAGTGTGGTGCACGCCTGGCTGACGACCCCGACCACCAGCACGAGGAGCCGATCGACCCCCGGTGGGCCGGCCTCACGGCGCTGAGAGAACAGTCCGACGGTCCATCCGACCGTTCTGCAACAGGCGAAGCCGGGCCGACGGGGTCCGAGCCGAAGAGGAGTGAGTGAAGTGGCAGTCCCGAAGCGGAAGATGTCGCGCAGCAACACGCGGCACCGTCGTTCGCAGTGGAAGGCCGTCGCGCCTTCCCTGGTCGACTGCGCCAACCCCGCCTGCAACGCCAAGCACCTCCCGCACCGGGCGTGCGGCGAGTGCGGCCAGTACGGCGCTCGCAACAACCGGCGTCAGGTCCTCTGACCAGCGACGTCGGCGTGGGCGAGGCGTCCACGGCGTCGGCGAGCGCCGATGCGTACGACGACCTGCGCAAGCAGCTCGGTGAGCCGTCCCTGGCTCCCGAGCTGCTCGAGCATGCCCTGACGCACCGGTCCTACGCCTACGAGAACGGCGGGCTGCCGACCAACGAGCGCCTGGAGTTCCTCGGCGACTCGGTGCTCGGCGTCGTCGTCACCGAGACGCTGTACCGCACCCATCCCGACCTCTCCGAGGGACGGCTGGCGAAGCTGCGGGCAGCGGTGGTGAACGCCCGCGCACTCGCGCAGGTGGCGCGCACCATCGGTCTGGGTGAGCACATCAAGCTCGGTCGCGGCGAGGAGGCCACCGGCGGGCGCGACAAGTCCTCGATCCTGTCCGACACCGTCGAGGCGATCATCGGGGCGGTCTACCTCAGTGCCGGCTTCGAGGTCGCGACCGAGGTCGTGCACCGGCTCTTCGACCCGCTGATGGAGGCGGCAGCAGCCCTCGGCGCCGGCCTGGACTGGAAGACGAGCCTGCAGGAGCTGGCCGCCGAGCACGGCCTCGGCGTGCCGGAGTACGTCATCGAGGACTCCGGTCCCGACCACGAGAAGACCTTCACCGCACGCGTCCGCGTGGGCGAGCAGCTCTACGGCCACGGCACGGGCCGATCCAAGAAGGAAGCCGAGCAGCAGGCCGCCGAGACCGCCTACACGGCGCTGTCGGAGCAGGCGCGCAGCGCCGGACCGGCGCCCCAGGCGCCGCCGCCCGGCCAGGACTGACCACGCCGTGCCCGAGCTGCCGGAGGTCGAGGTCGTCCGCCGAGGGCTCGAGCGGCACGTCGTCGGACGGCGACTGACCGTCACGACGGTCCTCCACCCCCGTCCCGTACGCCGCCACACGGCCGGGCCGGCGGACTTCGCGAGCCGCACGGAGGGCCGGGTCGTGCTCGACGTGCGCCGGCGCGGGAAGTACTTCTGGCTCGCGCTCGACGACGGCGCAGCCGTGCTCGGCCACCTCGGCATGAGCGGGCAGATGCTGGTCCAGCCGTCGTCTGCGGCCGATGAGCGGCACCTGCGGGTGCGCTTCACCCTCGACGACGGCCAGGAGCTGCGGTTCGTCGACCAGCGCATGTTCGGCGGGCTGCTCGTGTCCCCGGACGGGGCGGACCTCCCCGCCGAGATCGCCCACATCGCCCGCGACCCGTTGGATCCGCTGTTCGACGACGTGGCCTTCGCCCGTCGGCTGCGCCGGCGCGAGGTCGGTCTCAAGCGCCAGCTGCTCGACCAGACGCTGGTCAGCGGGGTCGGCAACATCTATGCCGACGAGGCCCTGTGGCGGGCCCAGCAGCACGGTGACCGGCCGGGCACCCGACTGAAGCAGGGTGAGGCCGTCGAGCTCGTCGCTCACGCCCGGGCCGTGATGCAGGCCGCGCTCGCCGAGGGCGGGACGTCGTTCGACGCGTTGTATGTCAACGTCAACGGCGAGAGCGGCTACTTCGACCGGTCCCTGCACGCCTACGGCCAGGAGGGACTGCCCTGCGCGCGCTGCGCGACGCCCATCCGCCGGGTGGCGTTCATGAACCGCTCGTCGTACTTCTGCCCGACCTGCCAGCCGCCGCCGCGGCTGCGACGGCGTACGCGCTGACCCACGCCCGTGCCGACGATGCCCCGCCCGGATTGACCCAGCAGGGCAACGGTGAGATTCTTGGGAGTCGTCTGCGCGGAGGCCGGGTCCGGCCCCTCGGACCACAGCCCGGCACCCGACACCGCTCGCCCTCGCGCCCGGTGAGCACCACCCCGGTGGAAGGAACCCCATGGCCAAGGCCCTGCTCGGTCACATGAGCACCACTGACCCCCGCGTGCACGCGCGTCTGGTCGCCGAGAACCGTCGGCTCCGCGAGCGGGTGGCCGACCTCGAGGCACACGTGCTGCGACTCCAGGCCGACAACGACGCGCTCGCCGCCGCCCTGGCCGACCGGCCGCTGCTCGCGTTGGACGACTCCAGCATGCAGCCCGCCTGAACCCAGCCCCGCCCGTCGTCCGCCCCCGACGGTTCTTCGTTACGATGGTCCCGCACACGCCAGCGCTGACGGGGGAGTCTTGACGTGGGTGACGATCTCTACATCGATGCCGGGATGCTGCGTCGCGTCCGCACCAACCTGGGGCGCATCGAGACCATGCTGAGCCGGCCCGCCAACGACATGAAGGCGCTGGACGGCACCGAGCTCGGGCCGGCGAAGCTGCGTTCGCGCGTGACCGAGTTCGCCGACGAGTGGGCCTACGGCATCGCGCAGCTGGGCGAGTTCACTGCCTCGGCGGTGGAGGCGCTCACCTCGATCGAGGAGGCGTTTCAGCAGGCCGACACCGACCTCGCCAACGCGCTCAATGACGCCAACGGGGTGTCCTGATGGCACCCACCTCCGCTGCGGACTACCCGAACCTCGGCTTCGACCCGACTCCCGGCGATGTCTGGGCGGTCACCCAGACCGTCCGCACCCTGCGCACCACCGCCCATGCGCTGACCGAGATCCGCAGCGTCCTGCACGGTGCGGCCGACGGGGAGTGGCGCGGCCAGGCGGCGATCGCCTTCCGCGACCTGCTCGCCGAGGACCTGCGCCCCAAGATCGACAGCGCCGAGCTGGCCTTCGGTGACGCCTACCGCGCCCTCGACACCTGGTCCGACGACCTCGCGCTCTTCCAGCAGCGCGCCCGTGCGGTCGAGGAGCGTGCCCGCAACGCCCAGGACGACATCGACGCCGCCTCCGCCGTGCTCGACGGCCTCCCGCCGGAGGCGCCGCCCGGCACGCCGTTGCCGGAGGACCCCGCCGAGCGCACGCGGGCCGAGTCCGACGCCGACACCCGCCGGGTGCAGGGGGCGGCGCTCTCTGCGGCGCGGACCCGGCTGGAGAACGCCCGCGATGCCGCCGAGGACCTGCAGGAGGAGTACGAAACACGTGCGCGCGACATCGCCGGGATGCTGGCCAACGCGATCGACGCGGCGCCGGCCGAGCCGGGATGGTTCGACCGGGCGGTCGAGGCGATCAGCGGCGCGCTCTCCGCGCTGGGCGACCTGCTCGCCGACCTCAGCGACGCAGTGCTGGACTTCCTGCACAAGATCGCGCCGCTGCTGGAGTTCATCGGCGAGCTGACCGGTCTGCTGTCGACCATCCTCGGCCTGCTCGCCTTCATCCCGGGATTGAACTGGCTCGCTGGCCCGGCCCTGGCGCTCGCGGCCATCTCGTTCCTCGCCAACTACCTGGCCGACGCCGGCACGACGGGCAGCTGGCTGGAGCCGATGACCACCGGGGAGTTCTGGATCGGAGCGGTCTCCCTGGCCATCGGGGTCGGCGGGATGGCGCTGGGCAACCACCTCACCGCGGCCGCGCGGCTCAGTGGCAACACCCGCCAGGTCCCGCAGCTGCTCATCGGTGGCACCCGTGAGGTCCCCTACGGCTTCTTCAGCATCATGGCTGGGAAGGTCCCGACGATGGAGACCGCCGAGTTCGTCCTGCGGACCGTCAACCTGCGCGGCACCTACTGGGGCTTGGGCGAGCTGATCATCGGCGGCGGCGACACGGCAGGCTTCGCCGGCGGGCTGTTCTCCGGCTCCTCCTACCCGCGCCGGTGGACCAACGACCCCGTGGTGGTGCGATGAGTCCCGACCCCACCGCCGGACGCGGCACCGTGCCCCTCGGCGCGGACGCCAAGGTCGATCTCCTGCTCCCGCCGGACTTCTACGACCTCCTGCACCCCGCGGATCCCGTGCAGGCACGCACCGAGCTCGACGTGCTGTTCCGGCGCATGCTGCCCACGGCCTCGGCCGAGCAGATCGCGGCAGCGGTGGACGGCATGATGCGGTGGCGGGAGCTGCTCACCTCGGCCCACGTGCTCGTGCACGGTTTCGTCGGGGTGCCTGCCGGTGAGCACACCCCCGTCCCGGTCCACTGGCACGTGCTGGTCGCAGCGCTCGAGGTGCCGACGCCCGACGAGCTCGACGTCGGCACGCTGTTCGCCCGGGTGCTCGGGCAGCGCTGGGACGAGACGAGGACCTACGTCGAGCCGTTCGAGAGCCGGATGGGGTGGGGCGTCGGCGTGCTCGGGTCCTTCACCCCCCAGCTGCCGGAGGGCATCGGCCCGCTCGTGGCCGGCCTGGGTGGGCACGCGGTCGCCGGCGGGCCCGCCCACGCGGAGGTGGGCGAGGTCGGCGTCGCAGCGACGATCACCGGCGCCCACGGCTCCTCGGTCGCACTCGGCGTGCTCGGCATCTGCATCGACCCCGACCAGGTCCTCGAGCTTGGGGGCCTCGTGACGGCGATCGGTGCCGGTTCGGTCCTCGACACCGGACTGGCGGCGGAGCCGTCGCCGTGAGCGTGGGGGCAGCCGGGGTCGACAGCGACGTCCTGACCGAGGTGCCGCCGGCATCGGCGTACCCGAGCCGCGAGGCGCTGCTCATCGCGCAGGACCGGGCGGTGGCTGAGCTCGACCGCCGGACCTGGGGCCTGCGCCGGATGGCGCCGGCGACCGCATGGATGCTGGCGGTGCTCCTCGTCGTGCTGATGGCGCTGCAGGGTGTGACCGGTGACCTCGCCGACGACTCCGTGCTGGCGCTCGTCCTCGTCCTCGCCGCAGCGGCGCTCGTCCTGTGGCGCGGGGGACGTGCGCTGTGCCGTGCCCTGATGCTGACCGCACGCGAGGCGGAGGCGGCGGTGCACTGGCGTGACCTCGACCGGACGGCTGCGGCGCGGGCGCTCCCGGCCGGCGAGCCCGGCGACCTGGCCACGGCCTGGGACCGACGCGACGCCGCCGACCTCGAGGAGGCCGCCGACCGTCGCGCGACGCGCGAGTGGGCATCGATCCTCGCCATGGGTCCGCGCGGCCACCTCGTGGCGACCTTGCCCTTCATGATCGGATTCGTCGGGCTGCTGGCCGTCGTCCTTCCCTTCGCCGAGACCCCACACCGCGTCGGGGGTGCGGTCGCGGTGGTCGTCTGCCTGGTGCCGGCGGCGACCCTGCTCGGGTTGGCCTACCGGGAGGCGTTCCGCCGTCAGGTCGCCTATCACCAGCGGTGGATCGAGCGCGAGGTGCTGCTGGCCCGGCGTGCGCTGCTGCACCCCGGCGTCGCACCGACGGATGCGCCCCTGCGCCCGGCCCGAGCAGCGCGATTCGTCTGGGTCGCCTTCTTCTGCGGTCTGCTCGTCACGCTCGGCGTGCAGGTCACCACCAGTGAGTCCCAGGCGCTGCTGGCCGTCGCGGCCATGCTGGGCGTCGGTGTCCTCGTCGCACTCGAGGCGACCCGGCGACGCCACCGACCCCTGGTGCACGCGTTCACGGCCGGGCCCGCCGACCGGCTGGGGGTGGGCCGCGCCCGACCTGTCGACGTGGTGAGGGGTCCCGACGGGTCGCTGGAGCTGCGTCCTGCCGATGACGCGGTCCCCGGGGTCACCGTGCCAGCGGCGGCCATCCGCGGGGTGACGCCGGTGCGGATGCCCGGCGCCCTGGCCCCGCCGGGGGGTGGTGGTCGTCGTGGACGAGCGCGAGGGCTCCGGTCCGGAGGACCTGTGGGTGCTCAGCGGACGTGGCCCGGCTGCCGCGCTCGCGCCGCTCGTCCACCGCCGCTCCTGACCGCCCCTGACCGGCCGCTGGCCGCCCCGGTCCGCTTCCCGCGGTGCCGGCGCAGGCGTCGTACGCTGTGCTCGCTGCTTCCCCACGGGGCGTCTTTGGCAAGATGCGCCGTCAGCGCCTGCCCGCCGCTCGTGAGGAGTCCGCACCGATGTACCTCAAGTCCCTGACGCTCCGGGGCTTCAAGTCGTTCGCCTCCGCCACCACCCTCCAGCTCGAGCCCGGCATCACCTGCATCGTCGGACCCAACGGGTCGGGCAAGTCCAACGTCGTCGACGCGCTCGCCTGGGTGATGGGGGAGCAGGGGGCGAAGTCGTTGCGCGGCGGCAAGATGGAGGACGTCATCTTCGCCGGCACCTCCGGGCGCCCGCCGCTGGGCCGCGCCGAGGTGCAGCTGACCATCGACAACTCCGACGGCGCGCTGCCGATCGAGTACGCCGAGGTCACGATCTCGCGCACGATGTTCCGCAACGGCGGCTCGGAGTACGCCATCAACGGGCAGGGCTGTCGCCTGCTCGACGTCCAGGAGCTGTTGTCGGACTCCGGGATCGGCCGCGAGATGCACGTGATCGTCGGGCAGGGGCAGCTCGACTCGATCCTGCACGCGACCCCGGAGGACCGGCGTGGCTTCATCGAGGAGGCGGCCGGGGTCCTCAAGCACCGCAAGCGCAAGGAGAAGGCGCTGCGGAAGCTCGACTCCACCGACGGCAACCTGACCCGGCTGCAGGACCTGCTGACCGAGATCCGCCGCCAGCTCAAGCCGCTGGGCAAGCAGGCCGAGGTTGCGCGGCAGGCGGCGGTCGTGCAGGCCGACGCGCGCGACGCGCGGGCGCGTCTGCTCGCCGACGACCTGGTGACCGCACGCACCGCCCTCGAGCAGGAGATGGCCGACGAGTCGGCTCTCGTGGCGCGGCGTACGGAGGTCGAGCAGGCCACGGCCGCCGCGCGGTCGAAGGAGGCCGAGCTCGAGGCGGCGCTGCGCGAGGACCTCCCGGCGTTGTCGCAGGCGCAGGAGGTCTGGTTCGGGCTCAACGCGCTGCGCGAGCGGTTGCGCGGCACCGCGGGGCTGGCCGCCGAACGGGTGCGCAACGCCGGCGACGCCTCCAACGCCGGCGAGCCCACCTCTTCCCGCGACCCCGACGAGCTCCGGGCCCAGGCGGCGCGCATGCGGGAGCGGGAGGCGGAGATCGAGGCGGAGATCGCGCGTCACCGTGAGGAGCTGGAGGCCGCCGTCGCGGCGCGCCACGACGCCGAGGCCGCCCACCAGGCCGAGGACCAACGGATCTCCGCGCTGCAGCGCGCGGCTGCGGACCGTCGTGAGGGTCTGGCGCGCCTGCAGGGCAAGGTCAACACCGTCAAGAGCCGGGCCGCTGCGGCCGAGGCGGAGATCGAGCGGCTGACCGCAGCGCGGGCCGAGGCCGAGGCACGCGCCGAGCGGGCCCAGCGTGACTTCACCTCGCTCGAGACCCGGATCGCCGGGCTGGACGCGGGCGAGGAGGGCCTCGACGCCGAGCACGAGGAGGCCGCAGCCGCACTCGCGGAGATCGAGGACCGCCTCGCCGCCGTTCGCGAGCAGGTGCAGCAGGCTCACCGCGACCGCGCCGCGCTCGCCGCACGCAAGGAGGCGCTCGAGCTCGGCCTGCAGCGCAAGGACGGCGCTGCCGGCCTGCTCGCCGCCAGCGACGAGCTCTCCGGGATCCTCGGCTCGGTCGCGGCGCTGGTCACGGTCCGGTCGGGCTACGAGGCGGCGATCGCGGCGGCGCTGGGCACCGCCGCCGACGCGGTCGTTGTCGCAGACCTGGACGCCGCCGTGGGTGCGCTCGACCGGCTCAAGGCCGACGATCTCGGCCGGGCAGGCATCCTGGTCGGCTCCGGCATCGGTCTGCCGACGGCACCCGCCGACCTGCCATCGGGCGCGGTCTGGGCGATGGACGCGGTGGACTGCGGAGCAGAGCTGCGCCCCGCTCTGGCCCGACTGCTGGGTGACGTGGTGCTGGTCGACGACCTGTCGGCCGCCCGGGGGTTGGTGCGCAGCCGGCCCGAGCTGACCGCCGTCACCCGCGAGGGTGACGTCCTCGGCGCTCTCGTGGTGACGGGCGGGTCCGCCAGCACCCCGAGCCTCCTGGAGGTCCAGGCGGCCGTCGACGAGGCGACCCAGCAGCTCGAGGCGGCCGCCCACACCGAGGAGCGGCTGGGCTTCGAGCAGACCCGGCTGGAGAACGAGCGCTCGGAGGCGCAGCGTCGCGTCGACGTCGCACTCGCGCAACTGCACGAGTCCGACGCCACCCTCGCCGCGGTCGCGGAGGAGCTCGGTCAGCACGCCTCGCTCGTGCGTTCGGCGCGGGGGGAGGCCGACCGCCTGGCCGCGGCGATCACGCGTGCCGAGGAGGCGCGCGACGCCGACGTCGCTGGGCTCGAGGAGCTCGAGCAGCGGCTCGCCGCCGCCCAGGACACCGACGATGAGGACCCCGACACGACGGTCCGCGAGGAGCTGGCCGAGAAGGCCCGTGGGACGCGGCAGGCCGAGATGGACGCGCGGCTCGCGCTGCGCACCGCCGAGGAGCGCGGGCGTGCCCTGCACGGTCGGGCCGACGCGCTCGAGCGCAGCGCCACGGAGGAGGAGGCGGCCCGCGAGCGGGCCCGGGAGCGCCGCGAGCGGTTGCTGCGCGAGGGCGAGACCGCGCGTGCGGTCGTCGCCGGCACCGAGCAGGTGCTGCGGTTCCTGGAGTTCTCGATCGAGCGCGCCGCCGAGCAGCGCACGGCGGTCGAGCGCTCCCGCGCCGGCCGCGAGCAGCAGCTGCGCGAGGTGCGCGAGGACCTGCGCGACCTGGCCCGCGAGCACGACAAGCTGGTCGACTCGGTCCACCGCGACGAGATGGCGCGTGCCCAGCAGCGGATGCGCATCGAGCAGCTCGAGGAGCGCGCCCTCGAGGAGCTCGGGCTCGACCCTGAGGCGCTGGTCGCCGAATACGGCCCCGACCAGCTCGTGCCGCCGGTGGAGGCGCCGGAAGCGCCGACGGCGGAACCCGTCGCAGAGGGCGAGCCGGAGGGTGAACCGGACAGCGAGGGCGGGGAGCCCGCCGTACCCGCCGGTGTGCCGTACGTCCGCGAGGAGCAGCAGCAGCGGTTGAAGAAGGCCGAGCGGGCGCTGGCGATGCTGGGACGGGTCAACCCGCTCGCGCTCGAGGAGTTCTCCGCGATGGAGGAGCGGCACAAGTTCCTCACCGAGCAGCTGGAGGACCTCAAACAGACCCGCAAGGACCTCATGGACATCGTCCGCGAGGTCGACGAGCGCGTCGAGCAGGTCTTCACCGAGGCGTGGAACGACGTCCGGGTCGCCTTCGACCACGTCTTCTCGCGGCTCTTCCCCGGTGGCGAGGGCAAGCTGGTGCTGACCGACCCGTCGTCGATGCTCACCACCGGCGTCGAGGTCGAGGCGCGTCCGCCCGGCAAGAAGGTCAAGCGCCTCTCCCTGCTCTCCGGTGGCGAGCGGTCGCTGGTCGCCGTCGCGTTCCTGGTGGCGCTCTTCAAGGCGCGGCCCTCGCCGTTCTACATCCTCGACGAGGTCGAGGCGGCGCTCGACGACACCAACCTCGGCCGGCTCCTGGAGATCTACGAGGAGCTGCGCGAGACCAGCCAGCTGCTCGTCATCACCCACCAGAAGCGGACCATGGAGGTGGGGGATGCGTTGTACGGCGTCACCATGCGCGGCGACGGCGTCTCGGCCGTGATCAGCCAGCGCCTGCGGGAGGTGGAGCCGGCATGAGTGACTCCGCACGGCCCGCGCGCCCACGGCGTACCGACTATGTCGTCTGGCGCCAGGCCACGACCCGGTGGGCCGACGACGACGTCTACGGCCATCTCAACAACGCGCGCTACTACGAGCTGTTCGACACCGCGGTCAACGCCCACCTCATCGAGGCCACGGGCGTCAACGTGCGCGCGCTGCCCGAGATCGGCGTGGTCGCGGAGACGTCGTGCCGCTACTTCCGTGAGATCGGCTTCCCCGCGCCCATCGACATGGGACTCGTCGTCGAGCGCCTCGGCACCTCGTCGGTGATCTACCGCATCGGGCTCTTCCAGGGCGACGACGACGAGGTCGCCGCCGAGGGACGCTTCGTGCACGTCTACGTCGACAACACCCGCGGTCCCGGCAACCGCCCCGTCCGCCCCATCCCCGACGTCATCCGCGCCGCCGCCGAACCCCTGGTGCGCTGACGCGACCCCCGGCAGTTTCACTACACGTGTAGTGAAACTGTCTCTTCGTATACGTTCCAGTCGGCGTGTCGCGCAGTTTCGCCTACACAGTCCAACTCGCACCTCCAACCCGCTGCCTTCCTGAGGATTGAGTTCAGGAACGGGTGGGACCATGAGGACCATGACCGTGATGATCGTGTTGATGCTTGGGATCCTCGTTCTGGCCGGGACGGTCGTGCTGTACGTCGCCTACCCCCACCGCGGGCAGGAGGTGCCGCAGCTGCCGTGGGTGGGGGACGCGCTGCGGCGTGGCGTCGAGGCACTGCCGACGCTCGACAACCAGCGCGAGCGCGAGGAAGCGTCCGCCGGCACCCGGTGACCGCCCGACCACGCCCGTGAGGGTTGTGGGTCCTCTGCTTGGATGGCCGACGTGGACACTCTCTCCGAGTACATCTGGCTGATCCTCGTCCTCGGCGTCCTGGCCGTGGTGCTGCTCGCCGCCCTGGTCGTGCCGCGACTGCGGCGTCGCGCGCGGCCGTTGCCGCCGGACCGCAGCAGCTCCGACGACCTGCTGCCGCCACCCCCCGAGGCCGATGGCCGTACGACGGACGCGGGCACGGCCGTCCTGGACGAGCCGCCGGCGGGTCCGGCGGCGGTCACGGAGCCGGAGCTCGCGCCGGAGCCCGAGGTCGCCCCGGCTCCGGAGCTGGAGCGTCCGGAGGGTGCCGCCAGCCGGCTGGTGCGCCTGCGTCAGCGGTTGGCCGGCTCGCAGAACGTCTTCGGTCGCGGTCTGTTGGCGCTGCTGTCGCGCGACCGGCTCGACGACGACGCGTGGGAGGACCTCGAGGACACCCTCATCACCGCGGACGTCGGCGTCGCCGCCACGACCGAGCTGGTCGAGCGGCTGCGCAACCGGCTGCGGATCGAGGGGGCCGAAGGCACGGACCTGCGCACCGTGCTGCGCGAGGAGCTGCTGACGCTCGTCGACCCGACCCTGGATCGCACCCTCGCCACCCAGGGAGCGGACGGCAAGCCCGCGGTCACGCTGGTCGTCGGCGTCAACGGCACCGGGAAGACCACGACCGTCGGCAAGCTCGCCCGGGTGCTCGTCGCCGAGGAGAAGTCGGTGGTGCTGGGCGCGGCCGACACCTTCCGCGCGGCCGCCGCCGAGCAGCTCGGCACGTGGGGTGAGCGCGTCGGCGTGCCCGTCGTCCGTGGACCGGAGGGATCGGACCCGGCGTCGGTGGCGTTCGAGGCCGTCCGCAGCGGCGTCGAGCAGGACGCCGACGTCGTCATTGTCGACACCGCCGGGCGCCTGCAGAACAAGGCCGGCCTGATGGACGAGCTCGGCAAGGTCAAGCGCGTCATCGAGAAGCAGGTGCCGGTCAGCGAGGTCCTGCTGGTCCTCGACGCGACCACGGGCCAGAACGGCCTGGCGCAGGCGCGGGTGTTCAGCGAGGTCGTCAACGTCACCGGCGTCGTGCTCACCAAGCTCGACGGCTCGGCCAAGGGCGGCATCGTCGTCGCCGTCCAGCGCGAGCTCGGCGTGCCCGTGAAGCTGGTCGGGCTCGGCGAGGGTGCCGACGACCTGGCGCCCTTCGACGCCGGTGCGTTCGTGGACGCCCTGCTGGAGGCCTGACCGGCCCCTCCCCGCCGGCCCGTCCAGCCGGCCCGGACAGCCGCCCGACACATTCCCGCAACACAGCGCCCGCACTCGTCACACAGTCGTCACGATTGACGACGCGGGCTGAAACCTCGGCTCGTCACAGTGTCTCCACCTGGAGCCCGCGCCCGCCGAACAGCGTCGTTACGCGTCGCCGGACTCCTCCCGCGACACGAACACGAGGTTCCGCACATGGAAGAAGTACTGGATCCGGGCATCACCGCCTGGATGCTGACCTCCGCATCCCTGGTCCTCCTCATGACCCCCGGTCTGGCGCTGTTCTACGGGGGCATGGTCCGCTCCAAGTCGGTGCTGAACATGATGATGATGTCGTTCGGCGCCATGGGCGTGATCGGCGTGGTCTACGTCTTGTGGGGCTGGTCGATGTCCTACTCCGACGGCACCGTCGGTGGGCTCTTCGGCAACCCCTTCGAGCAGTTCGGCCTGCAGGGCACGATCCTGGACGACGCCGGCGAGTACGTCCTCTCCGGCGGCCTGCCGGTCATCGTCGACGTCGGCTTCCAGGCGACCTTCGCCATCATCACCGTCGCCCTGATCAGCGGCGCCATCGCCGACCGCGTGAAGTTCTCGACCTGGATGGTCTTCACCGCGATCTGGGCCACCGCCTGCTTCTTCCCGCTGGCCCACCAGGTGTGGGGCGGCGGCTTCCTGGGTGACTCCGAGGATGGTCTGGCGGCGCTGATCTTCGGCGCGGTCGACGGCGTCGCCGAGGTCGCCCCGATCGACTTCGCCGGCGGCACCGTGGTCCACATCAACGCCGGGGTGGCCGCGCTGGTGCTCGCCCTGGTCATCGGTGCCCGCAAGGGCTTCGGCAAGGAGCCGATGCGTCCGCACAACCTGCCACTGGTCATGCTCGGCGCGGGTCTGCTGTGGTTCGGCTGGTTCGGCTTCAACGGCGGTTCGGCGTACGGGGCCGACGGCGCGGCCGGTCTGGCCTGGGTCAACACCACCACCTGTACCGCCGCGGCCATCATCGGCTGGCTGGTCGTGGAGAAGATCCGCGACGGCGAGGCCACCTCGCTCGGTGCCGCCTCGGGCATCGTCGCCGGTCTGGTCGCGATCACCCCGGCCGCCGGCGATGTCAGCCCGGTGGGCGCGATCGGCCTGGGTCTGGTCGCCGGTGCGCTGTGCGCCCTGGCCGTGGGCCTGAAGTACAAGCTCGGGTATGACGACTCGCTCGACGTGGTCGGCGTCCACCTTGTTGGTGGCCTGGTCGGCACCGTGGCCCTCGGCTTCATCGCCACCTCGGGTGGTCTCCTCTACGGCGACGGCATCAAGCTGCTGGTCGTCCAGATCGCGATCGCCGCGTTCGCCATGCTGTGGAGCGGTGTGCTCACCCTCCTCATCGCGCTCGCCCTGAAGGCCATCATGGGGTGGCGCATCACCGAGGAGGACGAAGCCGCAGGCATCGACTCCGTCGAACACGGTGAGTCCGGCTACGACTTCGGCGGCGTTGGCGCCGTGCGTCGTGGATCGCTCCCCACCGCTACCAGCGCACCTGCCTCCGAAGGAGTAACGGCATGAAGCTCGTCACCGCGGTGATCAAGCCGCACAAGTGGGAAGAGGTCCGCGAGGCCCTCGAGACTTTCGGAGTGACCGGCATGACGGTCAGCGAGGTCTCGGGCTATGGCCGGCAGAAGGGCCACACCGAGGTCTACCGAGGGGCGGAGTACGACATCGCCCTGGTCCCCAAGATCCGCTTGGAGATCGTGGTCGACGGTCCGGACGCCCAAGACGTCGTCGACATCATCGTGAAGACCGCGCAGACCGGTCGGATCGGTGACGGCAAGGTGTGGGTGACCCCGGTCGACAGCGTCGTCCGGGTCCGCACCGGAGACACCGACACCGCCGCAATCTGACGCGGGACTGACACGCTCGTCCCGTGCTGCCCACCGGGCACGATCCGCCAGCCAGGCGGGTCGTGCCCGTGGGCGTGTCCGGGGCTCGACGACGAGGACGACACCACCCATGACCGCCACCGAGCGCCTGCACCGACGCGACGCTGCCGACGAGCTCGTCCGCTCGGCCTACGAGCAGACGGCGCTGCCCGCCGATGGCGTGGCGCTGGTGGCCGTCGGTGGCTACGGCCGAGGAGAGCTCGCGCCGCACAGCGACCTCGACATCGTGCTGATCCACGACGACCAGGTCACCTTGGGCGAGGAAGCCGCCGCGCTCTGGTACCCGTTGTGGGACTCCGGAGCGAGCATCGACCACTCCGTACGCAGCCTCGAACAGTGCTCCTCCGCCGCGGCCGACGACCTGCGGGTGGCCCTCGGCCTGCTGGACCTGCGCCACCTCGCCGGCGACCCGAACCTGACGCTGCGACTTCGCACGGCGGTGCTCGCGCAGTGGCGCCAGTCGGCCAGAGATCGACTCCCCGCCCTGCAGGAGATCGTGCGAGCTCGCGGCGAGCGGCTCGGCGAGCTGGCGCACGCCGCCGTACCCGACCTCAAGGAGTCCGCCGGGGGACTGCGCGACGCCACGGTCCTCAAGGCCCTGGTCGCGACCTGGTTGGTCGACGTGCCGCACGCGGACCTCGAGCGGTGCCGCACCCACCTGCTGGACGCGCGCGACGCGCTGCACGCGGTCGCGGGGCGGGCGACCGACCGGGTCGCGCCCGAGCACTGGGAGGGCGTGGCTCGTCACCTCGGCCTCGCCGACGAGCGGGCCGCACAGCGTCACGTGCGCAGCCAGGCGCGCCGGATGACGCACCTGTCCCGGCTCACCTGGCGGCGGGTGGATGCCGCGCTGGGTCGGCGTCGTACGCCGCGTCTGGGCCGCCGACCCGACCTCCAGCCCCTCGGGCAGGGTGTGGCGATCGCCGATGGCGAGGTGGTGCTGGCGCCGCGCGCGCGTCCGGACCTCGATCCCACGCTGTTGCTGCGGGCAGCCGCGGAGGCCGCCGAGCGCGGACTCGTGCTGGCGCCACCGACAGCGGCACGACTGGCGCGGGAGGCTGCCGCGCTGCCGGACCCGTGGCCGGAGGAGGCGCGCGGTCTGCTGGTCCGGCTGCTCGCTTCCGGGGAGGGGCTGCGCGCGGTGTGGGAGACCCTGGACGAGACCGGCGCGCTGCCGCGACTGCTGCCCGAGTGGGAGCAGATCCGACTGTTGCCGCACGCCTCGGTCGTGCACCGCTACACCGTCGATCGGCACGTCGTGGAGACCTGCATCGAGGCCGCCCGGCTCATCCGCCGGGTCGCTCGGCCGGACCTGCTGGTGGTCGCAGCGCTGCTCCACGACATCGGCAAGGGAGGGACTGTCGACCACAGCGTCGCCGGTGAGCCGGTGGCACGAACGATCGCGCGTCGGCTGGGATTCTCGGACCCCGACGTCGCGCAGATCGCTCGGCTGGTGCGCTGGCACCTGCTGCTGGCCGGGACGGCAACCACGCGCGACCCTGAGGACCCGGCGACGGTCGCCGCGGTGGTCGAGCACCTGCCGACGGTGGCGGACATCGAGCTGCTGCGCCAGCTCAGCGAGGCGGACGCCCGTGCGACCGCTCCGAAGGCGTGGACGCCGTGGCGTGCGGCGCTGATCGACGACCTGGCCCGCCGGTGCCTGGCGGCACTCGGGTCGGCACCCGCAAGTGAGGACGAGACCCCAGCCGACGACGGGCCGACGGGGGCCGCGGAGCCGCTACCGGTACGGCGTCGACTCACCGTCGAGGACGTGCCCGGGGGCCAGCGCGTGACGGTGGTCGCGCCCGACCGGACCCGGTTGCTCGCCGACGTGGCGGCGGTGCTCGCGCTGCAGCGCATCCGCGTGCACGGCGCTCGGGCCTGGTCGACGGACGGGTGGGGGATCTCGGTCTGGGAGGTCGAGGACACCGCGGCGGACCCGGCGTTGCTCGCCACCCGGCTCGAGGCGATCGAGGCGGGTCGCCTCGATCCGAGCAGCCGTCTCGCACGGCCGACGCCGGCGCGGCTCGAACCCACGGTCACGGTGTGTGCGGAGGCCTCTGATCGGGCCACGGTGCTCGAGGTGCGCATGGATGACCGGCCGGGGGTGGTCCACCTGGTGGCCGCCACCCTCGCAGCCGAGGGGATCTCCGTGCGCTCGGCCCACATCGCGACCTGGGGCCCGCAGGCGGTCGACGTGTTCTACGTGCAGGAGCCCGGCGGCGGCCCGTTGTCGCCCGAGCGCGCGGACGCGGCCGCCCACGCCGTACGCACAGCGCTGCTCGCCGCCGTTACGCTGGACCACGGCTGACCGCACCGCCTGCGGTCCGCCTCGACACACCCGTGCCGGGCAGGGGCCCGGCGCACGACGACTCGAGGATGAACCACTTTGTTCGCCACGCTCTCCGACCGCCTTGCTGACACCTTCAAGCAACTGCGCGGCAAGGGTCGCCTGTCCGAGGCCGACATCGACGCGACCGCACGCGAGATCCGCATCGCCCTGCTGGAGGCCGACGTCGCCCTGCCGGTCGTCAAGGAGTTCGTGGCAGCGGTCAAGGAGCGTGCCCGGGGCGCCGAGGTCACCGGAGCGCTGAACCCCGCGCAGCAGGTCGTGAAGATCGTCAACGAGGAGCTCGTGACGATCCTGGGTGGGGAGACCCGGCGCATCCGGTTCGCCAAGAACCCCCCGACCGTGATCATGCTCGCGGGCCTCCAGGGCGCCGGCAAGACGACGCTCGCAGCCAAGCTCGCGTTGTGGCTCAAGGGCCAGGGCAAGAGCCCGATGCTGGTTGCCGCCGACCTGCAGCGACCCAACGCCGTCAAGCAGCTCCAGGTCAACGGTGAGCGTGCCGGAGTAACCGTCTTCGCGCCCGAGCCCGGCAACGGCGTCGGCGACCCGGTCGCGGTGGCGCGTACGGCGATCGACGAAGCGCGCCGCACCCTGCACGACGTGGTCATCGTCGACACCGCCGGTCGCCTGGGTGTCGACGCCGAGATGATGCAGCAGGCCGCCGACATCCGCGATGCCGTGCAGCCCGACGAGGTGCTCTTCGTCGTCGACGCGATGATCGGTCAGGACGCGGTCTCCACGGCTCAGGCGTTCCTCGACGGTGTCGGCTTCGACGGGGTCGTGCTCACCAAGCTCGACGGCGACGCTCGTGGTGGCGCGGCGCTGTCCATCCGCTCGGTCACCGGGCGGCCGGTCATGTTCGCCTCTTCTGGCGAGAAGCTGACCGACTTCGACCTGTTCCACCCCGATCGGATGGCCTCGCGCATCCTCGACATGGGCGACATGCTCAGCCTGATCGAGCAGGCGGAGAAGTCCTTCGACGTCGCGCAGGCGGAGAAGGCAGCCGCCAAGCTCACCGGTCAGGGAGGCGACTTCACCCTCGAGGACTTCCTCGAGCAGATGCAGGCCGTGCGCAAGATGGGCTCGCTGTCGAAGATCCTCGGGATGCTGCCCGGTGCGGGGCAGATGCGCGAGCAGCTCGAGAACTTCGACGAGCGCGAGATCGACCGGATCCAGGCCATCATCCTCTCGATGACGCCGGCCGAGCGGGCCAACCCGAAGATGATCGACGGCTCCCGGCGCGCCCGCATCTCCCGGGGCTCCGGCACCAAGGTCTCCGACGTCAACACGCTGGTCGACCGGTTCTTCGAGGCCAAGAAGATGATGCAGACGATGGCCCGCGGCGGGGGGATCCCCGGCATGCCGGGGATGCCGGGGATGGGGATGCCCGGCGCCGGCAAGCGAGGCAAGGGCAAGCAGACGGCCAAGAAGGGCAAGGCCAAGGGCAAGCGCGTCTCGGGCAACCCCGCCAAGCGCGCCCAGCAGGGCAAGGAGGCCCCGGCCCCCGCGGCCGCCAACCCGTTCGGCCTCCCGGCTGACCAAGACCTCGACCCGGCCGACCTGCAGCTGCCCGACGACCTGGCGAAGTACCTCAAGCAGTGACCCGGCGCCCGTCCCGGAGCCGACGGCGTACGCCGTTGCGGTGGTCCCTCGCCGCGCTCGGCCTCACGCTGACCCTGGCACTGTCCGGATGCGGCGCGGTGGAGGACCTGCTGGCCGATGACGAGCCCAGCCCGTCGGCGCCGGCGAGCTCCGCACCCGCGCCGGAACCGGAGCCGTCGTCGACGCCGGACCCCACCCCCAGCCCGAGCCCGGACCCGACGCCGACGCAGGAGCCCGAACCGACCACGGCCGACGCCCGCGTGCGCCCGGTGACCCAGGCGCAGTGGAACCGCATCGTCGCAGCCGGGATGGCCTACGCGGGCTGCCCGATCACCAGCCGGGAGCAGCTGAGCCGGGTCGTGGTCAACCACCACACGTTCGACGGGCGGGTGAAGCGCGGCGTGCTCGTCGTCAACGCCGACGTGGCGGCGAGCGTCGCGCGGGTGTTCACGAAGCTGTTCGACGAGGAATTCCCGATCCGCCGGATGCGGCCGCTGGAGCACTACGGCGGCGACAGCCACGCCAGCCTGCGCGCCGACAACACGGCCTCCTACAACTGCCGTCGGCCCGACCAGATCAACGCCCCGCAGCAGGCGTCGCCGCACGCCAACGGCCGCGCGATCGACATCAACCCGCGCGAGAACCCCTGGATCGACCTGCGCTGTCAGTGCTGGTTCCCGGGACCGGAGTTCAAGGAGCGCACGCCCGGTCCGGGCAAGATCCTCGAGGGCGGCCCGGTGTGGCAGGCGTTCATCGACGAGGGCTGGATCTGGCAGAACATCGACGTGCCCGACTACATGCACTTCGACACCGGCTACCCGTCCGTGGCGTTCCGCGACCCTGTGACGGGTGAGTGACGGGGGAGCGACCGGGTAGCGTCGGGCCATGGCTGCCTCGACCGTCCTGCGCTTCACCGGCATCGTCCTGCCTGACGGCGAACGACGCACGTTCGACGTCGTCGGCGGTGTGATCGCCCCCGAGCCCGTGGCCGATGCCGAGGTGGTCTGCACCGACGGGTGGATCGTCCCGGGCCTGGTCGATGCCCACTGTCACATCGGTCTCGACTCCGGTGGCGCGGTCGACGAGGCCACCACCGAGGCGCAGGCCATCGCCGACCGCGACTCGGGCGCGCTGCTGCTGCGCGACTGCGGCTCCGCGGCCGACACGCGCTGGGTGCACGACCGTGAGGACCTGCCCCGGCTCGTGCGCGCAGGCCGGCACCTGGCGCGGCCGAAGCGCTACATCCGCAACTACGGCCACGAGTTCGAGCCGGAGGAGCTGCCGGCGTACGTCGCCCAGGAAGCCCAGCGCGGCGACGGCTGGGTGAAGCTGGTGGGGGACTGGATCGACCGCGACCGTGGAGACCTGGCTCCGCTGTGGCCGCGCGACGTGTTGGAGGCGGCGATGGAGGTCGCCCACGCGCACGGCGCCCGGGTGACCGCGCACGTCTTCGGCGAGGAGGCGCTGCCCGACCTGATCGAGGCCGGCATCGACTGCATCGAGCACGGCACCGGGCTGTCTCCCGACCTCGTGGGGCTCATGGCGGAGCGGGGTGTGGCGCTCGTGCCGACGGTCAAACAGCTGCTCAACTTCCCGGAGTACGCCGCCTCGGGTGAGGAGAAGTTCCCCGGCTACGCCGCCCACATGCGGGACCTCTTCGCGCGGCGCAAGGAGACCATCGGTGCGGCGTACGACGCCGGGGTCGCGATCTACGCCGGCACCGACGCCGGTGGGGTCCAACCGCACGGCCTGCTCGCCGAGGAGGTGCTCGAGCTGACGGCGTACGGGCTGAGCGCGCAGGACGCGCTCGCCGCGGCGTCCTGGAAGGGACGCGCCTGGCTCGGGTTCGACGCCGTCCTGACGCCGGGAGCGATGGCCGACTTCGTCGTGTACGACGCCGACCCGTTGGCCGACCTGCGCGTCCTGCAGCACCCGCGGACCGTGGTGCTGCGCGGTCGCGTCGTCGCCTGAGCGCACGCGCGAGCCGGCTGCGGGAGCGTCGTGTGACGCTTACGCGTCGTCAGGACGGTGAGAAGACACGCGTCTCACTTGCGTAACGATGCGGTCCCGACTCTGATGCGTGGGCCAACCGGCAACGTTTGATGACTACTGTCCGCGCAGAGGGTGGACGTCGATCGGGTGACTTAGCCTCGCGCGACGATCACCACGGCATCAGACGAGATCTGGAGGATCCGTGAAGATCAGGAAGTTCACAGTCGCCGCAGTAGCGGTGACGCTCGGGATGGTGGCGGCCGCGTGCTCGCCCCCGGCCGACGACGAGGGCTCCTCGGAGGGCCCCGCGGCGAACACCGCCGTCACCGTCGGTTGGAACCAGCCGTTCTACTCGTACAACGAGAACACCTCGAACGGCAACGCCACCGCGAACTCGATCATCAAGTACATGATGAACGGCGGCTTCAACTACTACAACGCCGACCAGGAGCTCGTCCAGGACGAGTCGTTCGGCACCTACGAGCTGGAGTCCGAGGACCCGCTGACCGTCACCTGGACGGTCAACGAGAACACCCAGTGGTCCGACGGCACGCCTCTCGACGCGGCCGACCTGCTGCTGACCTGGGCCTCCCAGGGCGGTCACCTCAACACCGTGAGCGCGGGTGAGGTCGAGCGCAACCCCGACACCAACGTGCCCGAGCCCGGTGACGGCGTCTTCTTCGACTCCTCCTCGGCCGGCCTGAGCCTCGTGACCCAGACCCCCGAGATCTCCGAGGACGGCCGCTCCATCACGCTCGTCTTCGACGAGCCGTTCGCCGACTGGGAGCTCATGATGGGCGCCAACGTCCCGGCGCACGTCACGGCTCAGCAGGCGCTCGGCATCGAGGACCCGATGGAGGCCAAGCAGGCCCTCATCGACGCGGTCAACAACAAGGACAACGCCGCGCTCTCGCAGATCGCAAACTTCTGGAACTCCGGCTACGACTACTCGTCGCTGCCCGACGACCCGTCGCTGTACCTGTCCTCGGGCGCGTACCTCATGACCGAGTTCGTCGAGAACCAGTACATCACCCTCAAGGCCAACGAGGACTACGAAGGCGACCACGCCGCCAGCATCGAGACGGTCACCGTCCGCTGGAACGAGGACCCGCTCGCGCAGGCCCAGGCGCTCGAGAACGGCGAGCTCGACCTGTTCGCCCCGCAGGCCACCACCGACGTGCTTCAGCGCGTCGAGGCCATCGACGGTGTCGAGGTCGAGACCGGCGTCGAGGGCACCTACGAGCACGTCGACCTGGTGTTCAACAACGGCGGTCCGTTCGACCCGGCGTCGTACGGCGGCGACGAGGCCACGGCTCGCGAGGTCCGCAAGGCGTTCCTGACCGCGTTCCCGCGCCAGGAGGTCGTCGACAAGCTGGTCACGCCGCTGCAGGAGGACGCTGAGGTCCGCAACTCGTTCCTCGTCACCCCCGGTGCCCCCGGCTACGACGAGATCGCCGGCTCCAACGGCATGGCCGACCAGCACACCGGTGACGTCGAGGCCGCGCAGCAGATCCTGGCCGACGCCGGCGTCGACACGCCGATCGACGTCCGGACGATGTTCGCCGAGGGCAACGTGCGTCGCGAGAACCTCTTCGCGATCGCCAAGCCGGTGCTGGCCGAGGCCGGCTTCAACCTCATCGACCGTCGCAACGTCGACTGGGGCTCCAAGCTCGGTGACGGCACGTACGACGCGGTGTTCTTCGCGTGGCAGTCGACCTCGACCGCCGTCTCGGAGAGCCAGCCGACCTACGGCACCGGTGGCCTGAACAACCTCATCGGCTACTCCAACGAGGAGGTTGACGCGCTGTTCGACCAGTTGGCGGTCACCACCGACGCCGACGAGCAGCTCAACATCCAGATGGAGATCGAGAAGCTGCTGGTCGAGGACCAGATCGGTACGACGCTGTTCCAGTTCCCGGCCGTGGCCGCCTGGCGTAGCGACCGGATCGAGAACGTCTCGCCCGCTCCGCTGAACCCGACGATCTTCCACGCCTTCTGGGACTGGAAGGTTCCGGAGAGCTGATCGTCAGCTGACCGACGGTGGCCGGGGCGCCCAGCGCCCCGCCCACCGGCGGCACCTGCATCCGAGAGGGGCGTCGTCGACTCCGGCGGCGCTCCTCTCGCCAGGCTGGGGAGAGACTCTCGGCCCGAGTCTCGATCCGGCCCCACACCGACCGGTCGGCCTCCCGACCGCATCGTTCGAAGGTTGCGCGACTTCTCATGATCATGTTCTTCGCCCGGCGCCTGCTCACCTCGAGCCTGGTGGTCCTGGTCTCGACGCTCATCATGTATGTCCTGGTGGACCTGTCCATCGACCCGCTCGAGGACCTGCGCCTGAGCACGGCGCCCAACAAGGCGCAGCTGCTCGAGAGCCGGATCGCCCTGCTCAACCTCAATGACCCGGTCCTGGTGCGCTACCTCGACTGGCTCGGAGGCGTCGGGCAGTGCTTCACCGGCAGCTGCAACCTCGGCACCAACTGGGTGACCGGTCAGCCCGTGACCTCGCTGCTGTCGGGTGCGATCACGACCACCCTGCAGCTGATCACCGCGGCGACGGTGCTCGCGATCATCCTCGGCGTGCTGGTCGGCGTGGTGAGCGCGCTGCGGCAATACACGGGCTTCGACTACTCGATCACCTTCGTCTCCTTCCTGCTCTACTCGTTGCCCGTCTTCTGGGTCGCGGTGCTGCTGAAGCAGTTCGGTGCCATCGAGTTCAACAACTTCCTCGCCGACCCGAGCATCCCGCTGTGGTTCTACGTCGGCACGGTGCTGCTCGTCGGCGGGTTCACCACCGCGGCGATGGGCGGCTCCCGCCTGATGCGGTTGCGCAACTTCGCCATCTCCGGCGGACTGACCCTGCTCGCCGTGCTCTACATCGACTGGGTCAACTGGCTGACCGACCCCCAGCTGACGATCGTCGGCGTCGCGATCGGTGCGATCGCCTTCGCGATCGCGATCACGACGCTCTCGACGGGCATCCGCGACCGCCGCTCGTTCTACGCCGCGCTGACCGTGGCCGGCCTCGGCATCGCGCTCTACTACCCGATCCAGTTCCTCTGGTACTACCTCGACGAGAGCTGGCCGATCATCCTCGGCCTGGGCGTGCTCGCGGTCTTGGTCGGCATGGGCATCGGTCTGCTGTGGGGCGGGCCGGACCGCTGGCGTGCCGCGCGCACCGCCGCGATCACCGCGATCCCCGTGTCGGGGCTGCTGTTCCTCGAGCAGCTCCTGGTCAACTGGGAGCGCTACACCAACAGTGGGCTCATCCGCGGGCGACCCATCGCGACCTTCGGTCGTCGTACGCCGAACTTCGAGGGCAGCTTCTGGATGGAGACCCTCGACCTGCTGACCCACCTGGTGCTGCCGACGCTGACGCTGATCCTCATCTCGTTCGCGGCCTACACGCGCTACACGCGGGCCAGCACGCTCGAGGTGCTCAACCAGGACTACATCCGTACGGCGCGCGCCAAGGGCCTCACCGAGCGGACCGTGGTGATGCGCCACGCCTTCCGCAACGCGTTGATCCCGCTCGCCTCGATCGTGCCGGTCGACATCATCACGCTCGTCGGCGGCGCGGTGATCACCGAGACGATCTTCAGCTGGTTCGGCATGGGCAAGCTCTTCGTCGACTCGCTGGCCCACAACATCATCGATCCGGTGATGGCGTACCTGTTGATCGTGGCGATCCTCGCCGTGATCGCGAACTTCATCGCCGACCTCGTCTATGCCGTGCTCGACCCGCGGATCCGGGTGAACGCATGAGCCGGCCGGCCCGCACACACGCACGCCTCGCAGAAGGGATCCGGGCATGACCACGCCCACGCCTCCCAGCAGCGTCCCCCCCGAGGAGTCGGTCGAGAACGCGATCGAGCTCAAGGACGTCGAGGGGCTCTCGCAGGGCCGCATCGTCCTGCGCAAGTTCGTCCGCCACCGCGGCGCGATCGCCGGCACCACCGCGCTGCTGCTCATCCTGCTGCTCTCGGTGACCTCGATCGGCTACGGCCCGCTCCCCGGGTGGTGGAAGTGGGACCCCAACGCCACCAACGCCGTCATCAATCCCGGTGGCCGGCCCACGATGGGTCTACCGACGTGGCTCGGTGGCGAGGGCCTGGCGTTCGGCGACGCGCCGTTCGGCCAGGACGAGATCGGGCGTGACATCTTCGCCCGCACCATGCTCGGGGTGCAGACCTCGCTGCAGGTGATGGTCATCATCGGCCTCGTTGCCGGTGTGATCGGTGTCGCCGTGGGTGCGGCAGCCGGCTACTTCCGCGGTTGGATCGACCAGGCTCTGATGCGCCTGACCGACCTGGTCATCACCTTCCCGGTGATCGTCATCGGTGCGGTGCTGGGCAAGATGGCCGGCGCCGGTGGCGTCTTCCTGCTGGCGCTGGTGCTTGGCCTGATCACCTGGACCGGTCTGGCACGACTCGTCCGTGGTGACTTCCTGTCGCTGCGCGAGCGCGAGTTCGTCGACGCGGCCAAGGTCGCCGGAGCGAGCAACTTCCGGATCATCCGCAAGCACATGATCCCCAACGCCATGGGCGTGATCATCGTCAACATCACGTTGCTGATGGCCGCCGCGGTGCTGCTCGAGGCAGCCTTGAGCTTCCTCGGGTTCGGCGTACGCGCGCCCGATGTGTCGCTGGGCCGGATGATCTCGGAGTACCAGTCCGCGTTCAGCACGCGGCCGTGGCTGTTCTGGTGGCCGGGCGTCTTCATCATCGCCATCGCGCTGTCGATCAACTTCATCGGTGACGGCATCCGCGACGCCTTCGACCCGCGCCAGAAGAAGATCCCTTCGGCACGGGAGATGGACCGCGCCCTGCGGGCCAGCGAGCGCGGCGACAAGGACGCGTCGTGACCGCGGGCCCAGCGCACCCGCGGTCAGCGCGCCAGCAGTCAGCGCAGGAGCAGCAGGGCCAGCGGCGTCGCGACGGCGAGCGCACCGATGGTCGCCAGCGCGACCGGGTCGGGCTGGGCGACGACCTGGGCGTCCGGTCGGGCGGGGATCTCGCCGCGACCGCGCAGCTGGTCCCAGCGCTGGCGCACCAGCAGGGCCGCCTCGGTCTCCTGACCGCGGGCCCGCTGCACACCGACCGGTGCCGGCACCGCCCAGGCACTCCAGCGCTTGCCGTCGGTCGTCTCCAGGCGCAGGCCGTACCTGCTGTCGATCTCCACCAGTGCCGGCCACGGCACGACGACGCGCTGCAGGACGTTCTGCAGCGTCACCCCGTCCTCGTCGACCTGCACGAGCGGACGTCCGTAGGCCAGCCACCCGCCCACCGCGAGCAGCAGGAGCGCGGGTGTCCAGCGGAGCACGCCGCGGGCGTCGCCCGCGATCAGCAGCGAGACGGCGAACGCCACGGCGAGCGCGATGGCGGCGAACGCCAGGAAGCGGGACCAACCCGAGCGGTAGGTCTGCACGTACGCCATGGCCACACTCTGACAGACCTGGAAGGTGTCTTGTGACCACGCCCGACCCGAGTCCGCGGACCAGCTCCGACCCGACACGTGAGCCCGTGCTGGAGGTCAAGGACCTCTCGGTGTCGTTCTACGTCGACGGTGAGTGGCACGCCGCCGCGCGCGACGTGAGCTATGAGGTTCACCCCGGCGAGGTGCTCGCCATCGTGGGTGAGTCCGGCTCCGGCAAGACCCAGTCGTCGATGTCGCTGCTGGGTCTCCTGCCACCCAACGGGCGCGCCACCGGCAGCGCGAAGCTCAAGGGCAAGGAGATCCTCGGCCTGCGCGGTGCTGCCGCGCGGCGGATCCGCGGCCAGGAGATCTCGGTGATCTTCCAGGAGCCGATGACGGCGCTGAACCCCGTCTACACCATCGGCTTCCAGATCATGGAGATGCTCCGCTCCCACCTGCCCATGTCGCCCAACGAGGCGCGTGAGCGGGCTCTCGAGCTGCTCCGGCTCGTGGAGATGCCCGAGCCCGAGCGACGCTTCGACAACTTCCCCCACCAGCTCTCCGGTGGTCAGCGACAGCGCGCGATGATCGCCCAGTCGCTGGCCTGCGACCCGACCCTGCTGATCGCGGATGAGCCGACCACGGCGCTCGACGTCACCGTCCAGGCCGAGATCCTCAAGCTGATCCGCGACCTCAAGGACCGCTTCGACTCCGGCATCGTCCTGATCACCCACGACATGGGTGTCGTCGCCGACATGGCCGACCGGGTGCTGGTGATGAAGGACGGGCGGATCGTCGAGCAGGGCCCGACCCGCCAGATCTTCAACGACCCGCAGCACCCCTACACCCAGCAGCTGCTGGCGGCGGTCCCGCACTTCGGCACCCACAGCCGGCAGCCGGTCGAGCCCGACCCCGATCCGTTGGCTGGTGCTGCTGCGCCTGCGGAGCCGGTGCTGGAGCTCACCAACCTGGTCCTCGAGTATCCCAAGCGCGGCTCCCAGCCGGCCTTCCGGGCGATCGACGACGTGACGTTCTCGATCGCGCGCAACGAGATCGTCGGGCTGGTGGGGGAGTCGGGCTCGGGCAAGACGACCATCGGTCGTGCCGCCGTGGGCCTGCTGCCCATCCACGCCGGCTCGCTGAAGGTCGCCGGTGTCGAGATGGCGGGGGCGAAAGCCAAGGATCTCAAGCCGTTGCGCCGCAGGGTCGGCATCGTCTTCCAGGACCCGGGCTCCTCGCTCAACCCGCGCTTCCCGATCGGCGAGTCGATCGGCGAGCCGCTGCAGCTGCACGCCAACCTCCGGGGAGCCGAGCTGTCGCGGAAGGTGGAGGAGCTGCTCGACCAGGTGCAGCTGTCGCGGGCGATGCGCAACCGCTACCCGCACGAGCTGTCGGGCGGTCAGCGCCAGCGCGTCGGCATCGCGCGTGCCCTCGCGCTCGAGCCGGAGCTGCTCGTCGCCGACGAGCCGACCTCGGCGCTCGACGTCTCGGTGCAGGCGCGCGTGCTCGACCTCTTCCAGGAGCTGCAGCGCGAGCATGGGTTCGGCTGCCTGTTCATCAGCCACGACCTCGCGGTCGTGGAGATGCTGGCCTCCCGGATCGCGGTGCTGCACCACGGCAAGCTCGTCGAGGTCGGGCCTGCAGCGCAGGTTGCGCACCAGCCGCAGGCGGCGTACACCCAGCGCCTCGTCGCCGCCGTGCCCGTGCCGGACCCCGACGAGCAGCAAGCACGCCGCGCGGAGCGGGACGCGTTGATCGCTGCCGGCGGAGCCTCCTGATTTCTCGCCCCGCCGTACCTCTGGCACAATGACCCGCTGAGTCTCGGCGCGCGTGGACCCTCTCACCCATCGCGTGTCGTGCCCGTAGAGCCGGCGTCGCCCTTGCCCCACAGGGAGCGGCCCGCTCATCTTCCATCCAGCATCGAGGAGACACCACACCCGTGGCCGTCAAGATCCGTCTCAAGCGCATGGGCAAGGTCCGCGCGCCGTACTACCGCGTCGTTGTCGTCGACTCCCGCAAGAAGCGGGACGGCAAGGTCATCGAGGAGATCGGCAAGTACCACCCCAAGGAGGAGCCGTCGGTCATCGACGTCGTCTCCGACCGGGCGCAGTACTGGCT
The DNA here is from genome assembly GCF_030811215.1 of Nocardioides massiliensis. Taxonomy (NCBI): domain Bacteria; kingdom Bacillati; phylum Actinomycetota; class Actinomycetes; order Propionibacteriales; family Nocardioidaceae; genus Nocardioides; species Nocardioides massiliensis. The sequence goes on from NZ_JAUSQM010000001.1 coordinate 2,409,727, forward strand.
CGGGGTCGGCGCGCAGCCGTCCGAGGCTGTCGAGGCCCTGCTCAAGATCACCGGCGACTGGCAGAAGTTCAAGGGCCTGCCGGGCACCGAGGGCACGTTGAAGGTGGCCGAGCCCAAGCGGGACAAGGCCGAGATCTTCAACGAGGCGCTCAAGGCGTCCGACGCTCCCGCCCGCGAGGCCGTCACCAAGAAGGCCAAGAAGGACGAGGAGCCCGCAGCAGAGGCTCCGGCCGAGGAGACCGCCGAGGCTCCGGCCGAGGCTGAGAGCACCGAGGCCTGAGCGTGCTCGCCGAGGCGCTCGAGCACCTGGTGCGTGGTGTCGTCGACAACCCCGACGACGTCAGTGTCCGGGACAAGCAGCTGCGGCGCGGTTCTGTGCTCGAGGTCCGGGTCCACCCTGACGACCTCGGCAAGGTCATCGGCCGCAACGGTCGTACGGCGACAGCGTTCCGCACCGTGATCGGTGCGCTCGCAGGTCGCGGCGGGGCCCGGGTCGACTTCGTCGACGTGGACCGTCGCCGCTGAGCGGCACGCACCTACTGGCACCATCGACAGAGCGGGGAGACCGAGGTCTCCCCGCTCTGTCGCGTCTCGAGAGGAAACGCCTGATGAGTCGAGCAGCCGAGCGCCCCGAGGTGGTCGTCGGACGGGTGGGACGCGCCCACGGGGTCCGCGGCGAGGTCGCCGTCGACGTCCGCACCGACGCGCCGGAGGAGCGGTTCGCGACCGGCGCACGGCTGGACGTGACACCGCCCCGCGGGGTCCAGCGCCCGGCAGACTGCCCCGCCGCGCTCGAGGTCGAGCGGACCCGTTGGCACCAGAGCCGTCTCCTGGTGACCTTCGCCGGACTCGGCGACCGCACCCGCGCCGAGCTCCTGCGCGGCATGCTGCTGACCGTCACCCTCGACCCGACGGACACCCCGGAGGATCCCGAGGAGTTCTACGACCACCAGCTCGAGGGCCTCGAGGTCCGTACGCCCGACGGCGAGGTGGCCGGCACCGTCGCCGAGGTCATCCACGGTGCCGCCCAGGACCTGCTGGCCGTGCGCACCGACGCCGGCGAGGTGCTGGTGCCGTTCGTGCAGGCGCTCGTGCCGACGGTCGACGTGGCCGGTGGCTTCCTTGTGGTGGCCGACCGGCCCGGTCTGCTCGACCCGGAGGCGGGGGAGTCGTGAGCGCGGCTCCGGCCGGCCCGCGGATGCGGATCGACGTCGTCACGATCTTCCCGGACTACCTGGCGCCCCTGGGCCTGTCGCTGCCGGGCAAGGCGCAGGAGTCGGGACTGCTCCAGGTGGCCGTCCACGACCTGCGGCAGTGGACCACCGACCGGCACCGCACCGTCGACGACACCCCCTACGGTGGCGGCGCCGGGATGGTCATGCGGCCCGAGCCGTGGGGGGAAGCGCTGGACCACTGCCTGGACCGCGGTCCGAACCCTGCAGGCGGCGCGGTCCTGGTCGTGCCGACCCCGTCGGGGGAGCGGTTCACCCAGCGCGTCGCGGAGGAGCTCGCCGCCGAGCAGCACCTCGTCTTCGCCTGCGGGCGCTACGAGGGCATCGACCAGCGGGTGCTCGACGATGCCGCTGATCGGGGACCGGTGCGGGAGATCTCGCTGGGCGACTATGTGCTCAACGGTGGCGAGGTGGCGGCGCTCGCGGTCATCGAGGCCGTGGTGCGTCTGCTGCCCGGGTTCATGGGCAACCCCGCGTCGCTGGTCGAGGAGTCGCACTCCGACGGACTGCTCGAGTACCCCACCTACACCAAGCCGCAGGTCTGGCGCGGGCGCGAGGTGCCGGAGGTCCTGCGCAGCGGTGACCACGCACGGATCGCGAGCTGGCGCCACGAGCAGGCCCGGGCCCGCACCGCCGTACGCCGTCCGGACCTGCTGCCGGCCGTGCACGCGCTCTCGGTCGAGGGGCTGGGGGCGCTCGAGCTCCGGACGGCCGTGCCGGCCGACGCAGGGGAGCTGTGGACGTTGCGGCTCGCCTCCGGCGTCGCGGCCGGTCAGGCCGGGGAGGTCGGCGGCGCTGAGTCGTTGGAGCAGGTCCGCGCGGAGGTGGCGCGTGGCGACACCCTCGTCGTACGCGAGGGTGGGCGCCTGATCGGCTCCGTGCGCACCCGGGTCCGTGGCTCGGCGTACGTCGTCGACCGGCTCGTCGTGGCGCCGGACCTGCAGGACCGGGGGGTCGACGCCTGGCTGTTGACCGAGGCGCGCGGGCGCGTCCCGGCCGGCGTCGAGCGCACCGTGCCCGGGGACGGGGTCGACCCGCGGCTGTGGCGCCGGTCGCGGCGCTGAGGGCTCCCTGCTCGGGGGCTCGGACCAGGCGGCTCAGCCCTGCGGCCGGGCGGGCGGCGGATTTCCGGCGACGCGCGGGAGTGTGGCAGACTTCCTCCTTGGTCCAAGTCTCGACTGCCCGCCTGAGCGGGGGTCGGCGGCCCGCCTGCCACAGGGGGAGCGCCGCGGACATCGCCGCATGCGCGGCCGGACCGCCCCGATGACAACGACGTTCCGCGGGTGACCTGTGGCGCCCGTGAGGAGTGATCATGGCTCAGACCAACCCGATCGACGTGCTCGCCGAGGCGACCCGCCGTACCGACCTCCCGGAGTTCCGCGCCGGTGACACCGTCAAGGTGCACGTGAAGGTCATCGAGGGCAGCCGGTCCCGCGTGCAGGTCTTCCAGGGTGTCGTGATCCGCGTCCAGGGCGCCGGCATCGGCCGCACCTTCACCGTCCGCAAGGTCTCCTTCGGGGTCGGCGTCGAGCGGACCTTCCCGCTGCACTCGCCCATCTTCGAGCAGATCGAGGTCGTCACCCGCGGTGACGTGCGCCGCGCGAAGCTCTACTACCTGCGCAACCTGCGCGGCAAGGCGGCCAAGATCCGCGAGCGTCGCGACACCACCCCGACCGCCTGATCGTCGGCACCTCCCAGGGCCTAGGCTCACCGCGTGAGTGACCCGAGCCCGGAGGACGAGCGGCATCCCCATGGGGACCAGCCGTTCCCCAGCAGGGCGGACCGCAAAGCGGCGCGCGAGCAGCAGACCAAGGCCGGCAAGGATCGCAAGTCCATGCCGGTGTGGCAGGAGAGCATCCTGCTGCTCGGCATCGCACTGACCCTCGCGATCGTCATCAAGGCGTTCTTCGTCCAGGCGTTCTACATCCCGTCCGGGTCGATGCGCGACACCTTGGTGAAGGACGACCGGATCCTCGTGCAGAAGGTCTCCTACTGGGGCGGCGACGGGCCCGAGCGCGGTGACGTGGTGGTCTTCGCCGACCCCGGCGGCTGGCTCGACCCCGCCGAGATCCGCACCGCCGACAACCCGTTCACCAAGACGCTCGAGATGTTCGGGCTCTTCCCGACCGGTGGGCACCTGGTGAAGCGGGTCATCGGCGTCGGAGGCGACAACGTGCGCTGCTGCACCAAGCGGGGCCGCCTGGTCGTCAACGGGGTGCCGCTCCAGGAGGAGGACTACCTCTTCGACGGGGTGCGGCCGTCGCTGAACCCCTTCGAGGTCGACGTGCCCGAGGGCCGGCTGTGGCTGATGGGCGACAACCGGCCGAACTCCTCCGACTCGCGCTTCCACCTCGGTGACCCCGGTGGCGGCACGGTCGCGGTGGAGGACGTGGTCGGCAAGGTCTTCAGCGTCGTCTGGCCGCTCGACAATGCGAAGATCATGCGACGTCCCGCGACGTTCGAGGACGTCCCGGACGCATCCTGAGGTCTGCTGGTCGGTGAGTGCTCCATGACTGTCCTGCCCCGCGGTACGGCGATCCGCCGTGACGCCGGCCTGTACGGCTACCAGCGCGCGCTCGTGCGGTCGGGGCTCACCCCCGTCGCCGGTGCGGACGAGGCCGGCCGCGGTGCGTGTGCCGGACCGTTGGTCGCGGCTGCCGTGGTCCTGCCCGACGGGCGGCGCGGTGAGGTGCCCGGTCTGGCCGACTCCAAGCTGCTCACCGAGGCGGCGCGCGAGCGGTGCTACGAGCAGGTCGTGCGTCGGGCGCTGGCGTGGTCGGTGGTCGTGGTCCCGCACGACGAATGCGACCGACTCGGCATGCACGTCGCGAACATCGAGGCGCTGCGTCGTGCCGTCGCGGCGCTGGAGGTGCGTCCGGCGTACGTCCTGACCGACGGGTTCCCCGTCGACGGCCTCGGCGTACCCGGGCTGGCGGTGTGGAAGGGCGACCGGGTGGCGGCGTGCATCGCCGCAGCGTCGGTGATCGCGAAGGTGACGCGCGACCGGATCATGACCGCGTACGCCGCGGACTACCCGGCGTACTCCTTCGACGTCCACAAGGGCTACATCACGCCCCTGCACACCGCCGAGCTCGCCGAGCACGGGCCGTGCGAGATCCATCGCTGGTGCTTCGTCAACGTGCGTCGGGCTGCGGGGCTATCCTCGCCAGCGTCCGAAGACCGCTGCGCGGAGGAGACGCAATGAGCACGGAGGACCTCGAGAAGTACGAGGCCGAGATGGAGCTCAAGCTCTACCGCGAGTACCGCGACGTGGTGGGGATCTTCAAGTACGTCGTCGAGACCGATCGGCGCTTCTATCTCTGCAACGCCGTGGACGTGAAGGCGCGCACCGAGGCCGGTGACGTGTTCTTCGAGGTGTCGATGACCGACGCGTGGGTGTGGGACATGTATCGACCCGCGCGCTTCGCGAAGAACGTCAAGGTGCTGACCTTCAAGGACGTCAACGTCGAGGAGCTGGCGGCGCAGGACTTCGAGCCGCCGAAGAACTGAGCGCGCTTCGAAATTCCTCGTGGAGGTGCTAGTCGCCGTCGAGCTTGTCGAGACCCCTCAGGTCAGCACTCCCGGGGCCGATCACGGTTGTGATCCGTCCCACCAACTTCAGGAGGGGGAATCGTGCTCCGACGTCGCGCATGCGCGCGCCCTCTGCGTCTTGAGGACCGGCTGATCCGCCGAAATCGTCGTGCCGACGGCGGCGCGGCCGCGGTTGAAGCTGCCTTGATCATTTGCTTCCTGGTCCTGCCGTTGACGTTCGGGATCATCGGGTACGGCTACATGCTCAGCTTCCGGCAGGCGATCAGCCAGGCGGCTTCAGAAGCGGCACGCGCCGCTGCCGTGGAGATCTCTGCGACGGACGGTCCGGCCAAAGAGGCCATGGCGCGAACCATGATCAACGAAGCCGTAGCGTCTTACGGCGTTTCCTGCGGTGCTGTCCTGAACTGTGAGGTCGATCCCGCAGCTGAATGTGGGACGGGCACCTGCGCGGAGGTCACCGTGAGTTACCCCTATCGCGATCATTCGCTCCTGCCGTCACTCCCCGGGATGGGCATCATCTATCCCAAGTCTCTGAGCTACTCGGCGTCGGTGAGGGCGGACTGATGCGGTTCGGCAGGCGCAGGAACGAACGAGGTGCCGCCGCGATCATGCTGGCGGCGGTCGTTGTCCTCGTAGTCGCGATCGCTGCCTTTGCCGTCGACTTGGGTGTTCAGCGAGTCGAACGCCGCGACATGCAGGCACTCGCCGATGTAGTTGCCATGGACATGGCGCGAGAACTGAAGGGGCGAAGCATTGGCGAAATCCGGGAGGATGAAGCCTGGACGAGCGCTCTGCGGAGCACGGTAGAGCGCCAGCTCCCGACTGAGAACGGCTCGTGGAGTGTTGATACCGGTGAACCCGGCGCGAGCGTGGCTACGAGCGTGCATTACCCGGAGATCCGCGTCAAAGTAACTTTCGCTATGCAAGACGATGCTGGCTTAGTCGACGTTAGCGGTGACGACGACCTCCCTGAAGCGGTGAAGGTTCAAACCTCGTCGTCGGTCGACTTCGCCTTTGTAGGCGGAGCAGGCGGTGTATCTCGGCAGTCGTACGCGCTTGCCCAGGCCACTGCCTGTTTTCGGGTCGGGTCACTTGCTGCGTCGGTCGATAGCGCGCAGAGCGCGCTCCTGAACCCGATCCTCGGTGCCCTCCTCGGCTCAACTGTCGATCTTGACTTGGTGCACTATCAGGGCCTCGCGAATGCCAGCGTCACCCTCACGGAGTTGGTGGAGATCGGCGGCCTCTCAGCGGGATCTCCGGAGAGACTCCTGCACTCCGGGTCAGTTGAGATTGCCGACCTGATCGACGCCACGATCACGGTGCTTGACGCCAGGGGTCTCGTAGATGCTCAGGCGCTGAAACGGTTGGGAGAGATCAACGTTGCCGCCAGCACGCCGCCGATCCGTCTAGGCGATCTGATCAAGGCGGCGCCCGGCGACGATGCGGCTCTGGATGCCGATGTCAACGTGCTGGATCTGATTTCTGGCGCAGCGTTCCTGAGTAGTCGAGGCAGGTCCGCGATTGGGTTGAACGACTTTTCTTTAGCGTTGCCCGATTCGTTGACGGGCGCAACGGTATCTGCGGATCTCGACGTAATTCAAGCTCCCCAGATGGCATGTGGCCACTTGGGGACGGTGGCCCGTACGGCCCAGGTTGTAGTGAGGGTCAATGTGCAGATTCCGGCAAGGACGATTTCGGTGCCCGGCCTGGCGACTTCAGTCACGGTCAAACCCGCCACAATCACTCTGACCGTTGACCTCGCCGGCGCCGAAGCTCGTTTGCTGGACGTCCCCTGCACTCAGGGTGACCCAACCTCGATGCAAGTGGCTGTGAAGTCGGCCGTGGCAGGCCCGGTTTCTGTGGCTGGGACTCTGGGGTTCAACGTCTCGTCGAACCCTCTCGGCGGCCTCTTGGATTTGCTGTTGGGTTGGTTGAAGTTAAGTTTGCTCGACTTGCTTAGTGCGCCGACGATCGTTGTGGAAGGTAATGTAGGTGTCGGTGCTTCAATACCGATGCCGGACGCTTACAACCGTTCCGTTTCGATTCCACTGCCGACCGGATATGGCGTACGACATGGCACTGGCTCAGGGGTGCTCCTTTCGACGCCCACGATCGAAGCAACCAGTGCAACGAATGTGAGTATTCACTACAAGCGTCTGTTCGGCTCGGATCGGGTAGTTGAAGTACTGAATACTGAGCCACTGTTCGACAACATCGTTAGCCCAGTTGTAAGCGGACTAACTTCTGTCTTGGGTCCGCTCGTCGACGACGTGTTGCAGCCGCTAATCGTCGAACCGTTGTCGAAGTTGTTAGGGTTGCAACTCGGTGGTGCCGACATCGTGGCCGTTCCCGATGCCAGGTGTGCCTCGCCGAGATTGATCCGCTAGACGGTATGTAGCGGCCCGGTCGTAGTGGCGGGGTTGCGGGCCGGGGCCTCGCTCACGACATTCGTGGGTTAGCGAGCAGGGGCCACCTGCTCGGTCTCTCGACATTCGTGGGAGGCCCCGGTGTTCACCGAGCGTACGAGCGTGGGGCTCGACGTGCACGCACGATCGGTCGTCGCAGCAGCGATCGATGGCGTCACGGGCGAGCTCATCCAGACCAAACTGACTCCTCACACGAGCACATCCGTTCCTGGCTCAGCGCGCTTCCCGGCCCGGTCCCGGTGGCCTATGAAGCAGGACCGACCGGTTCGGGCTGTCGCGGTCGCTGAGCTCGGCCGGGATCGGGTGCGAGGTTGTGGCACCGAGCAAGCTGCAGCGTCCCAGCGGGGACCACGTCAAGACCGACGCGAAGGACGCGGTGCACTTGGCGCGGTTGCTGAGACTCGATGAGTACACCTCGGTGTCGATCCCGAGCATCGACCAAGAACACGCCCGCCATCTGGTCCACGCACGCGAGGACGCCCGCGGTGACCTGATGCGCGCACGTCACCGACTGTCCAAGCTCTTGTTGCGTCAGGGCATCGTCTACTCCGGCGGGAAAGCCTGGACCGATGCCCACGACGCGTGGTTGCGCCGACAACGGTTCGAATCACCGGCGCTGCAGATGACCTTCGAGTCCGACTTCGACGCCGTGCTGACGGTGAAAGCCCGCCGAGACCGACTGGACGAGGCAATCGCCGCGATGGCTGCGAACAGCGAGTTCACCCCGCTCGTGCGGCGCTGAGCTGTCTGCGCGGGATCAGCAATCTGACCGCTTTGGCACTGGCGGTGGAGATCGGCGACTGGCACCGGTGCAGCGGCAACACCATCGGCGCGTTCGTCGGGCTCGTCCCATCCGAGTACTCCTCGGGCCGGTCACGAGCACAAGGCTCGATCACCAAGACCGGCAACACCCACGTCCGCAGGCTGCTGGTTGAGGCTGCCTGGCACCACCGCGCCCGCTACGTCGTCGGCAAGACCATGCGTGACCGATGGGAACTCGCCACGCCTGCTGCTCGAGCCCGCGGCGACGACGGCAACCGCCCACTCCATGCTCGTTGGAACACCTTCCGTGAGCGCCGAAATCGTCACGTCGTAGCGAACGTCGCGATCGCTCGCGAGCTGGCCGGCTGGTGCTGGTCCCTGGCCGTGCTCGAGGAATAACCACCCCAGACCGCTTCGCCGACAAGGTGGGTGGAAGCAGCGCGTGGAGCGACCCGCGAAGCAACTATGAGCAGCCCGACTACACCGGGCGACGCTCGACCCTAGACACGCGGTCCGCTCCTGCCGAACACCCCGTCCTGCGGTAATCAACCCGCGCATATCAGTCTGACCGCGGTCGCCAACGACACGCTCCCCACCGACCACATCGACGAAGCCAGAGGCGCCCGCCCCCACCAACGGGGACGGGCGCCTCACCCTGCCTCTTGACAGGAAATCACTACATATCAGTTGCGGTAGCGGCCCTACGATTACGCCCCTCGCGCAACGAAGACGGCGCTTACGCCACTGGTCGAACTCGCCGCTCCATTCGGCCTGAGCGCTGGGCAGGCGTCCGGTCTCGTGTGTCGGGGTGCGCCATTGCGGGTCTGTGCTCCAAGGCCTCTGTTCCGCAAGGTCTCATGGAGATCCGCACCACATCTCCTCAAGAGAGGGCTCCCTCGGCCGTTATGGAACTCGAGCATTGGTTCTTGGGGAGGGGGGGCGTGGCTCGTCATCGGCATGCGCGGATGGAGCAAGACAATGGGGCGGCAGCGGTCGAGTTCGCGCTCGTGGGCTCGGTGCTGCTCCTGATCGTCTTCGGGGTGTTGCAGTACGGCCTGTACTTCAACGACTCACTGAATCTTCGCCAAGGCGTGCGCGAAGCTGCACGGATGGCAGTGGTGAAGTCGCACTCCTGCGGAAGTGACGACAACCAGTGGGCGGCCTTCGAGTGCACCGTGAGGGAACAGGTGAACGCGCTCACCGGACCGGCGCAGGTCCGGGTGACCGCGCCAGAGGGTTGGGCGAAGGGTCGCCCGTTGCTGGTCTGTGCGGTGGTGGATTCCGGTGCTGATCTCGGTCTGCTGCCGATGCCGAACGGCGGGGTCATCTCTACCAAGTTGCGCATGTCCATCGAGGTCGACGACGTGGAGCCGACCGGGGCGGTCGCCATGGCTAAGGCGTCCGTCGACCCGTCGGGGGACGCGTGGGCGTGGTGCAGGTGAGTGCCCCCGGGCGCGATGAGTCAGGCGCCATCGCTCTCCTGGTCGCGTTCATCGCTGTCGCCCTTCTGCTCGTCGTGGGTCTGGTGATGGACCTCGGCCTTGCTCGCGACGTACGTGCACAGTCGCAGAACGCGGCGGACGCCTCGGCGCTCGCAGCGGGGACAGCGTTGTACGACGATCAGGGTCGCGTTGACCTGGCCGCAGCGGTGCAAGCGGCTCAGACCTATGCAGCCGAGAACTTCGGCGTCTCCGAGGCGGACTGGGAGGGGTGTACCGACCCAGACCGACTCGTGCATGCTGCGGACGGAAGCGGTTGCATCTCGTTCGACGACGTCGCGCGACCCTCAAAGGTGCGGGTGCGTATCCCCACGCGGGAGGTGAAGCCGGCGTTCGGCGGACTCGCCGGGATCGAGAGCATCCCGATCGGTACCGCGGCGCAAGCGGCCCTCCTCCCGGGAGAGGTGTACCGGTGCGCGTTGTGCGTGCTCGGACAGGGGACGCACGACGTGGGCAACGGCGACATCACCGTGGAGAACAGCGGCGTGCACATCAACGGCAGCATCGTCGCCGGCCCCAACGGGCACGTCACGGCGGTGGCACACCAGATCACGGTCGAGGGCACCGCCACCGGGCACAACTTCGTCCCGAAGGCCCGGACTGGCGCCGGTCGAGTGGGCGATCCGTTGGCGGGGCTGGCGCTCCCCGACCTCCGAGGTATTCCGGCGAAGTTGAATCCTTGTGCGGACGGACCTGGCGTCTACGGTGCCCACGAGCTCCCGGACAGAACCTGCGTCCTGCAACCGGGCCTCTACGTCCTGACAGGCCGTTGGGGGCTCAAGAACAACACCGATCTTCGAGGCACGGGCGTCACGTTGTTTGCGACCTGCGGGACGGCCGTGGCGCCGAGGAACTGCCAGCCCGGCGAAGCTGGTGGCCAGTTCGACGCCACCAACGGAGACGTCACGATCACGGCAGGGGCGATCCCCGGTATCGCGATCCTGTACGACCGCCACAACACCGCCGAGGTCCGGGTCCAGGGAAACGGCGTCACCAACATCACCGGGACCGTGTACGCCGCCTCCGCACGGCTCTACGCGAACGGCAACTCGGGCAACGGGGTCACCAACGGGTCGATCGTGGTGCGGGGCATCTACCTGAACGGCAACAAGTCCCACCTGCGGGTCACCAACGGGCTCACCCAGACGTGGCAACGGCCACCTGGGAGTCTGCACCTGCAGAATTGACGCATGGGCCGGCGCGACCGTCAGCCGTCCCCAGCCCGGCGTGAGCCGTTGTTGTCCCCAGTACCGGTCGTGCGAGGACGGTGCGGAGTGCCCTTTGTAAGAGGTTCTCCTCCTACGGAGGAGGACCCTGATGCACTCAGATCCCACGGTCGCGTCGCGTTCTGGCGCGACCGCAGCCCAGAAGCACGCCCTCGGCGAGTACGGCGAGCGCATCGCCGTACGCCATCTGACCGACCAGGGGATGGTGGTGCTCGAGCAGAACTGGCGCTGTGACGCTGGCGAGCTCGACATCGTGCTCAAAGACGGCCGGGCGCTGGTGGTCTGCGAGGTCAAGACCCGCAGCAGCAATGCTTTCGGCTCGCCGTTGGAGGGCGTCACCGTTGCGAAGGCGCAGCGCCTGCGCCGGCTGGCGGCGAAGTGGATCGAGGCGCGCGGCGTTCACCCGCCCGAGGTGCGGATCGACGTCGTCGGCGTGTTGCGGTCCCGCTCGGGTCCCGCGCAGGTCGAGCACATCCGCGGGGTCGGCTGATGGGGTACGCCACGGCCCGCTCCATCACGCTCACCGGAGCGAGCGGCCACCTGGTCGACGTACAGGTCGACGTCTCCCAAGGACTGATCGCGACGATGATCGTCGGTCGACCGGACCCGTCGATCAGCGAGGGTCGGGACCGGTGCCGCGCGGCCGTGACCAACAGTCGGTTCCCGTGGCCGGTGACCCGGCGTACGACGATCCTTCTCGCACCCACCGACCTGCCGAAGCGCGGGCCGCACTTCGACCTGGCCATGGCTCTCGCCGTACTCGCGGCCGCGGGCGACTCGCTGGCGCCGCAGGGCGAGCCGACGCGCAGGCTCAAGCCGGACATGCTCGCCGACACTGTCTTCCTCGGTGAGCTCCGGCTCGATGGGGGACTGCGCTGCGTGCCGGCGGTGCTGCCGATGGTGATGGCTGCGCGCGCTCACGGCATCGCCCGCGTGATCGTCCCCGAGCCGCAGGTCGCGGAGGCGACGATGGTGCCGGGGATCGAGGTCATCGGTGCACGATCGCTCGCCCAGGTGGTCGCGGTGCTGCGCGGCGACGAGATCCCCGACGCGCCGCCGGTCGACGGGGCGTCGCAGGCGTCGTTCCTGCGGTGGCGAGGCGAGGACCGGCTGCATGACCTGGACCTGGCCGATGTGCTCGGGATGGAGGACGCGCGTTTCGCGCTCGAGGTCGCTGCGGCCGGCGGCCACCACCTGATGATCACCGGACCCAAGGGCGCCGGGAAGACGACGCTGGCCGAGCGTCTTCCGGGTCTGTTGCCGGACCTCACCGTCGAGGAGTCCCTGGAACTCACCGCGCTGCACTCCCTCGCCGGGGTCCTCGACCCCGCTGCTCCGCGGCTGGTGCGACCGCCGTTCTTCGCGCCGCACCACTCGTCCACCCGGGCCAGTCTGCTGGGTGGCGGCAGCGGGAAGGTGCGGCCCGGCGAGCTCAGCCGGGCTCACCTCGGCGTCCTCTTCCTCGACGAGTTCCCCCTGTTCAGCAGCGACATCGTCGAGGCGCTGCGTCAACCGCTCGAGAGCGGTGAGGTGACGATCGCGCGGGGCGAGGAGACCGCGACGTACCCAGCCCGCACCATGTTCGTGCTCGCCATGAACCCGTGCCCGTGTGGCGACTACTCACCGAGTGCCGGAGCGCAGGACCGTTGCGTCTGCGCGGAGGTCAAACGCCGCGAGTACCGCCGGAAGATCTCGGGCCCGGTCGCCGACCGCATAGACATCGTGCGGTACGTCGAGCCACTTCGACCCCACGAGGCGCGCGATCCGCTGGCCTCGCCCGAACCCAGCGCCGTCGTCCGCGCCCGCGTCGAGGCGGCACGGGCACGCCAGAGCACGCGGTACGCCGAGACGCCGTGGCGGCTCAACGCCGACGTACCGGGGCCGGTCCTGTTGTCGGACTTCCCGTTGACGGAGGAGGGGCGACGGTTGCTCGACACCGAGCTCTACGGCGGGTCGCTCACCCGTCGTGGAGCGACACGGGTCCATCGTCTCGCCTGGACGATCGCCGACCTGTTCAGCTCCGCGCGCCCCGGGTCGGTCGAGGTCGACATGGCACTCCGCCTGCGCACGGGACGGCCGTTGGAAGCGCGGTGGCTCCAAGAGCGGTCCGCCTCATGACCGCGTCAGCGGAGGAGCGGGAGGCGCGTGCGGCACTGTCCCGGCTGACCGAGCCCGGGCGCCGCAACCTCGCGCAGGCGGTGGCGCAGCACGGCGCTGTGCTCGTGCTGGAGGAGATCCGTTCCGAGAGCGACGTGCTCGGGAATCGCAGCGACCTGGCCGATCGACTGCGCGGGCTCGACGCCCGCGCGGAGCTTGATCGCGCTGCGGAGCAGGGCATCCGGTTCGTCATTCCTGGCGACGATGAGTGGCCGTCGGCGGTCGACGGGCTCAACGACTGCGGGCAGGTCGACGGCAGCGGGGGAGCGCCGCTCGGGTTGTGGGCCCGCGGGCCCTTGCGGCTCGACGAGGTCGCCATCCAGGCGGTCGCAGTGGTGGGCTCGCGCTCCGCGACGACGTACGGCACCACGGTCGCCGGAGACCTCTCGGCACGCATGGCCCACGAGGGGTGGACGGTGGTCTCCGGTGGAGCCTTCGGCATCGACCAGGCGGCGCACCGTGGCGCGCTGGCCGAGGGTCGGACCGCGGTCGTGCTCGCGTGCGGGGTGGATCGGGCCTACCCGATCGCCCACCAGCGGCTGCTCGGGTTCGTCGCCGAGCACGGCGTGATCGTGTCCGAGCTGCCGCCAGGGTGCACGGTGACCCGCGGCAGGTTTCTGACCCGCAACCGTGTGATCGCCGCTCTCTCGTCGGGCACCGTCGTGATCGAGGCGGCCCTGCGCAGCGGTGCGATCAACACTGCCTCGTGGACCAACGAGCTCGGTCGTCCGTTGATGGCGGTCCCCGGTCCGGTGACGAGCGCAGCCTCGGCGGGCGCGCACCAGCTGATCCGCAACCGGGGTGCGGTCCTCGTCACCCGCGGCGAGGAGGTCCTCGAGCTGCTCGCGCCGATGGGCAGTCGGACGCTCGACGAGCCGCGTGGCGCTGAGTCCCCGCGCGACTGGCTCGACCCGATCGAGAAGCGCGTGCTGGATGCGTTGCCCGTACGCCGCCCCGCCGGTCTTGCCTCGCTTGCGTCGACCGCCGGCCTCGCCCGGCCGCGGGTCCGTCGGTCGCTGGCTGTGCTCGAGGAGGCGGGGTTCGCCGAGGCCAGCGAGGACGGGTGGCGCCTGGGGCCTCTGGGGCGCAGCACCTGACGGCGCGCCCTGCGTGGCGCGCTCGCCGGAGGACGCCCCGCTCCTAGGCTCCAAGCATGACCGCAGATCCGACTGAGGCGGGCTCGGGCTCCGCCGACCCGGACCTGCCGGAGTCCTTCGCCCGGGTGCTGGCCGACTACGAGCGACACCTCGCGGTGGAGCGCGACCTCACCCCACACTCGGTGCGCGCCTACGTCGGTGACGTCACCGGGCTGCTCGAGCACGCCGCACGGCTCGGCCACCACGAGCTCGACGGTCTGGACCTGCGCCTGCTGCGCAGCTGGTTGGCCAAGCAGCAGACGCTGGGCCTGGCGCGCACGACCTTGGCGCGCCGCGCGACCGCTGCCCGCGTCTTCACCCGATGGGCAGCCCGGACCGGCCGCGCATCCACCGACGCCGGCGCGCTGCTCGGCTCACCCAAGCCGCACCGGACGCTGCCGCCCGTGCTGCGCCGCGACGAGGCGCGCGACCTGCTCACCGAGGCTGCCACCCACGCGGCCGACGGCACGCCCGAGGGGCTGCGCGACGCCGCTGTGCTCGAGCTCCTGTATGCCACCGGGATCCGGGTGGGGGAGCTGTGCGGCCTCGACGTCGACGACCTGGATCGGGAGCGGCGGGTCGTCCGCGTGCTCGGCAAGGGACGCAAGGAGCGGGCCGTGCCGTTCGGCAAGCCGGCCGAGGACGCCGTCGACGCCTGGCTGGTGCGGGGTCGCCCGGAGCTGGCCGCTGACCGCTCCGGCAGCGCGCTCTTCCTCGGAGCCCGCGGCGGACGGTTGGACCAGCGGCGCGTCCGCGAGCTCGTGCACGCCCGCATCGCCGCCGTCCCTGGCGCGCCCGACCTCGGCCCGCACGGACTGCGCCACACGGCTGCGACCCACCTGCTGGAGGGCGGCGCGGACCTGCGGGTCGTCCAGGAGCTGCTCGGCCACAGCACGCTGGCGACGACGCAGCTCTACACCCACGTGAGCACTGACCGGCTACGCCAGGCCTACCGTCAGGCCCACCCGCGCGCCTGACTCCACGGGCAGGGCAGCGGCGGCCAGCGCGGACGACGGGGCCGGGCCGCTGGGGCCGAACCCGCGAGTGCTGGGCAGGCCGTCCCACGGCACCAGCCGGACGGGGCCGCCGCCGACCAGGGTCAACGGGTCGACGTACTCGTCACCGGTGAAGGTGGTGTGGATGAGGCCCCAGTGCAGGCAATACAACGGAGCGCAGTGGCCCGGTGTCGGCGCCAGCGTGCCCAGTCGCCCGCCCCGCGCGACCACGTCACCGACGCTGACCTCGACGTCGACGGGCTCGTACGTCGTACGCCGCCCTCCGTGGTCGACCACCACGACACCACGACCGGCCAGCATGCCGGCGTAGCTGATGGTGCCGCCCAGCGCAGCGCGGACCGGTTGGCCGACGTACCCCCGGAGGTCGACGCCGCGGTGCCCCGCGCCCCACGTCACCGCCGGCGGGTCGAAGCCCTTCACCACCTCGGGGCGCGGGTCGAGGGGCCACACACCATCGGTGGACGCAGGCTCGCCGAACCCGGCCGCGGGCGACGAGGCCACGAGGAGGATGAGCGCGACGAGCACTGCCATCAGGGATGCCCGGCACGAGGTCCGGAGGGCGGAGGTCATCGCAACATCCAAGGACGGGCGGGCCGGCGGTTGGGGCGCGTCGCCAACGCCGGTGGAGGAGCAGCTCTCGCGGTCGGATGGGGACGCCGAGCGGTCGCTGGCACCGTCGGCACGGATCCGGCACCCGGCGCCGCCGTACACGCTCGGTCCCACCGGTCACACTTCGGACAGGTTGTTGCGCGACACGCCGGCGAGAACCTGTCCGAAGCGCTGAAGTCGCCACAGATGTGGCGTTTTGTGGGGCAGGTGGGGCGACCCCGGGGGCCGATTAGGCCAACCCCCACCCCCGGACCTACGATTGAGGCAGCGGCCCGCGTGTGCGGGTCGACTTCGCGCGCTCGTTTCCAGACTCCGCTACGGCGGGGACCGGGCGACGACCTCCAGTCCTGGGCAACCGGGTCGGGTCGCGCCGAGCGCCAGGGCGGGACACGCACCGGGCGTGCCCTGCGACAAACTGGACGGCCCCCGCGTGGGGCCATGAAGAAGAGGTACGGACACCATGGCCGTCGTCACCATGCGCCAGCTCCTCGAGAGCGGCGTCCACTTCGGGCACCAGACCCGTCGCTGGAACCCCAAGATGAAGCGCTTCATCATGACCGAGCGCAATGGCATCTACATCATCGACCTGCAGCAGTCGCTGGCCTACATCGACCGCAGCTACCAGTTCATCAAGGATACCGTCGCCAAGGGCGGCACCGTGATGTTCGTGGGCACCAAGAAGCAGGCCCAGGAGGCGATCGCCGAGCAGGCGACCCGCGTCGGGATGCCCTACGTCAACCAGCGCTGGCTGGGCGGCATGCTCACCAACTTCCAGACCGTGCACCAGCGGATCAACCGCCTCAAGGAGCTCGACGAGATCGACTTCGACGACGTGGCGGGCAGCAGCCGCACCAAGAAGGAGCTGCTGCAGATGCGTCGCGAGCGCGACAAGCTCAACAAGTCGCTCGGCGGTATTCGCGAGATGACCCGCACCCCCAACGCGGTGTGGATCGTCGACACCAACAAGGAGCACCTCGCCGTCGAGGAGGCGCGCAAGCTGCGCATCCCGATCATCGGCATCCTGGACTCCAACTGCGACCCCGACGTCGTCGACTACCCGATCCCGGGCAACGACGACGCGATCCGCGCGGTCGGGCTGCTGACCCGCGTCGTGGCCGACGCCGTGGCCGAGGGCCTCATCGCCCGCTCGGGTGCGAAGACCGCCGAGGGTGGCGGCACCACCGACGAGCCGCTGGCCGAGTGGGAGCGCGAGCTCCTCGCCGGTGAGGCGGAGAAGGCTGCCGTCTCCGCGACCGGCGGCGACGCCGCGACCGAGGCCCCGGCGGCCGAGGCGACCGGCGCGTCGAGCGAGTCCACCGAGGTCGCTGCTCCCGCGCAGGAGGCCACCGAGCCCGTGGGTGCCACCGCCGGTGCGGGCGGCGCCGAGGACCCGGCCGCCGAGCAGAAGGCTCCCGAGGCTCCCGCCGAGGCCACCGCTGCGGCGGAGACCGAGGCCGAGCAGGCCTGAGCAGCCCACCCCGTACGACGACCCCAGAAGGGATCACCACTTTCATGGCGAACATTTCCGCCGCCGACGTCAAGAAGCTCCGTGAGCTCACCGGCGCCGGCATGATGGACTGCAAGAAGGCCCTGACCGAGGCCGAGGGCGACTTCGACAAGGCCGCCGAGATCCTCCGGATCAAGGGTGGCAAGAAGATGGCTGAGCGCGCCGCCGAGCGCGAGGCGTCGGCCGGCCTGGTCGCCACCGCGGGTGGTGCCCTCGTCGAAGTCAAGTGCGAGACCGACTTCGTCGCCAAGAACGACGACTTCATCGCCGCCGCCCAGCGGATCGCCGAGGCCGCCGACGCGGCCAAGGCGGCCGACACCGAGGCGCTCAAGGCGGTCGAGCTCGACGGCAAGACCGTCGGCGAGATCGTCGACGGGCTCGCCGTGTCGATCGGCGAGAAGATCGAGCTGGGCCGCGTGGCCTACTTCGACGGCACGGTCGCGACCTACATGCACAAGCGCGCCGCGGACCTCCCGCCGGCCGTGGGCGTGCTCGTGGCGTACGACGGTGCCTCCGACGAGGCCGCACGCGGTGTCGCGATGCAGATCGCGGCGATGCGGCCGAAGTACCTCACCCGTGACGAGGTGCCCGAGGAGATCGTCGCCAAGGAGCGCGAGATCGCCGAGGCCACCGCGCGTGAGGAGGGCAAGCCCGAGCAGGCGCTGCCCAAGATCATCGAGGGTCGCGTCAACGGCTTCTTCAAGGACGTCGTCCTGCTCGAGCAGGCGTCGGTCCAGGAGAGCAAGAAGACGGTCAAGGCCGTGCTCGACGAGGCCGGCGTGACGGTGACGAAGTTCGCTCGCTTCGAGGTGGGGGGCTGAGTTTCGCCCGATACCTCACCGGGCACCGCGTGCAGTAGCGTGCGGACTCGAGGACCAACTCGAGGAGGCCGGCTCGCATGGACCACACATCCGTACGAGCCGGCTTTCTCATGTCCGCAGCCGTTCCGGCACACACCGACACCGACCCAGCCCTGATCCAGGAGGCGACCCTGTGACCTACCAGCGCGTGCTGCTCAAGCTCTCCGGCGAGGTGTTCGGCGGAGGCAAGGTCGGAGTCGACCCCGACGTCGTCAACTCGATCGCCCGCGAGATCGCCGACGTCGTGCGCACCGGCGTGCAGGTGGCGATCGTGGTGGGCGGTGGCAACTTCTTCCGTGGAGCGGAGCTGCAGCAGCGTGGCATGGACCGCTCGCGCGCCGACTACATCGGCATGCTCGGCACCGTGATGAACTGCCTGGCCCTGCAGGACTTCCTCGAGAAGCAGGGCGTGGAGACCCGCGTGCAGTCGGCGATCACCATGGGGCAGGTCGCCGAGCCCTATATCCCGCGCCGCGCGATTCGCCACCTGGAGAAGGGCCGCGTCGTGATCTTCGGCGCCGGCGCCGGCATGCCGTACTTCTCCACCGACACCGTCGCCGCCCAGCGCGCGCTCGAGGTCGGTGCCGAGGTGATCCTCATGGGCAAGCAGGGCGTCGACGGGGTGTACGACGCCGACCCCAAGACCAACCCGGACGCGCAGAAGTTCGACACGCTGTCGTACGACGAGTTCCTCGCCCGCGGGCTCAAGGTCGCGGACGCGACGGCCGTCAGCCTCGCGCGCGACAACGACATGGACATGGTGATGTTCAACCTCTCCGAAGAGGGCAACATCGCGCGGGTCGTCCAAGGTGAGAAGATCGGTACGACGGTCTCCCGCGAGCCCTGAGCGCCCCGGGACCCCTGGGCGGGCCCGGCGAAGACCTGCAGCACGACGACGAGACGAGGAGCAACCGTGATCAACGAGACCCTGCGCGAGGCCGAGCAGAAGATGGGCAAGGCCGTCGAGGTCACCCGTGAGGACTTCGCCGCCATCCGTGCGGGACGGGCGCACCCGTCGATGTTCGCCAAGCTGACCGCCGACTACTACGGCACCCCGACCCCGATCCAGCAGCTCGCCTCCTTCACGGCGCCCGAGGCTCGGGTCATCCTCATCCAGCCCTACGACATCGGGGCGATGAACGCACTCGAGAAGGCCATCCGCGAGTCGGACCTCGGAGTCAACCCGAGCAACGACGGCAAGGTGCTGCGCTGCGTGTTCCCGGAGCTCACCGAGGAGCGCCGCAAGGAATACATCAAGGTCGCACGCGCCAAGGCCGAGGAGGGCCGCGTGGCGGTCCGCAACATCCGCCGTACCGCCAAGCAGGCGATGGACAAGGCGGAGAAGGACGGCGACGTCGGCCAGGACGACGTGACCGGTGCCGAGAAGAAGCTCGACGCCACCACCAAGAAGCACACCGACGAGATCGACGACATGCTGAAGAAGAAGGAAGCCGAGCTCCTGGAGGTCTGAGCGCCAGACCCCAGTACGACGCCATGACCGACACCTCCCCGCCCAGCCCGAGCTCCTCAGCGACCCCGAAGAAGGATCACGGACGGGCGGGACGCAACCTTCCCGCCGCGATCGCCTCGGCGGTCGTGCTGCTCGCGGCGATCGCCGCCTCGCTCGTCTTCTGGAAGACCGCGTTCATGGTGATCGTCGTCATCGCGGTGGTCGTCGCGATCTGGGAGCTGCGACAGGGGATGCTCGCCAAGGACATCGACCTGCCCGAGCAGCCGCTGATGGCCGGCGGAGTCGTGAT
The DNA here is from genome assembly GCF_030811215.1 of Nocardioides massiliensis. Classification (NCBI taxonomy): domain Bacteria; kingdom Bacillati; phylum Actinomycetota; class Actinomycetes; order Propionibacteriales; family Nocardioidaceae; genus Nocardioides; species Nocardioides massiliensis. The sequence goes on from NZ_JAUSQM010000001.1 coordinate 2,429,469, forward strand.
GGTGGTCGTCGCCTACTTCTTCGGGGCGCCCGCGCTGGTCACTGCCACGGCGGTCACCGCCCTGGTGACCATGCTCTGGCTGCTGCGCCGCGGCATCGACGGCTACGTCCACACTGCGTCAGCAGCGATCTTCACGCTCGTCTACGTCCCGTTCCTCGGGTCGTTCGTCGCGCTGCTGCTCGCCGAGGACCGCGGCGAGCTCGCGATCGTCACCTTCATCCTCGTCACCATCGCCTCCGACACCGGGGGGTACGTCGCGGGCGTGCTGTTCGGCAAGCACCCGATGGCGCCGGTGATCTCGCCGAAGAAATCCTGGGAGGGGCTGGCCGGCTCGCTCGCCTTCTGCACCTTCGCCGGCTGGCTGCTCGTGGTCCACCTCCTCGACGGCGACTGGTGGGTCGGCGTCGTCCTGGGCCTCATCGTGGGGGTGATGGCTACGCTGGGTGACCTGGTCGAGTCGGTGATGAAGCGCGACCTCGGGATCAAGGACATGAGCCAGATCATCCCGGGTCACGGCGGCCTCATGGACCGGCTCGACTCCCTGCTCGCCACCGTCGCCCCTACCTGGCTGCTGTTGCACTACTTGGTGCTCTAGCCGCCCTTTGGACCCATGACTGATTCCGTCGTTCCTTCCCCCGAGCCGACCCGCAGCCTTCCGCTGGTCTTCGACGAGCCCCGCGGCCGCAAGAAGCCGCCGCGCCACCTCGCCGACCTCACTCCAGCCGAGCGCAAGCAGCGCCTCGAGGAGCTCGGACTGCCCCGGTTCCGCGCCCGCCAGGTCGCCCACCACTACTTCGCCCGGCTGGCCGACGACCCCGAGCAGATGACCGATCTCCCGGCCGCGCAGCGCGCCGAGCTCGTCGCCGGTCTGCTGCCCGACCTGATGACCCCGCTCAAGGTCAGCACCGCCGACCGCGGCACGACCCGCAAGACGCTGTGGCGGCTGTTCGACGGCGCGCTGGTCGAGTCGGTGCTCATGCGCTACGGCGACCGCGACAGCGACGGACGCATGCGCACGACGATCTGCGTCTCGTCGCAGGCCGGGTGCGGCATGGCCTGCCCGTTCTGCGCCACCGGCCAGGGCGGACTGCAGCGCAACATGTCGACCGCCGAGATCGTCGAGCAGGTGCTGGCCGGGGCGCGCGCCCTCGCCCGCGACGAGGTGCCCGGTGGTCCCGGCCGGGTCAACAACATCGTCTTCATGGGCATGGGCGAGCCGCTGGCCAACTACAAGGCCGTCGTCGGTGCGGTGCGCGCCCTGACGGCAGAGGCGCCCGACGGCTACGGCATGTCCGCGCGCGGCATCACCGTCTCCACCGTGGGCCTGGTCCCGCGGATGCGCCAGCTCGCCGAGGAGGGCATCCCGGTCACGCTCGCGCTGAGCCTGCACGCGCCCGACGACGAGTTGCGCAACGAGCTCGTGCCGATCAACACCCGTTGGAGCGTCGCCGAGACGGTCGAGGCCGCTTGGAACTACGCGCGGGTCACGAAGCGCCGGGTCTCCATCGAGTACGCCATGATGCGCGACATCAACGACCAGGCCTGGCGCGCCGACCTGCTGGGCGAGGTGCTGCAGTCGTACGGCGACTGGGGGTGGGTCCACGTCAACCTCATCCCGCTCAACGAGGTGCCGGGGTCGAAATACACCCGCTCCCGCGACGCCGACACCGACGAGTTCGTCCGCCGGCTGGAGCGGGCCGGTATCCCGACGACCGTGCGCGACACCCGCGGCAGCGAGATCGACGCGGCCTGCGGCCAGCTCGCCGCCGCCAACGTCTGAACCACCCTCGCCGTACCCGTCACCGGCCTTGGGCAAGATAGGGCCATGGCGATTCGTGATGCGCAGACCGACCCCGGGCAGGCCCGCACGGCGTACGACGCGGCCTACCGGCGCAGCCTGGAGGACCCGGAGGGGTTCTGGTTGGAGGCAGCGCAGCGGGTGACGTGGTTCCGCAAGCCGACGAGGGCGCTGGACGACAGCGGGGCGCCGTTCTACCGGTGGTTCCCCGACGGGACGCTCAACACCTGCTACAACGCGCTGGACCGGCACGTCGTCGCCGGCCACGGCGACCGGGTGGCGCTGATCCACGACAGCCCCGTGACAGAGTCGGTGTCGCTGCTGACCTACGCCGAACTACTGGAGAAGGTCGCGGCGTTCGGAGGAGTGCTGCACGGGCTGGGCGTCGGCAAGGGCGACCGGGTCGTGCTGTCGATGCCGATGATCCCCGAGGCAGTCATCGCGATGCTGGCGTGCGCGCGCATCGGTGCGGTCCACTCGGTCGTGTTCGGCGGGTTCGCTTCCCAGGAGCTGGCCGTGCGCATCGACGACGCCAAGCCCAAGGTCGTCGTCAGTGCCTCCTGCGGCATCGAGCCGAGCCGCACCGTGGACTACAAGCCGATGCTCGACCGTGCGCTGGAGCTGGCGGAGCACGCGCCCGATGCCGTGATCATCAAGCAGCGCCCACAGCTCACCGCCGACCTGGTCGAGGGACGTGACCTCGACTGGGACGTCGTCATGCGGGCCGGAGCGACCGACCCGGCCGCCTGTGAGGACGTCGCGGCGACCGATCCGCTCTACGTGCTCTACACCTCCGGCACCACCGGCAAGCCCAAGGGGATCGTCCGCGACAACGGTGGTCACGCCGTGGCGCTCGCGTGGTCGCTGCCGGAGGTCTACGGCATCGGCCCCGGCGACGTCTGGTTCACCGCCTCCGACGTCGGGTGGGTCGTCGGCCACTCCTACATCGTCTACGCGCCGCTGATCGCCGGCGCGACCACGGTCCTGTTCGAGGGCAAGCCTGTCGGCACCCCGGACGCCGGCACCTTCTGGCGCGTCGTCGCCGACCACGGCGTCAACGCGCTCTTCACCGCCCCGACCGCGATCCGCGCCATCAAGAAGGCCGACCCCGACGGCGAGCTGATGGCCGGCCATGACCTGTCGAGCCTGCGCACGCTCTTCCTCGCCGGCGAGCGTCTCGACCCCGAGACCTTCACGTGGGCGGGGGAGCGCCTGGGGCTTCCAGTGGTCGACAACTGGTGGCAGACCGAGACCGGCTGGCCGATCGCGTCCAACCTGCGCGGGCTGGCCCCGATGCCGCTCAAGGCCGGCTCGCCCTCGGTCCCCGTGCCTGGGTACGACGTGCGCGTGCTCGACCCACACGGCGAGCCCGTCCCCGCCGGCACCGAGGGTGCGATCGCGATCAAGCTGCCGCTGCCGCCCGGCACGCTGCCGACCCTGTGGGGCGACGACGACCGCTACGTGCGCTCCTACCTCGCGGAGTACGACGGCTACTACCTCACCGGCGACGGCGGCTACCTCGACGAGGACGGATATCTGTTCGTGATGGGCCGCACCGACGACGTCATGAACGTCGCCGGTCACCGGCTCTCGACCGGCTCGCTGGAGGCCGCCCTGGCCGGGCACCCGGCCGTCGCCGAGTGCGCGGTCATCGGCGTCGCCGACCCGCTCAAGGGCCAGCTGCCGCGTGGGTTGGTCGTGCTGAAGGCGGGCGCCGAGATCTCGCCCGACCAGCTGCGCGAGGAGCTCGTCGCCCGCGTGCGCAGCGAGGTGGGCGCGGTGGCGGCGTTCCGCGACGTCGAGATCGTCGAGGCGCTGCCGAAGACCCGTTCAGGCAAGATCCTGCGCCGCACGATGCGCGAGATCGCCGACGGCGGCGACCCCACCGTGCCCTCGACGATCGAGGACCCGCAGGTCCTCGACACCCTGCGCCCCGTCCTGCGTCGCGAGTGAGCGAGGATGGCGCGGTGCAGTCCACCGCCCGCCGTGACGTCGTCGTCCTCGGCTCCACCGGCTCCATCGGCACCCAGGCACTCGAGCTCGTACGCCGCCACCCGGACCGGTTCCGGGTCGTCGGGCTGACCGCGGGCGGCAGCAACCGCAAGCTGTTCGAGGACCAGGTCGCCGAGTTCGGCCCGGCCTTTAGCGGGCTGGGGGAGGAGGCCTCCGTCGAGGCCGCCGGCATGGCGTGTGACGTCGTGCTCAACGGCATCACCGGCGCCGTCGGGCTGCTGCCCACCCTGGCCGCCCTGGATGCCGGTACGACGCTCGCGCTGGCCAACAAGGAGTCGCTGATCATCGGCGGCGAGCTGGTCACCTCGCGCGCCCGGCCGGGCCAGATCGTCCCGGTCGACTCCGAGCACTCCGCCCTGGCCCAGTGCCTGCGCTCGGGGGAGGCCGGCGAGGTCCGCAAGCTCGTCCTCACCGCCAGCGGCGGTCCGTTCCGCGGGCGCACGCGCGCGGAGCTCGCCACGGTCACCCCGGAGCAGGCGCTCGACCACCCGACCTGGTCCATGGGACCGGTCATCACGGTCAACTCCGCCACGCTGGTCAACAAGGGACTCGAGGTGATCGAGGCCCACCTGCTCTTCGGCATCGGCTTCGACGCCATCGAGGTCGTCGTCCACCCCACGTCGGTGGTCCACTCGATGGTGGAGTTCCGCGACGGCTCGACGCTGGTGCAGGCCTCGCCCCCGACGATGATGATCCCGATCGCGCTGGGCCTCACGTGGCCCGAGCGGCTGCCCGACGTCGCTCCCGCCGTGGACTGGACGAGCGCCCAGACCTGGGAGTTCACCCCGTTGGACGACGACGCGTTCCCCGCGGTGGCGCTGGCGCGCGAGGCCGGGACCCGCGGTGGTGTCGCCCCGGCGGTCTACAACGCCGCCAACGAGGTCTGTGTCGCGGCGTTCCTGGAGGGCCGACTCGGATTCACCGCGATCGTCGACACCGTCGCAGAGGTCCTCGCGGCCTACGGGTCCGGCGTAGGCTCGGCCGCGGACCCGACCCACAGCCGGGCCCCTGTCACGGTCGACGACGTCCTCGCCGCCGACGCGTGGGCCCGTGAGGACGCCCGCGCGCGGGTGGCCGGCTGAGTCCGCCGCTCCGCCCGCCCCCAAGGAGGATCAACCCCGGTGGACACCGTCCTGCTCTACACCCTCGGGGTCGTGCTGTTCGCCCTCGGCGTGGCGGTCTCGATCGGGCTCCACGAGGTCGGTCACCTGGCCCCGGCCAAGAAGTTCGGCGTCAAGGTCACGCAGTACTTCGTCGGCTTCGGCCGCACCATCTTCTCCGTGCGCCGTGGTGAGACCGAGTACGGACTGAAGGCGATCCCGCTCGGCGGCTACGTCAAGCTCGTCGGGATGTTCCCCCCGCACCCGGGGGAGGACCCTACGCGCGTGCGGAAGTCCAACACGGGTCTGTTCACCCAGATGGTCTCCGACGCTCGCTCCTTCGAGTACGAGCAGGTCGAGGCGAAGGACCAGGACCGGCTCTTCTACAAGCTGCCGTGGTGGAAGAAGCTCATCGTGATGTCCGGCGGACCGCTGGTGAACCTGGGCATCGCCTTCACGCTCTTCGGCGGCGTCTTCATGCTCCACGGCGTGGCCGTGCCGACCCAGACGATCTCCGTGGTGAGTGAGTGCGTGGTGCCGGCCAACGCACCCGCCCGGGAGTGCACCGCCGACGACCCGCCGACCCCGGCCGCTGACGCCGGCCTGCTGCCCGGCGACCGGATCGTCGGCTTCAACGGCGCGACCGTCGAGTCGTGGGACGACCTCACCACGCTCATCCGGGCCAACACCGACGGCGAGGCGCGCATCGAGTTCGTCCGCGATGGCGAGCGGCAGACCGCGACGACCAACACCACCGTCAACACCGTCCTCGACCTCGACGACCCCGAGGCGGTCGTCCAGGCCGGCTTCCTCGGCGTGAGCCCCACCACGGAGCTCGAGCGCCAGGGCCCGGTCTTCGTCGTGCAGCAGATGGGCACCTACACCTGGGAGACGGTGAAGGCGCTCGGCCAGCTGCCGATCCGGCTCTACGACGTCGGCAAGACCGTGCTCGGCCTGCAGGAGCGCGACCCGAACTCCCCGATGAGCGTGGTCGGGGCCGGCCGGGTCGCGGGGGAGATCTCGTCGGACCACACCACCCCCGCGGTCGACCGGATGATCAGCCTGATCATGCTGCTGGCCGGGGTGAACCTGTTCCTCGGCATGTTCAACTTCGTGCCACTGCTCCCGCTCGACGGCGGCCACATCGCCGGCGCGCTCTACGAGGGCGTACGGCGGGGGTGGGCCCGGCTGTGGGGGCGCCCCGATCCGGGCTACGTCGACGTTGCCAAGCTGCTGCCGCTGGCCTACGCCATGGCGATGGTGCTGGTGGTGATGAGCGTCCTGCTCATCTACGCCGACATCGTCGCTCCCGTCCGGCTCGGGTGAGTCCGGCTCCAGCCGGTCGAGCCGGCCCTCCAGTAGGTCGAGCCTGTCGAGACCCGCGCTAGTCTCGGAGGCGGAGCCCGCGCCCGCGTGATCCCTGTCGTACCCCGCTCGTGAAAGGCCCTCGATGACCTCCGTCTCGCTCGGCATGCCGTCCGCACCCCCGCCGGTGCTGGCGCCGCGCCGGCAGTCCCGCCAGATCGCGGTCGGCAAGGTCCTGGTCGGCGGCGACGCCCCCGTCTCGGTGCAGTCGATGACCACGACGCTGACCTCCGACGTCAACGCGACGCTGCAGCAGATCGCCGAGCTGACGGCTGCCGGGTGCGACATCGTCCGCGTGGCCTGCCCGAGCCAGGACGACGCCGAGGCGCTCCCGGCGATCGCGCAGAAGAGCCAGATCCCCGTCATCGCCGACATCCACTTCCAGCCGAAGTACGTCTACGCCGCGATCGACGCCGGGTGTGCCGCCGTGCGCGTCAACCCCGGCAACATCCGCCAGTTCGACGACCAGGTCAAGGAGATCGCGGCCGCCGCGAAGGACCGCGGCACCTCGATCCGCATCGGCGTCAACGCCGGCTCCCTCGACAAGCGGCTGTTGGCGAAGTACGGCAAGGCGACGCCCGAGGCGCTCGTCGAGTCGGCCGTGTGGGAGGCGAGCCTGTTCGAGGAGCACGACTTCCACGACTTCAAGATCTCGGTCAAGCACAACGACCCCGTCGTGATGGTGCGCGCCTACGAGATGCTTGCCGAGCGCGGCGACTGGCCGCTCCACCTCGGCGTGACCGAGGCCGGCCCCGCCTTCCAGGGCACCATCAAGTCCTCGGTGGCCTTCGGCGCCCTGCTGAGCAAGGGCATCGGTGACACCATCCGGGTCTCGCTGTCCGCGCCGCCGGTCGAGGAGGTCAAGGTCGGACTGCAGATCCTGGAGTCGCTCAACCTGCGCCCGCGTCGGCTCGAGATCGTCTCCTGCCCCTCCTGCGGTCGCGCGCAGGTCGACGTCTACAAGCTCGCCGACGAGGTGACCGCCGGTCTCGACGGGCTCGAGGTCCCGCTGCGCGTGGCCGTCATGGGCTGCGTCGTCAACGGTCCCGGCGAGGCCCGCGAGGCCGACCTCGGTGTCGCCTCCGGCAACGGCAAGGGCCAGATCTTCGTCAAGGGCGAGGTGATCAAGACCGTGCCCGAGTCGCAGATCGTCGAGACCCTGATCGAGGAGGCCATGCGGATCGCCGAGGAGATGGACCTGGGCGAGGCGGTCGACGGCGCCCCGACCGTGACCGTCGGCTGACGAGCGACTCACCATGTCCGCGCCCGCCGACGCCGAGGCCCCGCTGAGGCCCGGCGTCCGCGTGCTCGGGCCGGACGACCTGCCGGCACTGCTGCGCCTGGTCGCGCAGGACCCCGTCACCCACGTCTTCGCGGAGTACCGCGCTCGCCTCACCCGTCTGGACCCCCGCTGGCTGGGGGGTGAGATGTGGGGGTACGTCGAGGACGGGCAGCTGGTCTCGGCCTGCCACGCGGCGGCGAACCTCGTGCCGGTGGCTGCCACCGACGCCGCGATCGAGGCGTTCGCCGGCCGCGCGCTCTCGCGCGGGCGGCGGTGCTCGACGATCGTCGGTCCGCGACCCGAGGTCGAGGGCCTGTGGGAGCGCCTCGGACCCGCCTGGGGCACCCCGCGCGAGCTGCGCTGGGACCAGCCGCACCTGGTGATCGACCGCGCCCCCGACGTGGCACCCGACCCGCTGGTGCGCCCCACCGTCCCCGGCGACCTGGCCGTCCTCTACCCGGCCTGCGTGGCGATGTATACCGAGGAGGTGGGCGTCTCGCCGGAGATCGGTGGTGGGGCCGACCTCTACCGCACCCGCGTCAGCCAGCTGATCTCTCGCGGCTGGTCCTTCGCCCGCATCGAGGACGGCCGGGTGGTCTTCAAGGCCGAGGTCGCCGCCGCGTCGCCCGCCGCCTGTCAGGTGCAGGGGGTCTGGGTCGCGCCCGAGCGCCGCGGTGAGGGCCTCGCCGCCCGCGGGATGGCTGCGGTGGTCGCGCACGCACGCGCCCAGATCGCGCCCGCGGTCTCCCTCTATGTCAACGGCCACAACGAACCCGCCCGCCGGACCTATGAACGGGTGGGGTTCGGTCCGGCGGGCGTGTTCTCGACGATCATGTTCTGACCGCGGCACTTCAGAACTGCGGCTTCGGCTCCAGGTCGGAGATCCGCTCGCAGCCCCGGGGCAGGCACCGGATCCGAGCGGCCTGGCTGCGCCCGGCGGCGTACGTCACGAGCGCCCGAGGACCCTCGAAGACCATGTCGCCGAACCAGCCGCTGGTGTGGAAGCGGGCCACGGCACGTCCGCCGACCCGGCGCAGCGCCACGTGGTTGGGTCCGAGGCCGTCGCTGAGGATGTGGACCGTGGCCATCATCCCGGTCGGGCCGAACGCGTCGACCCGGTCGGCGCAGCTGCGCCACAGCGTCTTCCGTGGCGCCGACAGCCGGACCACCCGCTGGCAGGCGTCCTGGTAGGGGTCGCCCTCGAGGAGCGCGAGCCGGTCGCTGGCGAGGTCGGCGCGGTAGCCGCGCCAGTTGCTGACGTGTTGCGTGCGGTTGGTGGTCGGGTTCCACCACCACGTCGAGGTGCGGTTCTTGTGGGTCTGGCTGACCAGCACGCGATGTGGGCCGGCAGCGAGGGTCTGCAGGTGGCCGGGGAAGCTGCGCTGCAGGATGCCGATGCCGGTGTCGACCGTGCGGACCGACAGCACGGTGCGTGCCCGGTAGGCGGTGGTGAAGACGACGCGGTTCAGGTCGCTGGACGCGATGACCTGCGCGGGCCGGTGGATCCGGGCGACGACCGAGACCTCGCCGTCGGGGGTGACCCGCGCGACCGTCGTACGCCGTGAGCGCTCGGCGCTGACCAGGTGGTCGCCATCCGCCTCGGTGCCGAGGACGGTGCGGTGTCCCTGGAGGTTGGTCGGGATGCGCTCGGACCCCACGACGAGGGTCGAGCCGTCGAAGTACGCCACGGAGCTGTCGGCGCCGCGCTTGAGCTTCGCGGGCTTGACCTCCGTCGAGGCGGGGGCCGAGGCGGGGGCGGCCTGCGCGGGTGCCACGAGGGTGCCGGCGCAGAGAGCGAGGGCGAGGGCGCCCAGGGCGAGGGCAGGGACGCGACGCCGCGGTCGCCGGCCCGAGGACGTGAGCGATGAGTGCATGGGGTTCTTCCTCCACGAGTTCGGGGGAGCGCGGTGACTGCGTGCTCCATCCTTCTCGACGCGGTGGGTCCCAGGAAGGTTGCAACGCCGTGCCGCCTCGCGGCGCGGCGGGAGAGCAGAAACGCCTCCGGGACGCATGTGACGGGAGTGAACGCCGAGCGGAGGGGGTAGGGAGTCGGCGCCGGGGGCGTGCTCCCGGTCACACCTGATGCGCTTCTCGGAGGATCGATGCACCTGCGTACCCGTGCCGCCGCGGCGACCGCGCTGCTGACTGTCGCCGGTCTGCTCGCCGCGCCACCGGCGAGCGCCGCCCCGCGTTCGACGAGCGTCGCCCTGGCGGTCAGCCAGGATGCTGCCCGCACGACCGAGGCCGTCGTGCTGCGCGGACGGGTCCGCCTGGCCGGCGGCGGCACTCCCGGGCGCGCCCGGGTCCGGATCGAGTCCCGGCGCCCGGGCGGCGCGTTCAGCACCGTCATGACCGTCCGTACCGGGCCGAAGGGACGGTTCTTCGTCCAGCACCGCCCGTACGGCGCCCGCGACTACCGCGCCGTGGTCGTCCGCGACGCCGAGCGGGCAGCGTCGCGCTCGCCGGTGCGGCGGGTGGCGGTGCGCAAGGCCGGACGCACCCTGCCGGCCCGCGCGCAGCTGCTTCGATCCCGGCTCCGCGACGCGACCGGGCCGGCGCGGACCTACCGCCGCTTCGGCGCCCGCGTCGCCGCGCAGCCGTTCGCGCGTGGCCTGCTGGTGCGGTGGGGCAAGAACACCTCGCTCGTGGAGGGTGCGGTGCTGACTGAATACACCCGCCGCGGGGGTGTGCGCGGACGCCTCGGCGCACCGGTCGCCGACGTCGACTGCCAGGGGCTCGATCGCGCCTGCCTGCAGCGGTTCCAGCGCGGCGCCATCTACGTCCACCCCTCCGCGCCCCACCGGGTGACCAGCGTCGTGGGCGAGCGCCGCGTCGCCTCGCTGCTGGCCGCAGCCCAGGCGTGGTCCGGCTACCGCGAGCCGAGCTACCGCGGCGGCAAGTTCTCCCACTGGCAGGGCAACCGCAATGCCTGGTGTGGGTCGTTCCTGTCGTGGGCGAGTCACGCCAGCGGCAACGGTGAGGCGTTCCCGCGCTCCGGAGTCTTCTCGGAGCAGGTCGCGATCATCCGCTCCCGTGGCCGGACCCACTCCCGTCCCCGCGTCGGATCGTTCGCGTTCATCAACTACTTCGGCAACGGCCGACCCACCCACGTCGGTCTCGTGACCGGGATCCGCAAGGACGGACGCATCGAGCTGATCGAGGGCAACGTGGCCAGCAACGGCGGCACCGGCCATCCGCGGGGCGTCTTCCCGATCGTCCGCTCGCCCGGGTCGGTCCTGTTCTATGCCTCGATGTGATCGGCCCGGGTTTGGCCGGCCCGTCCCGCATGAGCGACCCTGGAGTGCCCCGCCCCGACCATCTCGGAAGTCCGAGCGAGGAGACCTGATGACCGTCCCTGTCGCGCCACGCGCGTCCGCCCGACGCGCCGCCGGCTCCGGCGCCCGCCGCTGGGCATCGGCTACCGCCGCCCTCGCGCTCGTCGCCCCGCTGCTCGCCCTGATCGCCGCAGCGCCCGCCTCGGCGAGCGGCGCCGCCGTGTCGCTGCGGATCAACCAGGGCGACGTACGCGGAAGCGAGATGCTGCTCGTGCAGGGTCGCGCCCTGGTCGACGGCAAGGCGCCGGGCCGGGTCCGCATCGCGCTCGTCGCCCGCAAGCCCGGCGGCAGGTTCACCCGGGTGCGGGTCACCCGCACCGGCCCCGCGGGTCGCTACAGCATCCAGCATCGGCGCGCCGCCACCACGCAGTACCGCGCCCGTCTCGAGCGTCCGAACGGTTCGCTGATCGCGAGCTCGCGGATCGTGACCGTCGAGCGGCGCACCGCGGCCCGCCGGCTCGAGGAGCGGCGCGCAGCCTGGGGCAAGGCCCTGGGAGCGGCGCGGAGCAACGTACGCACGGTCAACAGGTTCCGCAGCCGCGTGCGTTTCGTCGAGCACGCCCGCGGCATCATCGCCCAGGTCGGCGCCAACAGCTCGGTCGTGCAGGGTGCGATCCTCCAGGCCTACCGCCGCAACGGCGCCGTGACCGGCCGGCTCGGTGCGCCGGTCGGTGACCAGCACTGCCAGCTGACCGGCAACGGCTGCCTGCAGCGCTTCCAGCGCGGCGCGATCTACCGCAACCCGCAGGCTCCCCGCCCGCTGGTGGTCGTGAGCGGTCACCCGCCGGCGCGGGCGGCCTATATCGCCGTGGGGCGTTCGCAGATCGGGTACGTCGAGCCGGCGTACCGCAAGAGCAAGTTCAACGCCTGGATGGGCAGCAACCGTGCCTGGTGCGGGTTCTTCCAGTCGTGGGTGAGCCGGGCCAGCGGCAACGGCGACTGGTTCCCGGCGGCCAAGCACTTCGATACCCAGGTGGCGCGGGTCTACGCGCGCGGCACGAAGCTGCGCGGACCGCGGGTCGGCGCCATCGTGTTCTTCGACAACCACGGCTACGGACGTCCCAGCCACGTCGGCTACATCACCGCGGTGCACGCCAACGGCACCATCACGACGCTGGAGGGCAACACCGGTCCTCGGCACGCGCGTGGCATCGTGGAGTCCGTACGCTCGACCTACAACGTTCATTCCTACTGGATGCCGTGATCACGCTGATGCTGACGAACACCGTCCCTGTCGCCCGACCTGCCGCCCGCCGCGCTCCGCGCCTACGGCGCCTCCTCGCTGGAGCCGCCGGGATGGCCCTCGCCCTCACCGGTGCCCTGCCGCTCGCGGCCGCGCCCGCCCCTGCGGCGGCCGCGCCTCAGGTCGTGCACGCGAAGGCCAAGTTCGCCCCGGCGTCGTACGCCGTCACGGGCCCCATCGGCAAGCGCTACCGCAAGCTCGGCGGCGCCAACGGTCGGCTCGGGGCCCCCATCGGCCCGCAGCGGTGCCACAAGCCGACCGGCGTGTGCTCGCAGCGGTTCAAGCGCGGCGCGATCATTCACGACCGCGACGCCATCAAGAAGGTCGTGCACGCCTTCGGCAAGCCGCAGCGTGCCGCCTACCTCGCGGTCGCGCGGGCCTACGTCGGCTACCGCGAGCCAAGGGTCCGCGGGAGCAAGTGGAACGAGTGGATCGGCAACGACCGCGCCTGGTGCGGGTTCTTCAACGCCTGGGTGAGCCGGGCCTCCCTCAACGGCAACCGCTACCCGAAGGCCGACCACTACACCAAGCAGATCGCCGTGATGCGCCAGCGCGGCACGATGCTGAAGAAGCCGCAGCGCGGCGCGTTCATGTTCATCGACCGCGTCGGCAACGGCAAGCCCGCCCACGGCGGCCTCATCGTGCGCGTGAAGAAGAACGGCGACGTCGTCACCATCGACGGCAACGCCCCGCACCCCAAGAGCAACACGCGCAAGGGCCGTCGCTACGTCGTCCAGCGCAGCCAGGACACCAGCCAGGCCGTCATGTACTGGCGCCCCCCGGGCTGGTGACGGGCCGATAGCAGTCCCGGACGAACGGGTCGTAGCCTTGCGCGCATGATCCTGAGGATGTCGAGCCTGTTCGTCCGGACGCTGCGCGATGACCCCGCCGACGCGGAGGTGCCCAGCCACCGGCTGCTCGTGCGGGCGGGCTACATCCGGCGTACGGCGCCGGGGATCTACACCTGGCTCCCGCTCGGCCTGCGGGTTTACCGCAAGATCGAGGCGATCGTGCGCGAGGAGATGGACGCCATCGGCGCCCAGGAGCTGCAGTTCCCCGCGCTGCTGCCGCGCGAGCCCTATGAGGCCACCGACCGGTGGACGGAGTACGGCGACACGCTCTTCCGCCTGCAGGACCGCAAGGGCGCCGACTACCTGCTCGGCCCGACCCACGAGGAGCTGTTCACCCTCGTGGTGAAGGACCTGTACTCCTCCTACAAGGACCTGCCGGTCTGGCTCTACCAGATCCAGACGAAGTACCGCGACGAGGCGCGACCCCGTGCGGGCCTGATGCGTGGGCGCGAGTTCGTCATGAAGGACTCCTACTCCTTCGACATCGACGACGCCGGCCTGCAGCGCTCCTACGAGGCCCACCGCGCGGCCTACATCCGGATCTTCGACCGGCTCGGCTTCGACTACGTCATCGTCGAGGCGACCTCGGGGGCGATGGGCGGCTCGCGGAGCGAGGAGTTCCTCGCCCGGCTCGACGTCGGGGAGGACACCTTCGTCGTGAGCCCCGGCGGATACGCCGCCAACGTGGAGGCGGTGACGACGCCGGTGCCGGACCCGGTCCCCTTCGACGACGTCCCGGCCGCGCACGCCGAGGACACCCCTGACACCCCGACGATCGCCACCCTCGTCGACCACCTCAACACCGCGTTCCCGCGCGAGGACCGGCCGTGGCAGGCCTCCGACACGCTGAAGAACGTGCTGATGGTGCTGCACCACCCCGACGGCACGACCGAGCCGCTGGCGATCGGCCTGCCCGGCGACCGCGAGGTCGACGCCAAGCGGCTGCACGCCCAGCTCGAGCCCGCCGAGGTCGAGCCGATGACCGACGAGCAGCTGGCGAAGTTCCCCGCGCTGGTGAAGGGTTACATCGGTCCGGCCCATGACGGTCGCACCGTCCTGGGGGAGGAGTCGGAGTCCGGCATCCGCTACCTCGTCGACCCCCGCGTGGTGGAGGGGACCCGCTGGGTCACCGGTGCCAACGTTGCGGGCAAGCACGTCCTCGACCTGGTCTACGGCCGGGACTTCGTCGCCGACGGCACGATCGAGGCGGCCGAGGTCCGCGCCGGCGACCCCTCGCCTGACGGCTCGGGTCCGATGGAGATCGCCCGCGGCGTCGAGATGGGCCATGTGTTCCAGCTCGGACGCAAGTACGCCGAGGCGCTCGGGCTGCAGGTGCTCGACGAGAACGGCAAGCTCGTCACGGTCACGATGGGGTCGTACGGCGTGGGGGTGTCCCGCGCCGTCGCCGTCACCGCGGAATACAACCACGACGAGTCCGGGCTGCGGTGGCCGCGCGCGGTCGCACCCGCCGACGTCCACGTGGTCGCCGCCGGCAAGGACGCCGAGATCCTCGCCGCCGCGGAGCGGGCGGTGGAGGAGATGTCTGCGCTCGGTCTCGACGTCCTCTTCGACGACCGCACCGGCAAGGTCAGCCCCGGCGTGAAGTTCAAGGACGCCGAGCTGATCGGCGTCCCGACCATCGTCGTGGTGGGCAAGGGCGTCGCCACCGGCGTGGCCGAGATCAAGGATCGCGTGACGGGCGAGCGTGAGGAGGTCGCGCTGGGCGACCTCGCCGCCCGGGTGCGGGCTGTGGTCGACGCCTGAGCCCCGCGCGTCGGTTGCACGATCCTGCAGCGCAGCGCCCCGTCGCGGTTCTCTATGGCCGGCGAAGTTGCACGATCGTGCAGTGCGAAGACGTGAACCCCTCGAGGGGTTACACCCCACACCTCGGCGGGGCACCATCGAGGCTGTCGGCTGCGACGAGTCGCGGGATCGTCGCCAGCCCGGTGGGCCAGCCGCCATCTCGGGGCGGCTGGGACACAGCACTCCTCGTTCGACAGGGTCCGCGGCACGCCGCGGACCCTGTCGTCACTGCACCCCCGCCCGGAGAACCCCCGCCCCGGGGACTCGTCCGCGCGAAGGAACCGCTTCGTCCGCGAGGACGATGTGCCGCCTCGGTGGGCTCTCGAGGATGGCGGCATGTCGTCTGCAGAACGGCACTGTCCTGCGCCGGATCGCGGTCCCGAAGGGACATCTCTAAGTCGAGAACGGGGCGGGCTCCTTCGGCGTGACCGGACCGGTCGACGCCGAGATCTCCCCGGACGGATCGAAGGTCGCCTACCACCAGGTGCGCTACCCGTCCATCTCCTCACCGGCCGACGTCCGCACCGCGTTCACCGACACCACCGGACTCTCGAGCGTGGAGAAGTACGGCATCGTGCTCGGCGACGAGTTCGCCTGGCTCGGCAACTCCCGTGGAGTCCTGGTCGACGGGGACATCCACGTCTACGAGCTGGGCCGCAACTCCCAGTCGCGACTGTGGTTCAACCAGGCGGAGGTGACCAGGGACTACGGGGACACGCCGGGCTTCCCCCAGGTCTCGCGCGACGGTCGGTTGGTGGCCTGGACCAGCTACACCACCGGCCGGATCCTGTTGGCGCGC
Organism: Nocardioides massiliensis; assembly: GCF_030811215.1. NCBI lineage: Bacteria > Bacillati > Actinomycetota > Actinomycetes > Propionibacteriales > Nocardioidaceae > Nocardioides > Nocardioides massiliensis. The sequence continues at coordinate 2,445,058 of NZ_JAUSQM010000001.1, forward strand.
GTCAACGGGGACGTGCGGACCTCGGTGCCCGGAACCCCGACCGCGTTGTGCGGCCTCGCCGGGGAGGACGCACCCCTCGAGCACCCTCACTTCTCTCCCGACTCGACCTCGATGCTGTGGCAGGAGAACGGCAACGAGGTCTGGATCGGCTGGGACTTCGAGGCGTCACCCGAGTGCGGCAGCGCCCAGTTCAAGCGGCTTCTGAGCAACGCCACCCAACCGGACTGGTCGGCCGCGAAGTACGACGTCACGCCCGAGCCGCGCGTCCAGCCGAAGCCGAAGACGGCCAAGCAGGTGCTGAAGCTCCGCAAGCGTCCGGCCATCCGCGGGCAGGCACGTGTCGGCAGCACCTTGCGGGCGACGCGGGGGGCCTGGACCGGCAAGCCCACGCGCTACGCCTTCCGATGGTTCCGCGGGACTGCGCCGATCCGCGGCCGGGCGGGTGCCAAGCGCACGTACGTCGTGCGCCGCGTCGACCGCGGTCGTCAGCTCTCGGTGCGGGTCACGGTCCGGAAGGCGGGGGTCCGCGGCCTGAACGCGGCGCGGAGCAAGGTCGTGCGGGTGCGGCGCTGACCGCGCGCAGCCTGGCGGAGACGGCTGTCTATCCGACGCGTTCGGGCAGCCCCGGCCAGGTGGCCGGTTCGGCACCCAGCGCGATCGCTCGCCCGGCACTCTCGAGCAGAGCCTGCAGCGCCCACTGGCGGGCCGCTCCCCACGTGGCGCCGGCCGCGGTGGCATAGACCGCGCAGCAGTCCTCCTCGAGCTGGCGGGCGCGGCCGCGCAGCCCCGCCGCGCTGGTGAGCTCGCGCGGGTCGTCGTACGTCGGGAAGGCCGCGACCGGCTCAGCGCCGCGGTCGCGCAGCATCCGGACGAGCTGGTCGCGGCGCCCGCGGTGGAGGACGTAGCCGGCGCGCAGCAGACCGGCGAGCTGCGGCTGGGCGGCGGTGGAGGTGCGAGCGCCGAGGAAGCCGAGCAGATGGACGGCCGCGTGCTCCGCGGCGAGGGCGTCCTGCAGAGCGTCGACGGGCGTGAGACTGGTGCTCACGGTGCACCCTCCTCGCCGGCCAGGGTCGCGAGTGCGAGCGAGTGCTGGTGTGCGGAGGCGGCCATGCCGGCGATCACCCGGACGAACGGTCCGCTGAGCGCCCGGAACGCGAGCCGCGAGAGCGTCTCGGCCGCCGCCGCCTCGGCGCCGGCGACGGTCGCCAGCGCAGCCCGCGGACGCGGGGGCGCTGGCGTCACCGAGGAGGTGGTCGCTCCCGCGCCGGGAGCGGGGGTGACGTCCGCGGAGCCGGTGACGACGGCCTCCACGATTGCGGCGCGGTGGTCCTCGTGGGCCGCGGTGACGGCGCTGAGCCGTCGGGTCAGGCGCGGGTGCTCGGCGACGACCGCTGCGTGCAGCGTGAGCAGCCCGTCGAGGGTCGCCATGACCTCGGCGGCCAGCGCGGTGTCGGGATCCTGGGACCGGTCGGGGTTCCCGGGGTCGTCGGCGCCGGTGCAGGCGCCCAGAGCCCACGCCGCACCGACGGTGAGCGCGCCGGCGCCCAGCGCGCGACGCCCGACGGCGGGCAGCGATCCTCCGGTCACGGACCGCAGGTTCTCACAACCGCCGCGCGGTCGGCCGGTCAGCCGGTCAGCCGGTCAGCGCGTAGCCCAGCAGGAAGTAGCGCCCCTGGCGCCACACGACGTCCACCTCGAAGATCGCGCCTTCGTGCGACGGGTTGCTCGTGCGGTAGGTCTGGTCGTCGTTGAGCGAGTACGTCGCGGGGATGTCGATGGTGGCCACGATCGTCGCAGGGGTCTGCGGCCGGACCCGCCGGGGACCGGTCAGGTCCGTGACCTGCACGCCGTCGAGGGCGACGTACCACCCCTCCTGCGCCCGACCGTCGAGCTCGCGGGTGAGCGTCGCGCATCCCTCGCAGCGCCCGCGCGGCGCGAGCGCACGCAGGGGCGCGGCGTCGTTGGTCGCGAGCGCGTGCGCCCACAGGTCGATGACGTGCTCGACGAAGGCGTCGCGCCCGGCGACCGACCGGGTCGTCGCGGCGTCGGGCAGCGGCGGGACGGGCCGGGTCGTGGGACCTGACGTGGTGCGTTCGGCGACGCGCGGGGACATCAGGGGCGCCGTCGCGCCAGGGCTCGCGCTCGTGGTCGGACCCGCTGCTGCGGCTGACGGCCCGGCGGCGCCCGTCGACGCCGGGCTGCTCGCAGCCGATGGAGTGTCCTGCGGCTCCGCCTCGCTCCCGCCGCACCCAGTGAGCACGAGACCGACGAGCAGCGCGACCACCAGCGCGACCGGTCGGGCGAGCAGTGGTACGGCGGTGCGGGTGGGCGCCGACGGCGGTCGACGGGACGACGTCGACCGGGGGATGCGGCGCGACCACACGGGGAGGGACCGTGGGGACATGGGGCGAGGCTACCGCGCAGCGCGGCGCTGCGGAGCCGCTAGGCTGACAGACCCACAAGTGCACAGCAGAGCGAGAGGACGGTGTCCGCAGTGACCGCCCGCACCCCCGGACCCGCAGGAGCGACCAGGGACCGCCTTCACGAAGTGCTCGCCCCGCCACTGCACGACCTCGGGCTCGACCTCGAGGCCGTGGACCTGAGCAGCGCCGGCAAGCGCCGCGTCCTGAGGATCGCCGTCGACAAGGACGGTGGCATCGACCTCGACGACGTGGCCGCCGCGACCAGGGAGATCTCGCGGGTGCTCGACGAGGGCGACGTGATGGGCGAGCAGCCCTACACCCTGGAGGTCACCTCCCCGGGCGTCGACCGGCCGCTGACGCTTGCGCGCCACTGGCGCCGCAACCACGGCCGCCTGGTCAAGGTCACCCGCCACGAGGAGCCCACGATCACCGGCCGGATCGTGTCCTCCGACGACGACGGCGTGGACCTCGACGTCGACGGCAGCATCGAGCGCATCAGCTACGCCGAGGTCGCCAAGGCCCTGGTGCAGATCGAGTTCAACCGCAAGGAGAACTGACGTGGACATCGACATGACCATCCTGCGGATGCTCGAGCGCGAGAAGGAGATCTCCTTCGACGTCCTCGTCGAGGCCATCGAGCAGGCGCTGCTGACGGCGTACCACAAGTCGCCGGGCGCCCAGGAGCGCGCGCGGGTGCAGCTCGACCGCAAGTCCGGCCACGTCACCGTGCTCGCCACGGAGACCGACGACGAGGGCAACCCGGTGGGGGAGTACGACGACACCCCCGCCGACTTCGGCCGCATCGCCGCGACCACCGCGAAGCAGATCATGATGCAGCGTCTGCGCGAGGCAGAGGACGAGCTGCGCTTCGGGGAGTTCTCCGGGCGCGAGGGCGACATCGTCTCCGGGGTCATCCAGCAGGGACGTGATCCGCAGGACGTGCTGGTCGACCTCGGCAAGCTCGAGGCGCTGCTGCCCGCCGCCGAGCGGGTGCCGGGGGAGGACTACCGCCACGGGACCCGCATCAAGGGCCTGGTCGTCAGCGTCCGCAAGGGCATGCGGGGTCCCCAGGTGATGCTGTCGCGCACCCACCCGAACCTCGTGCGCAAGCTGTTCGCGCTCGAGGTCCCCGAGATCGCCGACGGGACGGTCGAGATCGCCTCGATCGCCCGCGAGGCCGGTCACCGCACCAAGATCGCGGTCCGCTCGACGGTGGCCGGGGTCAACGCGAAGGGTGCGTGCATCGGGCCGATGGGCAGCCGCGTGCGCAACGTCATGTCGGAGCTCAACGGCGAGAAGATCGACATCATCGACTGGGCCGAGGACCCCGCGACGTACGTCGGCAACGCGCTGAGCCCCGCCCGGGTCGCCTCCGTCCAGGTCGTCGACGCCTCCGCACGGGCCGCCCGGGTCATCGTTCCCGACTACCAGCTCTCGCTCGCCATCGGCAAGGAGGGCCAGAACGCCCGCCTCGCCGCGCGCCTCACCGGCTGGCGCATCGACATCAGGTCGGATGATGAGCCGACCACCGAGGCGTGAGGGACGAACGCGTCGGTGTGTCGGCCAGGTCGAGCAAGCGACGCGACCGAGCCTGCGAGGTCGCACGAGCGCGTCGAGACCCGGTGACTCAACCGGCGACCGCAACGACCGGAGCCGCAACCAAACGCTCGAGACCCGATGACATGCCCACGACCTTTACCCGGTTCGGAGCACGACGCCTGAGCGGGTAGAGTGAAACGCGGTGGCTCACCCATCTGACCTCGACCCGCGCGCGGAACCTGTTCCGACGCGTCCCATACGCACCTGTGTGGGTTGTCGTCAGCGGGTCACCAAGACCGCACTGGTCCGTGTGGTCGTCGGTGCAGGAGACCGTGGCCCCGCCGCAGTCCCCGATCCGGCGGGCACGGCACCCGGGCGCGGGGCGCACCTGCACCCCGATCCCGCGTGTCTCGACCTGGCGGTGCGACGCAAGGCCTTCCCCCGCGCACTGCGCGCACCGGGGGGCTTGGACCTCGCACCGTTGACGACGTACCTCACTGCGAAACGTTCCGAAGCGGACACCGTCCGCCAGACCGATTAAGGGAGCAGCAGCTCATGAGCACTCGATGAGTACTTCACGATGAGCATGCACACCAGCTAACGGTCCGACGCCCTCCTGACGGCTCGGACCAGGAGGAGAAGCGTGGCTAAGGTCCGAGTACACGAGCTCGCGAAGGAGCTCGGCGTCGAGAGCAAGGTCGTTCTGGCCAAGCTCAAGGAGATGGGCGAGTTCGTCAAGTCGGCATCGTCGACGGTCGAGCCCCCCGTCGAGATGCGATTCAAGAAGGAGTACGGCGAGGCCCTCAAGGCCGAAGCCGAGAAGAAGGCTGCCAAGAAGGCGCCGGCCAAGAAGGCCGCCCCCAAGAAGGAGCCGGCCAAGGAGCAGGGCGACGCCCTGACCGAGGACATGCCGGCCGAGGCGTACCCGGCTGCCGAGGCGCCCGCGGTCGAGACCGAGAGCGCTCCCGCTCCCGAGGCCCCTGCCTCCGGCGACGCGGCCACCGCGCCCCGCCCGGGCCCCAAGCCTGGTCCCAAGCCCGGTCCGAAGGCGGCCCCGGTCGAGGAGGCGCCGCCGGCGCCGCCCGCCCCCGTCGCCCCGACGGCCCCTGCCGCTGCCGACGAGCCGCCGGCCCCCGAGGCCCCGGCAGCGCCTGCCGCCCGCGAGGGCGGCGGTCCGACGCCGCGTCCCGCGCCCCGTCCGGGTGCGCCGCGTCCGGGCAACAACCCGTTCTCGTCCACCCAGGGCATGGGGCGGCGTCCCTCGGCACCCGCTCCCGGCGGCAGTGCTGACCGACCGCCGCGTCCGCCGGCGGCGCGTGAGGGCGGCGGCGGTCGTCCGGGCATGCCGCGTCCCAACCCGGCGATGATGCCGAAGTCCCCGGCTGCCTTCGGCGGCGGTCCCGGCGGTCGCGCGGGTGGTCCCGGTGGAGCCCGTGGTGGCCCCGGCGGAGCCCGTGGTGGCGCTCCGGGTCGTCCCGGCGCACCGGGTCGTGGTGGTCCGGGTGCCGGCGGTGCCGGTGCTCCGGGTCGTCCGGGCTTCGGTGGCGGCCCCGGCCGTCCCGGTGGCGGCCGTCCCGGCCAGCGCGGTCAGACCCAGGGTGCGTTCGGTCGCCCCGGCGGTCCGTCGCGTCGTGGTCGCAAGTCGAAGCGGGCACGTCGCCAGGAGTTCGAGGCCATGCAGGCCCCGACCATCGGTGGTGTGCGCGTCCGCAAGGGCGACGGTGAGATCGTCCGGCTGGCCCGCGGCGCCTCGCTGACCGACTTCGCCGAGAAGATCGGCGTCGACCCGGCATCGCTGGTGCAGATGCTCTTCCACCTCGGCGAGATGGTGACGGCGACCGAGTCGGTCAACGACGCCACGCTCGAGCTGCTGGGCGAGGAGCTCAACTACGTCGTCCAGATCGTGTCCCCCGAGGACGAGGACCGCGAGCTGCTGGGGTCCTTCGACCTCGAGTTCGGCGCTGACGAGGGTGGCGAGGACGCGCTCTCGGCGCGTCCGCCGGTCGTCACCGTCATGGGTCACGTCGACCACGGAAAGACCCGCCTGCTCGACGCGCTGCGCAAGGCCAACGTCGGCGACAAGGAGGCCGGTGGGATCACCCAGCACATCGGTGCCTACCAGGTCGTCACCGAGGTCGATGGCGACGACCGTCGCATCACCTTCATCGACACCCCCGGTCACGAGGCGTTCACCGCCATGCGTGCCCGTGGTGCCCAGGCGACCGACATCGCGGTGCTCGTGGTCGCGGCCGACGACGGTGTCATGCCGCAGACGGTCGAGGCGCTCAACCACGCCAAGGCCGCCGGTGTCCCGATCGTGGTCGCGGTCAACAAGATCGACAAGCCCGACTCCGACCCGACCAAGGTCCGCGGTCAGCTGACCGAGTACGGCCTGGTGCCCGAGGAGTACGGCGGCGACACGATGTTCGTCGACGTCTCCGCGCGTGCCGAGCTCAACCTCGACAAGCTGCTCGAGGCGATCGTCCTGACCGCCGACGCCTCGCTCGACCTGCGGGCCAACGCCGACCAGGACGCCCAGGGTCTCGTCGTCGAAGCCCACCTGGACCGTGGACGTGGCCCGGTGGCCACGATCCTCGTCCAGCGCGGCACGCTGCGCGTCGGCGACTCGATCGTCGCCGGTCCGGCCTACGGCCGCGTCCGCGCGATGCTCGACGAGCACGGCAACAACATCGAGGAGGCCGCCCCGTCGCGTCCCGCGATGGTCCTGGGTCTGACCGCGGTGCCCGGCGCCGGGCAGAACTTCATCGTCGTCGACGATGACCGGGTCGCCCGCCAGATCGCCGAGAAGCGGGAGGCGCGCGAGCGTGCCGCCCTGCAGGCGAAGCGCCGCGTGCGGCGTACCCTCGAGGACTTCATGGCCTCCATGGAGAAGGGGTCGAGCCAGGAGCTCAACCTCATCCTCAAGGGCGACGTGTCCGGTTCGGTCGAGGCCCTCGAGGACTCGCTGTCGCAGATCGACGTCGGCGACGAGGTCAGCATCCGGGTCATCGACCGCGGTGTCGGTGCGATCACCGAGACCAACGTCGACCTGGCCGCGGCCTCCGACGCCATCATCATCGGCTTCAACGTCCGCCCGCAGGGCAAGGCGACGGAGATGGCCGAGAAGGAGGGCGTCGAGATCCGCTACTACTCGGTCATCTACCAGGCGATCGAGGAGATCGAGGCAGCGCTCAAGGGCATGCTCAAGCCGGAGTACGAGGAGGCTGTCCTCGGCCAGGCCGAGATCCGGGAGATCTTCCGGTCCTCGCGCATCGGCAACATCGCCGGCTGCATGGTCACCAGCGGAGTCATCCGCCGCAACGCCAAGGTGCGGTTGCTGCGCGACAACGCCGTCATCGTGGAGAGCACCGACCTGTCGTCGCTGCGCCGCGAGAAGGACGACGTGTCGGAGGTCCGCGAGGGCTTCGAGTGCGGTCTGGTGGTCAAGGGGTACGGCGACATCAAGATCGGTGATGTCGTGGAGTGCTTCGAGATGCGGGAGATTCCGCGGGACTGACCGTGTGAGTCGCCTGGCCCTGCGGGGCGAGGAACAGTTCCCGGCGCCCGCCTCCGGCGGTCGACCTCCGGGAAGCGGGCGGAGGCAACCACCCCTCCGCTCGTTCCTCGCTCCGGGGGGCCAGTCCCATCCACGCCTCCGCCCGCTTCCCTCCGCTCGCCCACCTGCGGCGGAGGCGCGAGGTCGGGTCCGGGCCAAGAGGTCCAGGGGGTCGCAGCCCCGGGGAATCTCCCGGCGGGCCGGCCTCAGAGGTCGGCCGAGCGGCGGACACTCCCCTACGTGAGGGCGGCTGAGGATGCTCAAGGACCGCGCTGGCGTAGGGGAGTGCGTGGGGGCTTCCCAGGTGGCAGGCAGAATCGATTGTTCAGGTGCCGAGTGAGGGAGAACGCTGATGGCTAGCCCGCGGGTGCGCAAGATCGCTGACCGGATCCAGGTGATCGTCGCGGAGATGCTCGAGCGGCGGATCAAGGACCCGCGGCTGGGGTTCGTGACGGTGACCGACGTGCGGCTGACCGGCGATGCGCAGCAGGCGACGGTGTTCTACACCGTGCTCGGCATGGATGCCGGTGACGAGGAGTCGGCGATCGCGTCGTCGGCCGCGGCGCTGGAGTCGGCCAAGGGGCTGTTGCGCTCCGAGGTGGGCAAGCAGCTGGGGATGCGGCACGTGCCGAGCCTGACGTTCGTCCACGACGCGCTGCCCGAGACCGCGCGCCAGCTCGACGAGGTGTTGGCCCGGGCGCGGCAGCTCGACGAGCAGCTGGCGGCGTCGCGCAAGGAGACGTACGCCGGCGAGCCCGACCCCTACAAGAAGCCGCGGGTCATCGGCGAGGACGACGCGGACGACGACGAGGACGCGGGCGAGAGCGGCGCGGAGCGGGAGTGAGCGCTCCGGCTCCCACGGGGCTGCTGGTCGTCGACAAGCCGGCGGGCATCACCTCCCACGGCGTCGTCGCGCGCGCCCGCAAGGCGCTCGGCACCCGCAAGATCGGCCATGCGGGGACGCTCGACCCGATGGCGACCGGGGTGCTGGTCCTCGGTGTCGGGCGGGCGACCCGCCTGCTCGGGCACCTGATGCTGACCGAGAAGACCTACGAGGCGACGATGCGGCTCGGGGTCATCACGACCACCGACGACGCCGAGGGCGAGGTCGTCGCCGAGGCTGACACCGCGCACCTCGACGAGGACGCGGTGCGGGCGGCGCTGGCGGCGTACGTCGGCGAGATCGAGCAGGTGCCGACCGCGGTGTCCGCGATCAAGGTCGACGGCAAGCGTGCCTACCAGCGGGTGCGCGACGGCGAGGAGGTCGAGCTCAAGGCCCGGCCCGTGACCATCCACGAGCTCGACGTCACCGGCGTCACGCTGCCCGAGGTGTCCTTCCGCGTCCGCTGCTCCAGCGGCACCTACGTCCGGGCGATCGCCCGCGACGCCGGTCGCGACCTCGGGGTCGGCGGGCACCTCACCGCGCTGCGGCGTACGGCGGTCGGACCGTTCGGGCTCGACGTCGCGCACCTGCCCGACGATCTCGATGCCGACGCGCTGCTGCCGATGGCGCAGGTCGCCCGCGCGGCCTTCCCGACCCTCGACCTCAGCGACGACACGGCGCAGGCCGTCCGGTTCGGCCGCGCGATCGACGCGGAGCTGGAGGCACTGACGGCACTGCTCGACCCGGCGGGGGAGTTCCTCGCGCTGTATGAGCCCAAGGACGGCCGCGCCCGCCCGGTCGCGGTGTTCGTCTGACCCGTTCGCCTGGCCCGTTCGCCTGAGCCGTCCCTCAGAGCCGTCCCTCAGAGCCGTCCCCGCGGCACCCGTTCGCGAGGAGCTGGGGCGACCTGGGATGATCGCGGTTGTGGCAGATCCGGAAGCGACGCGCGTGTGGCGCACCCTCGACGAGGTGCCGTCCGACCTCGGGCGCACCGTCGTGACGATCGGCAACTTCGACGGTGTGCACCTCGGACACCAGCACGTGATCCGCCGCGCCCGCGAGCTCGCCGACCGGCTCGGCGTGGCGCGGGTGGTCGCGGTGACCTTCGACCCGCACCCGATCGCGGTGCTGCGGCCCGAGCACGCACCCCCCACCCTGACCACGGTTGATCGCCGGCTCCCGCTGCTGCTCGGCGCGGGCATCGACGACGTCCTCGTGGTGCCGTTCAGCCGCGCGATCGCGGACTGGACCCCTGAGCACTTCGTCGAGGAGATCCTGGTGCGCACCCTGCGCGCGGCCGGGGTCTGCGTCGGTGCCAACTTCCGCTTCGGCAACCGTGCCGCGGGTGACGTCGCGACGCTGCAGGAGCTCGGGGCCGTCCACGACTTCACCGTCGACCCGGTCGCGCTCGACGGGGGGCCGCAGGTCTGGTCGTCGACGTACGTCCGCAACTGCCTGGCCGCCGGTGACGTCGAGGGCGCCGCGGAGGCACTGGGTCGCTCGGTCACCGTCGACGGCGCGGTGGTGCGCGGTGACCAGCGCGGGCGCGAGCTCGGCTACCCGACCGCCAACGTGCCGGCCCGCGACGGCGTCGCGGTCCCCGCGGACGGGGTGTACGCCGGCTGGCTCACCCGCCACGACACCGCCGAGCGATTCCCCGCAGCGATCTCGGTCGGCACCAACCCGACGTTCGAGGGGGAGCGGAACCGTCGCGTGGAGGCCTACGTCCTCGACCGCACCGACCTGGACCTGTATGGCGTCGAGGTCGAGGTCACCTTCGTGGCCCGGATCCGCGGGATGCGTCGCTTCGACGGCATCGAGCAGCTGGTCGAGGCGATGGCCGACGACGTCTCCCGCACCCGCGGGCTCCTCGGCCTCCCGGCCCGGTGAGCGAGTTCGCGGACCGGACGAGCGCCGAGACCTGGTTCGGTCGGCACGGCCTGCCCTACTTCGTGCCGGAGACCCGGCACGCGGTGCACGCCGGTCTGCGACCGGCGCGTCTCGTGCTGGTCGCGCTCGGTGCGGTGGCGCTGGGCGCGATCGTGGGGGGCACGGTCGCGCTGGCGAGCCGGGTGTCATGGGGCGTGCCGAGCGCGATGACGACCGCCGGGGCGGTCGCGGCGCTCTATGCCCTGACGACCCTGCGGGCCGGGCCGATCGCCGGGTGGGGGATCCGGCACACGCTGGGCAGCCTCGGTCTGCTCGTGCCCCTGGCAACCCGGGCGCTGCCGCTGTTGCTGCTCTTCGTCACCTTCCTCTTCATCAACGCCGAGGTCTGGGAGCTCGCTGCCCGGCTCGAAGGCGGAGTGCTCTGGCTGGTCGTGCTGCTCTTCACCGCCATCGCGGCGGGGTTCCTCCTCGGTCGGATGCCCGAGGAGCTGGCAGCCACCTCCGAGTCCGGTGAGCACCGGCTGACGCCGTTCGAGCGGGCCAACCTCGTGCTGGTCCTGCTTGTCGCGCAGGCCGTGCAGGTGTTGCTGCTGGCCCTGGCGCTCCTGGCGTTCTTCCTCGTCTTCGGCGCGATGGTGATGGACCGCGGGCTGGTGGAGTCCTGGACCGGTGCGCCACCGCAGAGCCTGCTCGGGATCCCCAACCTGACCTGGGAGCTGGTGCAGGTCTCGATCTTCCTCGCGGCGTTCTCCGGCCTCCACTTCACGGTGACGGCGGTGACCGACGACCTCTACCGCAAGGAGTTCTTCACCACGGTCACCGACGAGCTCACCCGGGCGCTGCGTGCGCGTACGGCGTACCTCGAGCTGCGGGACCGGGAGCCGGGTCAGCCGACCGGCGACACCAGCGGCTGAGTCGCCGCCTCGACCGGGACCGCCGCCACGCGCACCGGCACCCCGCACAGCGCGGCGTTGCCCGACAGGTCCAGGAGCGCGGGATCGGTGAGGTCGTTGATCGAGACCCCCGGCACCTGGCTCGCGCGCCCGAGCCGGACGCCCTCGAGCTGGTGTCCGTAGCCGTGGGGCAGCGAGACCACGCCGGGCAGCACGTCGTCGGTCGCCGTGACCTCGACCCGGACGGCGCCGACGGCCGAGGTGATCTCGACGCACTCCCCGTCGCCGATGCCCCGCGCGGCAAGGTCGTCGGGGTGCATCAGGAGGTGGTGGCGGGGACGACCGCGCGTCAGCCGCTCGGTGTTGTGCAGCCAGGAGTTGCAGTCCTGCTTGTGGCGTCGCCCGATCAGCAGCAGCTCGTCGTCGGCCACGGGCGTCCGGGCGAGCGCGGTCTCGAGCCGGGCCAGGTCGGCGACGAGGAGCTCCGGGGTGAGGTCGATGCGCTCGGCGGGCGTCTGCAGCCGACCTGGGAGGGTGGGCCGCAACGGACCGAGGTCGACGCCTTCGGGCCGGCGGCGCAGCGCCCGCATCGACGTACGTCGCTCGCGGAGCAACATTGCGGTGACCATCGTCGCCGGGCTGGGCAGGACGCGGGCCAGGGCGCGCCACCGCTTGGCCCGCGGCAGCCGGGTGGCCGGGTCGCGGTCCAGCTGGGCGATCAGTCGGCGCGTGACGTCGCGGAAGATCTCCCAGTCGTGGCGCTGGTCCGGGTCGCGGGGGAGCACCGCGGGGGTCCACCGGGCGGTGTTGCGCACGGCCAGGCCGTGGAAGACGAGGTCGTAGTGGTCGCGCTCGAGCGCCGTGGTCGGGGGCAGGATGACGTCGGCGTGCCGGGTCGTCTCGTTGACGTAGATGTCGACCGCGACGAAGAAGTCGAGCGAGTCCAGCGCATCGGCCAGGCCCCGGCCGTCCGGGGTCGAGAGCACCGGGTTGCCGGCGTGGGTGAGGAGCGCTCGGACCTGTCCGTCGCCGGGCGTGGTGATCTCCTCGCGGAGCACCGCGACCGGCAGCTCGCCGGCGAACTCCGGCGCCCCGCGCACCCGGCTGCGCCAGGCGTCGAAGTGGCCCGGGGCGAGGACTTGCCGGCCCACGACGTCGATGGCCGGTTCGGGGAAGAGCACGCCGCCGGGTCGGTCGAGGTTGCCGGTGAGGATGTTGAGCACGCCGATCGCCCACTGGCACAGCGACCCGAACTCCTGGGTGGACACCCCGACCCGGCCGTAGACCGCGGCGCTGCGGGCGGTGGCGATCTCGCGGGCCACCCGCCGCACGGTCGCAGCCGGCACGCCGCTGGCGGTCTCCGCCCGCTCCGGCGTGAACGGCTCGACGAGGGTGCGCAGCCGCTCCCTCCCGTCGACGTACGCCGCGGGGCGGGCCAGGCCGTCGGCCAGGATGGTGCGGACCATGGCGAGGAGCACGACCGCGTCCGTGCCAGGACGGACGAAGTGGTGCTCGTCGGCGATGCGGGCGGTCTCGGTACGCCGGGGGTCGAAGACGACCATGCGTCCGCCGCGCGCGGCGAGGTCGCGGGCGCGCTGCGGGAAGTCGGGAACGGTCATCAACGAGCCGTTGGACGCCATCGGGTTGGCGCCGAAGACGCAGAAGTAGTCGGTGCGGTCGATGTCGGGGATCGGGATCAGCAGCTGGTGGCCGTAGAGCTGCCAGGCGACGAGCTGGTGGGGGATCTGGTCGACCGAGGAGGCGCTGAACCGGTTGCGGGTGCCGATGACGCGCAGCAGCTCGCTGCCGTGGGTCGCCGCGCCGATCGAGTGAGCGGTGGGGTTGCCGAGGTAGCCGGCGACCGCGTTCCGGCCGTGGTCGCGGATGACGGCGGCAAGACGCTCGGCGACCAGGTCGTAGGCCTCGTCCCAGTCCATCTCGACCCAGGTCGCCTCGGCGCCGGCGCCGACGCGCCGCACCGGGCGGCGCAGCCGGTCGGGGTCGGCGTACACGTCGGCCAGGGACACGCCTTTGGGGCAGACATAGCCCCGCGAGAGCGGGTCGGCCGGGTTGCCCCGGATGCCGGTCACCGTGCGACCCTCGACGGTGATCTCCAGTCCGCAGATGGCCTCGCAGAGGTTGCACACTCCGATGCGCGTCTCGCCCATGGCTCATCGTGGCACGGATTGGGCACCAACGCGCCGCGCTGATAACCTTGGGCGGTTGCCCGGCGACGCCGGGCACGATCATGTCACCGCCGTGCAATCGGCCGCGGATCCAGAGTGCCCGGGTGAACAGGCCCCGGCGCGCCGCGCAACGAGACCTCCTGAGGAGCCCACGTGTCCATCGGTACCGACGCTGAGACCAAGAAGAAGATCATTGCCGAGTACGCCACCACCGACGGCGACACCGGCTCGCCCGAGGTCCAGATCGCGCTGCTCTCGCACCGCATCAGCCACCTCACCGAGCACCTGAAGACGCACAAGCACGACCACCACAGCCGCCGTGGGCTGCTGCTGCTGGTCGGCCAGCGCCGCCGGCTGCTCAACTACCTGCAGAAGAGCGAGATCAACCGCTACCGCTCGATCGTCGAGCGGCTCGGTCTGCGTCGCTGAACCACGTCGCGGGAGCGGCACTCCGCCACGGAGTGCCGCTCCTGTGAGTTTCGGCCCCGGTTCGCTACCGTGAGCCCGAAGGCCGCCTTGCGCGGCACCCACAACTGCACAGCATCACAACAAAAGCACAGTGTCACACCACACAAGGAGCGACCGCCGGACGTCTGGCCCGGTCCTCGGTAGTGGCCCCCGGAACCCCGCCATCGCGGGCAGCGTCCGTAGGCCTCGATCGAAGACCGGCCACCCGCAGCAGGTTGATCGGCCATCAAGGCATGGTGCCCAACCCCCGAGACCGCCGGCAGTGCCGGCGGGGCTCGGTGCGTGAAGGCGCCTCGCGGCTCGCTCCGCGAACAGAAAGGGACACCCCTTGACCGAGGGACCCGAGATCTACACCGTCGAGACCACCATCGACAACGGCCGCTTCGGCAGCCGCACCGTCACCTTCGAGAGCGGCTTCCTGGCCCGCCAGGCCGCCGGCTCGGTGACCGCCTACCTCGACGGCGAGACCATGCTGCTGTCGGCCACCACGGCCTCCAAGCACCCCAAGGACCACCTCGACTTCTTCCCGCTCACCGTCGACGTCGAGGAGCGGATGTATGCCGCGGGCCGCATCCCCGGCTCGTTCTTCCGTCGTGAGGGCCGCCCCTCCGAGGACGCGATCCTCACCTGCCGGCTGATCGACCGCCCGCTGCGCCCGACCTTCAAGAAGGGTCTGCGCAACGAGGTCCAGGTCGTCATCACCGTGATGGCGCTCGACCCCGACACGCCGTACGACGTGCTCGCGATCAACGCCGCCTCGATCTCGACCCAGCTCTCGGGCCTGCCGTTCTCCGGCCCGATCGGGGCGACCCGCGTGGCGCTCATCGACGGCCAGTGGGTGGCGTTCCCGACCCACAGCCAGCTCGAGGAGGCCGTGTTCGACATGGTCATCGCGGGTCGGGTCACCGACACCGGTGACGTCGCGATCATGATGGTGGAGGCCGAGGCGACCAACGCCACCTGGAACCTCGTGCGCTCCGGCACCCAGGCCCCGACCGAGGAGGTCGTGGCCGGTGGCATGGACGCTGCCAAGCCCGTCATCAAGCAGCTGTGCGAGGCCCAGGCCGAGCTGGCCAAGCAGGCCGCCAAGCCGGTCCAGGACTTCCCGGTCTTCCTCGACTACGAGGACGACGTCTACGCCGCGGTCGAGAAGGCCGTCAAGGACGAGACCGCCAAGGCCCTCACGATCGCCGGCAAGCAGGAGCGCGAGGACAAGCTCGACGAGATCAAGGCCACGCTGCTCGAGCGCGTCGCGGGTGACTTCGAGGGTCGCGAGAAGGAGGTCGGCGCCGCGTTCCGTGGCCTCAGCAAGCAGGTCGTGCGCGAGCGCGTCCTGCGCGACAAGGTCCGCATCGACGGCCGTGGCCTCAGCGACATCCGCACGCTGTCGGCCGAGATCGACGTGATCCCGCGGGTCCACGGCTCGGCGCTGTTCGAGCGCGGCGAGACCCAGATCCTCGGCGTCACGACGCTCAACATGCTCACCATGGAGCAGAAGCTGGACACCCTCTCCCCGGAGACCAGCCGCCGCTACCTGCACAACTACAACTTCCCGCCGTACTCCACCGGCGAGACCGGTCGCGTCGGCTCGCCCAAGCGTCGCGAGATCGGCCACGGTGCCCTCGCGGGCCGCGCCCTCGAGCCGGTGCTTCCCACGCGCGAGGAGTTCCCCTACGCCATCCGGCAGGTCTCGGAGGCGATGGGCTCCAACGGCTCCACCTCCATGGGGTCGGTCTGCGCCTCGACCCTGTCGCTCCTGGCTGCCGGTGTGCCGCTGCGTGCGCCGGTCGCGGGCATCGCGATGGGCCTGATCTCCGGTGAGATCGACGGCAAGACCGAGTACGTCGCCCTCACCGACATCCTCGGTGCCGAGGACGCGTTCGGCGACATGGACTTCAAGGTCGCCGGTACGTCGGAGTTCGTGACCGCGCTGCAGCTCGACACCAAGCTCGACGGCATCCCGGCCGACGTGCTGGCGGGCGCGCTGACCCAGGCGCGCGACGCGCGCATGGCGATCCTCGAGGTGATGGCCGAGGCCATCGACGCTCCGGCGGAGATGTCGCAGCACGCGCCGCGGATCATCACCGTGAAGGTCCCCGTGGACAAGATCGGCGAGGTCATCGGCCCCAAGGGCAAGATCATCAACCAGATCCAGGACGACACGGGCGCGACCCTGTCGATCGAGGACGACGGCACGGTCTACATCGGTGCGACCAACGGTGAGGCGGCCGAGGCTGCGCGCGCCGCGGTCAACGCGATCGCCAACCCGACGATGCCCGAGGTCGGCGAGCGCTACCTCGGCACGGTCGTGAAGACGACCAACTTCGGTGCGTTCGTCTCGCTCATGCCTGGCAAGGACGGCCTGCTGCACATCAGCAAGCTGCGCAGCCTCGCCGGCGGCAAGCGGGTCGAGAACGTCGAGGACGTCGTCTCGGTCGGCCAGAAGGTCCAGGTCGAGATCACCGAGATCGACGACCGCGGCAAGCTGTCGCTGTCGCCGGTGGTCGACGAGGCAGCCGGTGAGCAGCAGGCCGACGCCGAGAGCGACACGGAGGCCTGAGATCGCAGGCCTGAGAGTGTTGGGTCGTCCCCGGTGAGGGCCACGGAGCAGAAGCCCGGGACGACCCGCACGCTCCTCACGAGCACGGATGCGGCGGGCGCGGCGACGAGCCGCGTTCGCCGCACCGTGCTTCCCGGGGGACTGCGGGTCGTCACCGAGGCGATGCCGCACGTCCGCTCGGCCTCCATCGGGGTCTGGGTCGGCGTCGGGTCGCGCGACGAGAGCCCGACGCTGTCGGGTGCCTCGCACTTCCTCGAGCACCTGTTGTTCAAGGGCACGCCGACCCGCTCGGCGATGGACATCTCGGTCGCACTGGACGCGGTGGGCGGGGAGTTCAACGCCTTCACCGCGAAGGAGTACACCTGCTTCCACGCGCGGGTCCTCGACGAGGACCTGCCGGTGGCGATCGACGTGCTCGGCGACATGATCACCTCCTCGGTGATCAGTGCCGACGACGTCGAGGCCGAGCGGGCGGTGATCCTCGACGAGATCGCCATGCACGACGACGACCCCGAGGACGTCGTCCACAACCTGCTGGTCTCCCAGGCCTGGGGTGACACCCCCATGGGCCGCCCGGTCGGCGGGACCGAGGAGTCGGTGCAGGCACTGACCCGCACCCAGATCCAGCGCTACTACCGCTCGCGCTACCGCCCCGAGCACATGGTGGTCGCGGTCGCGGGCAACCTCGACCACACCACCGTCGTCCGCGCCGTGCGCAAGGCGTTCGCCGGCAACGACTTCCTCGCCGACTCGGGTCGCCGGCCGGCGCCCGTGCGGCAGGCCTCGCGCACCCGCTCGGTCACGCCGGGTGAGGTGCGGGTCGCGCGTCCCTTCGAGCAGGTCAACGTCGTGCTCGGGATGCCGGGCCTCACGCGCACCGACCCGCGCCGCTACGCCCTGGGCGTGCTGACGTCGGCGCTGGGCGGCGGGACGTCGTCGCGGCTCTTCCAGGAGGTGCGGGAGAAGCGCGGGCTGGCCTATGGCATCTATGCCTTCACCACCCACTACTCCGACGCCGGCCTGGTCGGCGTCGCTGCGGGCTGCCTGCCCGACCGGGTCGGTGAGCTGCTCGACGTCGTGCGCGCCGAGCTGGCTGAGGTGGCCGCGCACGGCATCACCTCCGACGAGCTGCAGCGCGGGATCGGCCAGTTGCGCGGCGGGCTCGTGCTGGGGTTGGAGGACTCGGCGTCGCGGATGTCGCGCATCGCCAAGGCGGAGCTGCTCTATGACGAGCTGCCGAGCGTCGAGGAGGTGCTGGGCCGGATCGAGGCGGTCACGCTCGACGACGTCCGCGCCCTTGCCGCCTCGACCCTCGGACGCGCCCCGGTCCTCGCGATGGTCGGCCCGCTGGACTGAGACCGGCTGGGATACGTTGGCGCGCGTGAGTCCTGCAGCGCGTGTCAGCAAGGTCGGTGTCCTCGGAGCGAAGGGCAAGGTCGGTCGCGAGATCTGTCGCGCGGTCGACGAGGCCGACGGCGTCGAGCTGGTCGCCGAGGTCGACCAGGACGACACGCTGCAGACGCTGGTCGACACCCGCGCCGAGGCGGTCGTCGACTTCACGCACCCCGACGTGGTGATGGACAACCTGCGCTTCTGCATCGAGCACGGCATCCACGCCGTCGTCGGCACCACGGGCTTCGACGACGAGCGCCTGGAGACGCTGCGCGGCTGGCTCGCCGACGCCCCCGGTGTCGGCGTGCTGATCGCGCCGAACTTCTCCATCGGTGCGATCCTCATGATGCGTTTCGCCGGCCAGGCGGCGCGGTTCTATGACTCCGTCGAGGTCGTCGAGCTGCACCACCCCGACAAGGCCGATGCCCCGTCGGGCACCGCCCGGCGTACGGCGCAGCTGATCGCGGCTGCTCGCGCCGACGCCGGCCTCGGCGCGGCACCCGATGCGACCTCCACCGCGCTCGACGGTGCTCGCGGTGCGTCCGTGGACGGCATCCCCGTCCACGCGCTGCGCATCCGCGGGATGGTCGCCCACCAGGAGGTCGTGCTCGGCGGGCCGGGGGAGACCCTGACGATCCGGCACGACTCGATGGACCGTGCGTCGTTCGCGCCGGGTGTGCTGCGGGCGCTGGGCGCGATCGGGGAGCGGCCCGGGCTCACCGTGGGCCTGGAGGAGCTGCTCGACCTCGCGTGAGGCGCCAGCCCCGCCGGGAGGTCATACGCCTCCGGCCCTATTCCTCCGGGAGCGCATGACGCCCCGCTGCGACGTCATACGACTCCGACGCTATTGCTCCGGGAGCGCATGACGTCAGCGGAGTGGGGGTCAGGGCATGCCGAGGGCGCGCAGCAGCGCAGCCGTCCCCGCCGCGACCACCACCACCACGAGGAACGGCGCGCGCAGGAGCAGGGCCACGGCCGCCGCGGCGAGCCCCGCGACGCGGGCGTCGACCACCAGCCGCTGGCCGTCGGCGAACACCTGCACGGCGATCAGCGCCGCCAGCAGCGCGACCGGGAGCAGGTCCGTGGCGCGGCGTACGTAGGGCCGGTCGAGCACCGACTCGGGCACCGACAGCCCGGCGAGCTTAAGGGCGTAGCAGCCCAGCCCGGCCGCGATGATCGCGACCCAGAGGCTCATGCGCGGGCCTCCCGTGCGCGCAGGGCCAGGCCGAGGGCGACGACGGCCGCGGCCAGCACCGGGACGCCGGCGGGCGTGAGCGGGACGAGCGCCAGCGCCAGCGCCGCCCCTGCGAGCGCACCGACCCGGTGGACGGCGTCGGTGAGCCGCGGCCACAGCAGCGCGAGGAACGCACCCCCGACCGCGGCGTCGAGACCGTACGCGCGCGGGTCGCCCATCGCCTCACCGCCGAAGGCGCCGATCGCGGTGAAGACGTTCCACAGCACGAAGATCGAGCCGCCGGTGGTGAGGAAGCCCAGCCGGGCGGCCGGCCGGGACTCGCGGTTGATCGTCATCGCGGTGGACTCGTCGATGACCAGGTGCGCCGCACCCCACCGGCGTACGCCGCGCCAGCCCAGCATCGGTGCCAGCCGCAGGCCGTAGAGGGTGTTGCGGGTGCCGAGCAGCAGACCCGCCGCCGCAGCTGCCACCGGCGAGCCGCCCGCGCCGATCACGCCCGCGAGCGCGAACTGGCTGGCACCGGTGAACATCAGCAGCGACAGCAGGCAGGTCTGCCACACGTCGAGCCCGGCGGCGATCCCCGCCGCGCCGAAGGAGATGCCATAGGCACCGGTCGCGACACCCACGGCGAGGGAGTCCCGGACGACGGCACGCCGCTCAGCCCGGTCGAGTGGCCGGTCGAGGGGCTCGTCGGGGACGGCGAGCTCGTCGGGGTAGGGCGGGGGCGCAGGCACAGCGGGACCCTAACGACCGGGTCCGCGCGCGGTCGCCGGTGGGCGGTGTCGGCCGGGGACCGCTACGGGCGCGAGGCCGGGCGGCGGGTGGAGTCGTGCAGCAGCACGTAGGCGGCGACGGCACCCACCGTTGCACCGAGAAGCGCGAGCGTGGTGGGGACGATGGCCAGTGGCACCAGCCAGCCGAGCCACAGGCCCAGGGCCGCGCACGTGAGCACCGCGGCCATCCCGACCGCGACCTGATGGACCAGGGGTAGGGGACCGAGCATGGCGCCTCCTGAGGCCAGCTACGCGAGGCCGGCCCGGGGGGAGTCCACGGCTGCTCGGGACGTGGTCGGCGAACGCGAGGTTCCCCGCCGCGCGGACGGCAAACCCGATTCCAGCATCCCCCGCGAAGATCAGTCGGTCAATGCCACGTGCAGCCGGACCTGCTTGACCCGGACCGTCCCGTCGCCGTGCAGATCGAGCTCGCGGTGGGCGCCATCGGGGGCCCAGCCGGCCTCGGTGAGGAAGGCGCGACGGGCGTCGTCGGTGGAGTTCAGCCAGCACAGACCGCGGGTGAACCGGTCGGCGACGAGGGTGTCGACGCAGGCCTGCAGCAGTCGCGAGCCGTGGCCGAGCCGCTGGTCGTCCGGGTCGACGGAGAACTCGGCGATCTCTCCGTCGGCGATGGGGTCGCTGTCGTCGTCGGCGGTCGGTCCGGTGACGGCGAAGCCGACGATCCGGTTGCGCTCCAATGCGACGAGCACCCGGTTGCGGGCGTCCTGCGGCTTGGTCAGCGACTGGTGCCAGACCGCGGCGATCTGGGCCGGGTCCATGCTCGCGAGCACCTCGGCGGGGAACAGGTCGGCGTACGACTGCCGCCAGGCCCGCACCTGCACCTCGGCAATCCCGCGGGCATCGTCGGCCCACGCGACGCGGCAGGAGACGTCGGCGGTGGGGCGGCCAGGCTCGGTGCTCATGGCGCCATCCTCGCACCCGAGGTGAGACTCACCGATCGCAGTCGTCCCGTGACGGTCCCTGCTGCGCGCCTGCGCGCGTGTGACGGCCAACCGCATGATGTGCGCAGAGGTGTCATAACTCAGGTACCCTCACTCTATGGTGACCGCGATCACATCCGAGGCGCCCCGCGAGCCCGACTCGTTCCGCGCGCTGCTCGCCGCGGACGAGCGCGTCGAGCCGCGCGACGAGATGCCGGAAACCTACCGGCGCACGTTGATCCGCCAGATCGCCCAGCACGCGCACTCCGAGATCATCGGCATGCAGCCCGAGGGGGAGTGGATCTCCCGGGCGCCCAGCCTGCGCCGCAAGGCGATCCTGCTGGCGAAGGTGCAGGACGAGGCCGGCCACGGGCTCTACCTGTACGCCGCCGCCGAGACGCTCGGCGCGAGCCGGGAGGAGCTGCTCGACGCGCTGCACACCGGACGGCAGAAGTACTCCTCGATCTTCAACTACCCGACGCTGTCGTGGGCCGACGTCGGGGCGATCGGGTGGCTGGTCGACGGGGCAGCGATCGTCAACCAGGTGCCGTTGTGCCGCTGCTCGTTCGGGCCCTACGCCCGGGCCATGGTGCGCATCTGCAAGGAGGAGTCCTTCCACCAGCGCCAGGGCTTCGAGATCCTGCACACCCTCGCCCACGGCACACCCGAGCAGCACGCCATGGCCCAGGACGCCGTCGACCGGTGGTGGTGGCCGAGCCTGATGATGTTCGGCCCGCCCGACGACGCCTCGGAGCACTCGCAGCAGTCGATGGCGTGGGGGATCAAGCGGTTCTCCAACGACGAGCTGCGTCAGCGGTTCGTCGACATGACCGTCCCGCAGGCCGAGGCGCTCGGGCTCACCCTGCCCGACCCCGACCTGCGGTGGAATCCCGAGCGCGGGTCCTTCGACTTCGGCGCGATCGACTTCTCCGAGCTGTACGCCGTGATCCGCGGCGACGGCCCGCTCAACCGCCAGCGCATCGCCCACCGGGTCGGTGCCCACGAGCGGGGGGCCTGGGTGCGCGAGGCGGCCTCGGCGTACGAAGCCAAGCGCACCGCCCGGCGCGCCGAGCGCGAGGGGGCCACGGCGTGAGTTGCCCTGTGTCAACCTCCGCGCCGTCAGGCGGCGATTTGGTGGTGTTCGTTGAGGACGCGTTGGAAGGCTCGGTGCTGGCTAGGGTCGTAGGTGGCCCGGTCTTGCCAGCAGCGCCAGATGATGTCGACCCAGGCGCGGGCGAGGATCCGGACGGCGTGGGGGTGGTCGTGGTTGCGTGCCCTGGCGCGGTTGTAGAGGTCGGCGGCCCACGGGTTGGCGTGTCGGGAGTCAGCGGCGAAGTCACACAGGGCGTCGCGGAGTTCTTTGTCGCATCCCCACCGGAAGGTGACGGCTTTGACCTTGCCGGACTGCCGCGTCGAGGGCGCGACGCCGGCCAGACAGGCCAGGGAGTCGGCGGTGGGGAACCTGCCGCGGGCGTCCCCGATCTCGGCGAGCAGTCGCGCGGCGCGCACGGTCCCGGAGCGAGGCAGCGAGGTCACGACGTGCGCGTCGGGGTGGACGTCGAGTTGCTCAGCGATCGAGTCCGCGAGCGTGGCGATCTGGGTGTTCAAGCTCCGCAGGACCGCGACGAACGCGAGCGTGGTTGCGGCATGGGGGCCGGTTTCAGCACCGGTGGTGCCGCGGGGCGCAGCGAGCAGCCGTTGGTGCAACACGGCAGGGTCGGTGCGCCCGGAGTAGGCGAGCTTCTTCAGCCATGCTGCGAGCCGGTCGGCGGTGAGCCAGTCGGCTTTGGTCTGGGTGGGGAACCGTTCCAGGAAGGACAGGCTGATCGCGGAGTCCAGGTGGGCGAACAGGTCCACGATGCCGGGGAACACGACCTGCAGGTGCGCGCGGAGCTGGTTGGCTGCCGCGACGCGGTGCGCGACCAGGTCCCGACGAGCACGCACGCTGGAGCGCAGCGCTTGGGTGGCCGGGGTCGATCTGGTCAGCGGGGTCAGGCGACGGCGGTCGGTGCGGACCACATCTGCCAGGACGTAGGCGTCGAACCGGTCGTCCTTGTTGCCGGCCGAGCCGTAGCGCGAGCGGAGGTTCTTGACCTGGTTGGGGCTGATCACCAGCACGGTCAGCTCGGTGGCAAGCAAGGCATCGATGACGGGCCCGTCGCCGCGTTCGATGCCGATCTCGACGACCTCAGCTGCCAACAGACGTCGTACGAGTCGTTTGAGGCCGGCAGCGGTGTGCTCGACGGTGAACCGGTCAAGCACCTCGCCGTCGGGGTCCAGGATGCACACGACGTGGTCGTCCTTGGCCCAGTCCAGACCGGCGCACACTCGTGGTCGGGTCGCTTCAGGGGTCACACTCATGGTCAGTTCCTCGCTGTTGGAGCAGTGAGAGAACACCCGGTGGTCCCGGGACCCTGCAGCCGGTCGCTCACTGATCGGCGCTCATCGGCGCATAGCCCTGTAGCCGGTCGGCGGGTCCTGGGCCACCGGACCTCGCAGAACTCACGCTGGACCTCGAAGGTCGAGCGACCGTGGCGATGGTCCGGTGGGGACCAGGGGTGTACCGGCAACCCATCTGAAGCCACCGACCTGAGGAAGGTAATCCAGTGAGCGACTGGCCGCTGTGGGAGGTGTTCGTCCGACCGCGCCGCGGGTTGTCCCACCAGCACGTCGGGTCCCTGCACGCACCGGACGCGGAGCTCGCCCTGCGCAACGCCCGCGACCTCTACACCCGTCGCGGCGAGGGCGTCTCGCTGTGGGTCGTCCCCTCGAGCGCGGTCACCGCCTCGAGCCCGGAGGAGAAGGACGCGTTCTTCGACCCGAGCGCCGACAAGCCCTACCGCCACCCGACCTTCTACGCCGTGCCCGAGGGGGTGCCGCACCTGTGAGCGTCTCGCCTCCCGCCGCCGCCATGCTCGACGCGGACGACCTGCTGGCGCTGGCCGACGACGCGCTGATCGCCGCCCAGCGGCTCGGCGGCTGGGTGAGCCTCGCGCCGGTCCTCGAGGAGGACGTCGCGCTCGCCAACATCGCCCTCGACCAGCTCGGCGTCGCCCGCGCCCTGCTGACCCGCTTCGGCGAGCTCGAGGGACGCGGGCGCAGCGAGGACGACCTGGCCTACTGGCGCACACCGGCGGAGCTCCGCAACGCGCTGCTGGTGGAGCGTCCCGACGGCCAGGACTTCGGCGTGCTCGTCGTACGCCTCCTGCTGCTCAGCACCGCGCAGCTGCACCGCTACGCCGCGCTGCGCTCCGTGCCCGACCCCACGGTCGCCGCGGTGCTGGCCAAGGCGGTCGCCGAGGTCAGCTATCACCGCGACCACGCCCGCACCTGGCTGCTGCGCCTCGGCGACGGCACCCACGAGTCCCACGACCGGGTGCAGCGGGCGCTGGAGGCGGAGTGGCCCTACCTGGCCGAGCTGTTGACGCCGCAGACCGGCGCGACCGTCCGGGGCCAGCTGGCCGACGACATCGCCGCCGCGACGCTGGTCGTGCCGTCCGAGCCCGACGACCCCACGCCGTACGCCGGGGGCCGGGAGGGCCGCCACACCGAGCACCTCGCGCCGCTGCTGGCCACCATGCAGGAGGTCGCACGCGCCCACCCCGGAGCGGTCTGGTGAGCGCGCGGACGGTCCTGCGCGCGGAGCAGGCGTGGGCGATCGCCGGGAGCGTGCTCGACCCCGAGCTCCCCGTGCTCTCGCTCGCCGACCTGGGGGTCCTGCGTGGTGTCGTGGTCGCTCCCGAAGGCACCGTGCAGGTGCGGATCACCCCGACCTACCTGGGATGTCCCGCCGTCGAGACGATGGCGAGCGACCTCGTGGCCGCGTTCGCCGAGCACGGAGTCGAGGCGCACGTCGAGACGGTGTGGTCGCCGCCGTGGACGACCGACGCGATCACACCGACCGGGCTGGCGGCGCTGCGCGCGGCCGGGATCGCCCCGCCGACGCCGCCGGACCCGTCCGCCGGCGGCGCCACGGCGCTCACCCTCGCCCCGACCCGGTACGCCGACCCGGCGTGCCCGCAGTGCGGGGCGGAGCGGTCCCGGCTCGTGTCGCGCTCGGGCCCGACAGCGTGCACGTCGCTGTGGGTCTGCGGGGCGTGCGAGGAGCCGTACGAGCACGTGCGGACGCTGCGGTGAGGCGGACCGTCCGATGAGCGGGTTCCACCGGCTGCAGGTCGCCGACGTCACGCGTCTGACCGCCGACGCGGTCAGCATCGGGCTGTGCGTGCCGCCTGACCTGGCCGAGGTCTTCTGCCACCTCCCGGGCCAGCACGTCCCCGTGCGGGTGCCGGCGCACCTGCTGCTCGACGGCGCGGCCGAGGAGCGGCGTACCTATTCGGTGTGCGTGGCCCCGTCCCGGTCGCGGGCTCGAGGGGAGCTGCGCATCGGCGTACGCCGCCTCGCAGGCGGGCGGCTCTCCACCCACCTCGTCGAGGACCTGCGCCCCGGTGACGTGTTGGAGGTCGCCGCGCCCACGGGCCGGTTCGTGCTCGCCCCGACAGCTGCGGAGTCCGGTCCCGCCCACGTCGTCGGCATCGTCGGCGGGTCCGGCATCACGCCCGTGCTCGCCATCGCCGAGGAGCTCCTCGCCGCCGATCCCACCTCCCGGGTCACGCTCCTCGTCGTCAACCGCACGGCGGAGTCGGTGATGTTCGCCGAGGAGCTGGCCGACCTCAAGGACGCCCACCCCGCCCGCGTCGTGCTCACCCATGTGCTCACCCGCGAACCGCAGGCAGCGCCCGTGCTCTCGGGGCGACCCGACCCGCAGCGCTGGGCCCGGCTGCTCGACGCCGCGCTGACGGGTGCGCCGGCGGTCACCGGGTGGTATCTCTGTGGTCCGCTCGCCCTGGTCGACGAGGCACGCGACGCCGTCCGCGCACGCGGGGTGCCGGCGGACCGGGTGCACGTCGAGCTGTTCCACGCCGGGGCGCCGTTGGCGGCCCCCGCCGTGCCCGGTGACGAGGACGCCGCCGCGCACATCATCACCGCCCGGCTCGGCGGTCGCCTGACCACGGTCGCGACCCAGCCGTACGACGCCAGCGTCCTCGACGCCGTGCTCCGCGCTCGGACGGACGCGCCGTACGCCTGCCGCGGCGGGGTGTGTGGCACCTGCCGGGCCCAGGTCGTGTCCGGCGAGGTCGCGATGGCGGACCAGTGGGCGCTCGAGGCCGCCGAGGTTGAGGCCGGCTACGTCCTCACCTGTCGCTCCCGGGCGACCACCGCCGTGCTGGAGCTGGACTACGACGCCTGACCCACCCGGCCGCGTGACCTGCGTAACCCCCGTCGGCCCGCCCTCGTTGGGGTCCACAGTGCCGGCGACGGGCCGGCAGGGCGGAGGACAGATGACGTCCGAGTCGTGGCAGCGCACCCGAAGCACCTCGGGCGCCCGAAGCACCCGGGGCCCCCGGCGGATGCGGGTCGCAGCGTTGCTGACCGCGGCGCTCGCCACGGTGGCGACGATCCTCGCGACCACACCGCTTGCGGCCCAGGCGATCGTCGGCGGCAGCGCCGCAGCCCCGGGCGAGTTCGGCTTCATGGTCTCCGTCCAGGCCGCCGACCGCACCGGCTCCGACGCCCACTTCTGCGGTGGCTCGGTGCTGCGCAAGCGCCTGGTGCTGACCGCCGCCCACTGCGTCACCGGCAACGAGCCGCGCGACCTGCGCCTGGTCGTCGGTGCCCACCACCTCGACTCCCGGCGGGGCACGGCGTACGCCGTCGACAAGATCGTCATCCACCCGCGCTACGCCGAGACCGGCACCCACGACGTGGCCCTGCTGCGCACCACCCGCCCGATCACCGGGGCCCGGATCCCCGTGGTCGCGGCGGGCAACGACGCCTTCGAGCGCAACGGCGCACGCCTGACCGTGACCGGGTGGGGCACGACGTTCTTCCTGCTCGGACCACCGTCCACGGTGCTGCGCAAGGTCGACGTACAGGCCGTCTCCGACTCCGGGTGCCTGCTCAACGGGCTGATGGGGTTCCGCCCCCGCACCGAGATGTGTGCCCAGACCCTGCTCGGCGACTCCTGCCAGGGCGACTCCGGTGGGCCGCTCTTCGGTCGCCGCGCCAACGGTCGCCCGGTCCAGGTCGGCGTGGTCAGCTATGGCCTGGGGTGTGCGACACCGCTGTTCCCCGGGGTGTACGCCGAGCTCAACAGTCCCGCGATCCGCTCGTTCCTCGTCGACACCGTGAAGTCCGAGGCAGCCGCGATCCGCAAGGCCCAGCGCCGCAGCTCCGCCGCGCGCCGCAACCGCTAGCCCCCGCCCGCGGCCCTGCCGCCCCCGATGTTCCGGCCGTGCCGGGCGCCCTCCACGCCCGGCACGGCCGGACGCCTGCACCTGCGGTGCCCGCGGACGCTCTAGGCTCTCAACCGTGCAGGCATACCTCGATCTCGTGCGCCGGATCCTCGACGAGGGCGTCGATCGCGACGACCGCACCGGGACCGGGACGCGCAGCGTCTTCGGCCACCAGCTGCGCTTCGACCTCAACGCCGGGTTCCCGCTGGTGACGACCAAGAAGGTCCACACGCGCTCGGTGTTCGCCGAGCTGCTGTGGTTCCTGCGCGGCGACACCAACGTCGCCTGGCTGCAGGAGCGCAACGTGACGATCTGGGACGAGTGGGCCGACGAGAACGGCGACCTTGGACCGGTGTACGGCGCCCAGTGGCGCTCCTGGCCGACCCCGAGCGGGGAGCACGTCGACCAGCTCGCGCAGGTGGTCGAGCAGATCCGTCGCGACCCGAGCTCGCGGCGCCACGTCGTGTCGGCGTGGAACGTCGCCGACATCCCGCAGATGGCGCTCGCGCCGTGCCATGCGCTGTTCCAGTTCTACGTCGCGCCCGACCCGACCGGCGAGACGCCTGGTCGGCTCTCGTGCCAGCTCTACCAGCGCTCGGCCGACGTCTTCCTCGGGGTGCCGTTCAACATCGCCTCCTACGCGCTGCTGACCCACATGGTCGCCCAGGTGACCGGCCTGGGCGTGGGCGACTTCGTCCACACCTTCGGCGACGCGCACCTCTATGCCAACCACTTCGACCAGGCGCGCCTGCAGCTCACCCGGGAGCCCCGGCCGCTGCCGACGCTGCGCCTGGACGCGGGCGTGACGCAGCTCGACGCGTTCGAGCTCGAGCACATCAGCGTCGAGGGCTACGACCCGCACCCGGCCATCGCCGCGCCGATCGCGGTCTGAGATGCCGCGCGACGACGGCGGCCCCGAGCCGCGGATGATCCTGGTCGCCGCGGTGGCGGACAACGGGGTGATCGCCCGCGACGGCGCCATCCCGTGGGACCTGCCCGAGGACATGCGGCACTTCCGGCGCACGACGACCGGGCACGCGATGCTCATGGGCCGCACGACGTACGACGAGATGGGTGCGCTGCCCCAGCGCACGAGCATCGTCCTCACCCGCAACCCGGACTTCGTCGCCCACGACGCCCACGTCGTCCACGACATCGACCAGGCACTCGCGCTCGCGGCGAAGCTCCACCCCGACCAGCCGCTGATGGTCGTCGGCGGGGCGCAGATCTATCGCCTCGCCCTGGAGTCCGGGGCGCAGGAGCAGGTGCTCAGCGAGGTGCACCTCTCGCCCGAGGGCGACACGTTCTATCCCGACTGGGACCGCTCCGCGTGGCGCGAGGACCGGCGCGAGCCCCACGACGGCTTCGACATCGTGTGGTGGGTACGGCGGTGAGGGTCGCCGCCGGTCTGGTGGCGCTGGTGCTGCTCGCCGCGTGCGGTGCGGACCCCTACTACCGCGGTGAGCTGGACACGGACGAGCGCGTGCCGGCGACCGCCCGCTCGACGGCGGCGGCACTGCTGGACCACCTCGAGGACGTGGACGTCCGCGCCGTCGGTGGGGTCGAGGACACCGACGCCACCGACGACCCGCGCCCGGTCCTGATCGCCACGGCCGCGATCGACGACGCCGAGGTCTCGGTGTCGGTGGCGCCGGAGGACCCGGACCTGGACGGTGCGCAGCTGTGCGGTGCGCTGGCGCGGTGGTGCAGCGACGCGGTCGCCACCGACGACGAGGGGAACCGGACGCCGTACCAGGTGCTGTGGCAGCCCGCCGGCGCCGCGACGGGTCAGGGCACGGCCGGCATGGTCCTGCTGCGGGGTGACGCACGCGTGTCGGTGACCGTCGCCGGCGCGCGGATCCCGTCCTCGGTCGACTGGACCCGATTCCCCGTCTCGCGCACGGTGCTCGAGTCGATCCTGCTCGACCCCGCGATCGCCCTGGAGACGACGCCGGAGCTCCTCGCCGATGGCGAGGAGATCGCCGACTTCCAGGACCGTGCGTTCGGACTGTGACGAGGAGCGGGGCAACCGGGCGATAGCCTGAGCCCATGACCACGCCCCTCGATCCCGCTGCGCCGTCCGGCGCTGCCAGCGCGCCCTTCGGGACGGCCCAAGCGCCCTTCGGGACGATGCTGACTGCGATGGCCACCGCGTTCCGTCCCGACGGCACGCTCGACCTCGAGGGCACCCAGCGCATCGCCAAGCACCTGGTCGCGACCGGCAACGACGGGCTCGTGGTCTCCGGCACCACCGGCGAGTCGGCGACGACGACCAAGGAGGAGGACGGCGAGATCCTCGCCGCCGTCCGCGACGCCGTCGGTCCCGAGGTCGTCCTGGTCGCCGGGGTCGGCACCAACGACACCAGCACCTCGACGTTCCTCGCGCGCCAGGCCCGCGAGCGGGGCGCCGACGGCGTACTGCTCGTGACGCCGTACTACAACAAACCCGGCCAGCGCGGCATCGTGCACCACTTCCGTCAGGTCATCGACGCCGCCGAGCTCCCGGTGATGCTCTACGACGTCCCGGGCCGCACCGGCAGCCAGATCGCCCTGGCGTCCTACCGCGAGCTCGTCGGGCTCGAGCCCGTCGTCGCCGTGAAGGACGCGGTCGGCGACATGCCCCGCGCCGCGCAGCTGGTCGACCTCGGGTACGCCGTCTACTCCGGCGACGACGTCAACACGCTCGGCTTCCTGGCCCACGGCGCCGTGGGCCTGGTGTCGGTGGTCGGTCACGTCGCCGGGCGTGAGCTCGCCACGATGATCCGCACGTTCCTGAGCGGCAACCACGACGGGGCGCGCGAGATCTTCCTGCGGCTGCTGCCGGCGTTCGAGGCGGTCATGGGCGTGGCCAACTACGGCGCGACGACGGCGAAGGCCTCGCTCGAGCTGCTCGGCGTGCTCGACAACCGCCACGTCCGCTCGCCGCTGGTGGCGCTCGACGACGACGAGCTGGCAGCGCTGCGGTCGGGCCTCGCGGCCGCCGGCCTCCTGCCCTGACCGAACGACTCGAAGGACCGCGCTCCGTGTCTCACCCGCACCCCGAACTGTCCGCGCCCGGCCCGCTCCCCGAGGGCGGCCTGCGGGTGACCCCGCTCGGCGGGCTGGGCGAGGTCGGTCGCAACATGACCGTCTTCGAGCACGCCGGGCGGCTGCTGATCGTCGACTGCGGCGTGCTGTTCCCGGAGGAGCACCACCCCGGCGTCGACCTGATCCTCCCCGACTTCGAGTCGATCCGCGACCGCCTCGACGACGTCGAGGCATTGGTGCTGACCCACGGCCACGAGGACCACATCGGCGCCACGCCGTACCTCCTGCGCGAGCGCGGCGACATCCCGCTGGTGGGCTCCCAGCTCACCTTGGCGCTGCTCGGCTCCAAGCTGCGCGAGCACCGGCTCAAGGAGACCGTCAAGCACGTCGTCGCCGAGGGCGAGCGCATCTCCTTCGGGCCGTTCGAGCTGGAGTTCGTGGCGGTCAACCACTCGATCCCCGACGCGCTCGCCGTCGTGATCCGCACCGCCGCCGGGGTCGTGCTGCACACCGGCGACTTCAAGATGGACCAGCTGCCGCTCGACGGGCGGCTCACCGACCTGCGGGCCTTCGCACGACTGGGGGAGGAGGGCGTCGACCTGTTCATGGTCGACTCCACCAACGCCGAGGTGCCGGGCTTCAACGTCAGCGAGCGCGACATCTCGCCGGTGCTCGACCGGGTCTTCCACGCCAGCAACCAGCGGATCATCGTCGCCTGCTTCGCCTCCCACATCCACCGCGTGCAGCAGGTGATGGACGCCGCCGAGGCCCACGGGCGCAAGGTGGCCTACGTCGGGCGCTCGATGGTGCGCAACATGGGCGTCGCGCGCGACCTGGGCTATCTCAACGTCCCGCCGGGGCTGGTTGTGGACGCCAAGGAGCTCGCCGAGCTGCCCCCGGAGAAGCAGGTGCTGATCTCCACCGGGTCACAGGGCGAGCCGCTGTCGGCGCTGTCGCGCATCGCCCAGCGCAACCACAACTTCGTCCACATCGAGGAGGGCGACACCGTCGTCCTGGCGTCCTCGCTCATCCCCGGCAACGAGAACGCCGTCTTCCGCGTCATCAACGGCCTCTCGCGGTGGGGCGCCAACGTCGTCCACAAGTCCAACGCGCTCGTGCACGTCTCCGGCCACGCCTCGGCCGGGGAGCTGCTCTACTGCTACAACATCGTCAAGCCCCGCAACGTGCTGCCGATCCACGGCGAGATCCGGCACATGCGCGCCAACGCCGACCTGGCGAAGGCCACGGGCGTCCCGGCCGACCGGGTCGTGATCGCCGAGGACGGCGTCGTCGTCGACCTGATCGACGGGGTGGCGCGGATCGCCGGCAAGGTGCCGTGCGGCTATGTCTTCGTCGACGGCACCTCCGTCGGTGACATCACCGAGTCCTCGCTCAAGGACCGACGGATCCTCGGCGAGGAGGGCTTCATCTCCGTCATCGCCGTCATCGACTCCGTGACCGGCAAGGTGGCCGGTGGGCCGGAGATCCACGCGCGCGGCTTCCTCGGCAGCGACGCGGTCTTCGACGAGATCAAGCAGCCGATCATCGACGCCCTCGACGCGCTCGTGCGCGAGGGCGTCACCGACACCTACCAGCTGCAGCAGGCGATGCGGCGGGTCATCGGGCGCTGGGTCTCCGGCAAGCACCGGCGCCGGCCGATGATCATCCCGGTTGTCGTGGAGGCCTGAGCGCGGCTCAGGAGGGCAGCACCGGGACGCTCGACGGGGCGTCGCCCAACCGCAGGACCTGGTCCATCTCGTCCAGCCCGATGCCGTCGTGGGTGATCCACACCAGGGTGCGGTCGCGGTCGCGCAGCAGGTCGGCGGTCACGGCGCGGGCGGTGGGGCCGTCGAGGTGGGCGGTCGGCTCGTCGAGCACGAGGACCGGGGGGTCGGCCAGGATCGCGCGGGCCAGGCCGAGGCGGGCCCGCTCGCCGCCGGAGACCGCCGCACCGCCGTCGCCCACGCGCGTGTGGAGCCCGGCAGGCAGGCCCGCGACCCAGTCGCCGAGGCCGGCGCGTTCGAGGGCCGCAGCCACCTCGTGGTCGGTGGCGTCGGGACGGGCGAGGCGGACGTTCTCGACGACGCTCGAGCCGAAGACGTAGGGGTCGTCGTCGACCAGGAGCACCCGGGAGCGCACGTCGTCGAGCGCCAGCTGCCGGACGTCGACACCGTCGAGGTCGACATGGCCGGTGCGGGGGTCGATGAAGCGCAGCAGCACGGCCGCGAGGGTCGACTTGCCCGAGCCCGACGGTCCGACCACCCCGACCCGGGTGCCGGGACGCAGCCGCAGGTCGAGGTCGGTGAAGGCGTCGCGTCCGCCGTAGCCCGCCGAGATGCGGACGGCGTCGAGGCGCGGGTGCGGTCCGGGCCGCGGTGCCGGGTGCTGGGGGTCGGTGACCACCGGACGCCGGCTGCTGAGGTCGTCGAGCCGCTCCTGCGCGGCGCGGGTGCGCACGCGCAGCGCCCCGGCCTCGGCCAGCGGGGTGAGCACGTCGGCCAGGGCGAGCGGCACGAGCAGGGCCAGCGCGAGCAGCGGGCCGCTGATCGCGCCGTCGGCGTACTCCCGTGAGCCCGTGGCGGCGATCGCGACGATCGCGGCGAGCACGAGGGGGGCCACGGCGGCACGACCGAACGCCTGGCCACGCAGGGAGCGGTGCTGGGCGGCGGCGAGCCGCTCGCCGCTGTCCAGGGCGCGCTCCGCGGCGTGGTCGTCGCGCTGCCATAGGCGCAGGTCACGCAGGTCGGTGACCAGCTCGGTGACGCGGGCCGAGAGGTCGGAGCGGTGCGTCACCGCCGCGGTCTCGGCGTGCCGGGCACCCCACCGGCCCAGGGCGTACGCCGCCGCACCCGCCACCGTCGCGGTGAGCAGCAGCACCAGGCCGGCGACCGGCAGCAGCCAGCCGACGACCGCGCAGGTCACGAGGACCACCCAGATCGCCGAGGCCACCGGCTGGCGGACCCGGAGCCGGTCGTCGAGCAGGGCGTCGACGTCGTCAACCACGCCGGCGAGCAGGTCACCGCGGCGCCGGCCGAGCGCACCCGGGACGAGGGGGACCAGGGCGGCGTACACCTCGGTGCGCCGACGCGCCAGCATGCGCAGGACGAGGTCGTGGGACAGCAACCGCTCGGCGTACCTCATCGCGGGACGGGCCAGCCCGAAAGCGCGCACCCCCACGATCGCCACCATCAACATCAGCACCGGGGGCTGCTCGGAGGCGCGGACGATCAGCCAGCCGGCGGTGGCGGTGAGGGCGACACCCGCCAGCGACGAACCGGCGCCGAGGAAGGTGGCCAGGGCCCAGCGCCAGCGCGAGGTGCCGGTCTCGGTGGTATCGCTGGTCTCGAGCCCGCTCGCGGCATCGTGGTCTCGGGGGGCTGGGGAGGCGTCGGCGTCGGTGCGCGGCCGGGGCAGCAGGGACGCGACCGGACGCTCACGCTCGGGGACCAGCGGCGCCGGCAGCGTGATGACGTGGTCGGCCTCCTGCACGAGGGCGGGCCGGTGGGCGACGACCACGACGAGGGCGGAGGTGGCCAGCTCGCGGATGACGCGCAGGACGACCTCCTCGGACTCGGCGTCGAGGTGGGCGCTGGGTTCGTCGAGCACGACCAGCGGCCGCTTGGCGAGCACGACGCGGGCGAGCGCGAGCCGCGCCCGCTGCCCGGCCGAGAGTCCCGCGCCGTCCTCGCCGAGCTCGGTGGCGAGCCCGGCGGGCAGGGCGGCGACGACGGTGGCGAGGCCGACCGAGGTCAGCGCTGCCCACAGCTCGGGCTCGGTGGCCTCGGGCGCACCCAGGCGGAGGTTGGCGCTGATGGTGTCGGACTGCAGCCACGGGCGCTGGGGCAGCCACGCGATGCGGCCTCGCCACAGCGCAGGCTCGAGCTCGTGCACCGGCACGCCACCGACCTCGACGGCACCGTGGGTCGGCTCCAGGTCGCCGACCAGCGCGGCGAGCAGCGTCGACTTGCCCGAGCCGCTGGCCCCGCTGATCGCGACCAGGCCGCGGGCGGGCAGCACGGCGTCGAGCCGGCGTACGGCAGGGGTGGTGCGCTCGGGCCAGGTGAGCTCGAGATCGTGCAGGCGCAGGGGGCGCGGGACGTCGAGCGCGCCGAGCAGCGACCCCGTGGCCGGGTCGTCGAGGTCGTGGAGCGGGTCGAGATCGAGGTCGTCGAGGGCGAGGACCTCCTCGAGCGTCGCGCTGCCCTCGGCGGCGGCGTGGAACTCCGCGCCGACGCGGCGCAGCGGCCAGTACGCCTCGGGCGCGAGCAGCAGCACGGTGAGGGCGACCTGGAGCTCCAGGCTGCCGCCGGCCAGTCGCAGGCCGACGAGCACGGCCACCAGCGCGACCGAGATGGTCGCCACGAGCTCCAGCACGCCGGAGGAGGCGAACGCCAGCCGCATGGTGTCGACGGTGGTCCGCCGGTAGCGGTCGGTCACCGCGGCGATGGTGTCGGTCTGCGCCCGCGCCCGCCGGTGCACGACCAGCGTCGGCAACCCGCGGACGACGTCGACGAAGTGCCCGGCCAGCGCCGACAGGGCGGCGTACTGCGCATCGGCCTTGTCGCGGGTGGTGAGGCCCACGAGGATCGCGAAGACCGGCACGAGTGGGAGGGTCAGGACGACGACGAGCGCGCTCCACCAGTCGAGCCAGGCGATCGCGGCCACGGTGGCCAGCGGCAGGACGGCCGCCGTGACGAGCGCCGGGAGGTAGCGCACGAGATAGGGCTCGGCGGCCGCGATGCCGCGGGTCGCGAGCAGGGCGAGGCCGCCCGTGCGGCGGCCGGTGAGCCCGACCGGTCCGACCCGCTGGATCGCGGCGAGCACGCGGGCCCGCAGCCCCGCGCCGACCTGGGCGGCCGCACGCGCCCCGGCCAGGTCGCTCGCGAGCCCACCCGCGACGCGCCCGAGCACCACGAGCCCGAGCACCAGCGCGGGCTGGTGCCAGCTGGTGCCGGTGGGGTCGTCGAGGACGGCCACCACCAGCCACCCGAGCGCGAACGCCTGGGCGACCACGAGCAACCCGGTCGCGACGGATGCCAGGACCATGGCGACCAACGCGCCGGTCGCGGGCCGCAGCAGCGGCAGGTGCCGCGGGTCGAGGGGCTTCATGTCGCCGTCACCGCGCCTGCGCCAGCTCCTCGGTCGGGATGTGCCGCGTCGAGATCCGCTTGCGGAACACCCAGTACGTCCATGCCTGGTATCCCAGCACGATCGGCGTGAACAGCGCAGCAACCCAGGTCATCACGGTCAGCGTGTAGTCGGTCGCGGCGGCGTTGGTCGTCGTCAGGGAGTACGCCGGATTGGTGCTGGAGGGCATGACGTCGGGGAAGAGCGCGAGGAAGAGCCCCGCGACCGCGAGCGCGATCGTGACGAAGGTGCCGGTGAAGGCCCAGCCCTCGCGGCCGGCGCGCGCGGCGCTGATGGCGGCGAGCAGGGCAGTAGCGGCGAGCAAGAACGCGACCGCGGAGCCGATCGACCCGGTGCGGCCCTGCGTCCACAGCAAGAACACCACCGCGACGACCGCAGCGGCAAGGCCGAGCTTGACCGACAGCGCCCGTGCGCGGTGGCGGATGTCGCCGTCGGTCTTGAGTGCCACGAACATCGCGCCGTGGGTGAGGAACAACAGCAGCGTGGTCACGCCGCCGAGCAGTGCGTAGGGGTTGAGCAGGGTGAAGAGGGTGCCGGTGAACTCCTTGTCGGCGTCGATCGGCACGCCGGCCACGATGTTGGCGAAGGCGACGCCCCACAGCAGCGCAGGCACGAACGAGCCACCGATGAGCGCGGCGTCCCACCGGCCGCGCCACTGCGCGGTGTCGCCCTTGTGGCGGTACTCGAAGGCGAGGTTGCGCAGGATCAGCGCGACCAGGATCAGCAGCAACGGGAGGTAGAAGCCGCTGAACAGCGTGGCGTACCACTCCGGGAACGCCGCGAAGGTGGCGCCGCCGGCGACCAGCACCCACACCTCGTTGCCGTCCCAGACGGGCCCGACGGTGTTGATCATGACGCGCCGCTCGGTCTCGTCGCGGGCCAGCACCGGCACCAGCATGCCGACGCCGAAGTCGAAGCCCTCGAGGGTGAAGTAGCCGATCCACAGGACCGCGATGAGCACGAACCAGACGGTGGTGAGCTCGATGCCGAAGATCATCGTCTTCCTCTTCTCTCGCTTGTCTCGGGTCGGCCGGTCAGTAGGCGAACGCCATCGGGGCGTCCTGGTCGTGGTCGGGGGAGCCCGGGTCCGGCGGCTCGACGAACGGCTCCGGTCCCTTCTTCGTGAACTTCGCGAGCAGGCCGATCTCGATGACCATGAGCACGCCGTACAACGCGGTCAGGACGACGACGGAGATCAGTGCCTCGGTGACGCTGACGCCCGGGGAGACGCCGCGCTCGGTGGTCATCAGCCCGAAGACCACCCACGGCTGACGGCCCATCTCGGTGAAGATCCAGCCGAACGAGTTGGCGGCGGCGAGCGCGATCGGCAGGCCGATGCCGACCCGGCCGATCCACGACGGCAAGCGGGCGCCGTCGTTGCGTCGGCGCGTCAGCCACAGCACCAGGGCCGCACCGCCGGCACCGATGACGCCGAAGCCCATCATCCAGCGGAAGCTCCAGTAGGTGACGGGGATGTTGGGCACGTACTCGGAGGCCGTGTAGTAGGCCGCGCCCGGGTCGGTGCCGTACTCCTCGCGGTAGGTTTCGCGCAGCTCGTTGATGCCCTTGACCTCGGCGTCGAAGCTGCCGGCGCCGAGCCAGGAGAGCAGGCAGGGCACCGTGAGCGCGAACTTCTCCTCGCGACCGTCGGGGGTGCCGATGGTGAGGACCGAGAACGGCGCGCACGACTCGGCGGTCTCGTAGAGCCCCTCGGCCGCGGCCATCTTCATCGGCTGCACCTCGGTCATGATCTTGCCCTGGATGTCGCCGGAGACGGCCACGCCGATGCCGCTGACGAGCATGAGCACGCCCGCGATGCGCATCGACTTGCGATACATCTCGCGGTCGGGAGCGCCGGCGTCGCGACCGTCGTCATCGACGCGGGAGCCGTGGCGCTTGCTGGCATAGAGCCACGCGCTGATGCCGATGACGAACGCGGCGCCGGTCATGTAGGCCGCGAGCACGACGTGGGGGAAGGTGACGAGCTGGACCTTGTTGAACATCACCGCAGCGAAGTCGGTCAGCTCCGCGCGCCCGGTCTCGGCGTTGAACTCATAGCCGACCGGGTGCTGCATCCAGGAGTTGGCGGCGAGGATGAACCACGACGAGGCCAGGACGCCGAGATGGACGATCCACATGCAGGCGGCGTGCAGCGCGCGGGGGAGCTTGTCCCAGCCGAAGACCCACAGCCCGATGAACGTGGACTCGAGGAAGAAGGCGAGCAGCCCCTCGATCGCGAGCGGTGCGCCGAAGATGTCGCCGACGAAGCGCGAGTAGTCCGACCAGTTCATCCCGAACTGGAACTCCTGGACGATGCCGGTGACCAGCCCGAGGGCGAAGTTGATGATGAACAGCTTGCCGAAGAACTTCGTCAGCCGGAGGTACTCCGGACGGCCGGTGCGCAGCCAGAGCGTCTCGAAGATCGCCACGATCAGCGTCAGGCCGATCGTCAGCGGGACGAACAAGAAGTGGTAGACGGTGGTGATCCCGAACTGCCACCGCGCGATGTCGACGACCTCCACAGGGCCCTCCTGCATCCAGTACGGCCACGTACCAACTACGCAGCGTCGTAGATACTACGCCGTGTAGTACGACGATGTGTCGGTAGACTGCCCCCATGGCTGCCGATGTGTCCGAGACCGCCTCCGGGAGCGCCCGCGGCGCCCGTGTCGGCGACCTGGAGAAGGCCGTCCTCGACGTGCTGTGGGACTCTCCCCGGCGATCGAGCTCGTCGAGATCCCCGGATGACGAGTCGCGTCCCTGGCGCACCGTCCGCGACGTCTTCGCCGTGATCGAGGCCGAGCGGCCGATCGCCTACACGACCGTGATGACCGTGCTGGCGCGGATGGCCAAGAAGGGCCTGGTCGAGCAGCACCGCCAGGGCAAGGCCTACCTCTACCGCGCGGCCGGGTCCCGCGGCGAGATGGCGGCCGACCTCATGCGCCAGGCGCTGGGCAGCGTCGCCGACGACGCCGGCGGAGCCCGCGACGCCCTGGTCGCGTTCGTCGGCGAGGCGTCGGAGGAGGAGCGCGCCGCGCTGCGGGAGGCGCTCGCCCGGCTGGAGGGGTGAAGCGGCGGTGACCGTGTGGGTGCCGGCGTCGCTCGCCGGGCTCGCGCTGGTGCTCACCGGTCCGGTGCCGGTGCTGCTCGCTGGCTGGCGTGCGCTGCGGCGTACGCCCCGGGCGGCCATGACGCTGTGGCAGTGCGTGGCGCTGGCGGCGGTGCTCGCCGCCCTCGGCTCGGGCGCCTCGCTGGTCACGCTGCTGGTCCTCGGCGATCGTGAGCCGACCTGGTGGGGGTGGGTGCTCGCGGGGGCGTCCGCGCTGGTCACGATCGTCGTCCTGGCCCGGCTGCTGCTCAGCGGGCACCTCGAGGGCACCGGGCTGCGCGCGGCGCGCCGGCGCCACCGCGCACTGGTCGACGTGCTCGCCGAGCGCCGCGGGGGAGTGGCGGTCATCGACGCAGAGGTCCCGGTCGCCTACTGCGTGCCCGGCCTGACCGGCTCACGCGTCGTGGTCAGCGCCGCCGCGATGGAACGGCTCGCGTCCGACGAGCTCGACGCGGTGCTCGCCCACGAGCGCGCCCACCTGCGCGCGCGCCACGACCTGGTGCTGGAGGCGTTCGGCGTCCTGCACCGCGCCTTCCCGCGCTACGTCTCCAGTGCCGCCGCACTGCGCGAGGTGAGCCTCCTGGTCGAGGTGCTCGCCGACGCCGCGGCCGTACGCCGTGTGGGGCGGGTGCCGCTGCTGCGGGCGCTCCAGGCGCTCGCGGGCACGGCTCGTCCCGTGGCCACCCTTGGCGCGGGCGGTCAGCTCGCCGAGCGCGCGCAGCTCCTCGCCGGCCCTGCACCCTCTGTGCGCGACCAGGTCCGGGTGGTCGTCGCCTACGCGCTGGCCGCCGCCGTGCTCGTGCTGCCCACGGTGCTGGTCGTGCAGCCGTGGGTCACTGGGTTGCTGCGCTGAGCTTCGCCGTCGCCGTGACGTTCCGCCGGAGGTGGGGCATCGATGTGCGCACCAGAGATGCGCGTGGACCTGAATCAGTGGTGCTACCGTGGTAGCCATGCGGACGACGGTGCGACTCGATCCCGAGGTGGCGGCGGCCGCCGAAGAGCTGCGGCGCGAGCGACACATCGGCCTGGGTGAGGCGGTGAACGAGCTGGCTCGGGCCGGGCTGCTCGCGCGTGATCGCGACGTTCCGCCCTTCCGTCAGCGGACCGCACCCGTCGGGCTGAAGGTCGACGTCGCCAACGTCGCCGAGGTGCTCGAACTGCTGGACGCTGACGACGCCGAAGGCGCCCGGTGATCGTCGATGCGAACGTGCTGCTCTATGCCGTCGATGAGCGAGCGCCCTTCCACGACAGCGCCCGGATCTGGCTCGAGTCGGCAATGGGTGGTCCTGGACGGGTCGGCCTGCCGTGGGCGACGTTGACCGCGTTCCAGCGCATCATCACCCATCCGCGGGTCACGGCTGCTCCACTCGCCGCGGAGCAGGCATGGAGTCACATTGAGGATTGGCTCGATGTCGATGGCGTCTGGATACCAGTGCCTGGTCCGCGTCATCGCAACATCCTGGGCGAACTCGTCGTGGGCGGCGATCTGCGCGGCAACCTGGTCCCCGACGCCCACCTCGCAGCGCTGGCGATCGAGTACGGCGTCGGCATCTGTTCCTTCGACACTGACTTCGCGCGGTTCGACGGACTGCGGTGGGAACGCCCCGGCCCCGCCTGATCGCCCCGAGCCACGCCGATGGGGTGTCGCTGATTCAGGCTCGCCGCATTGCGACTCGTCGGCACCGCGCTGAGGGTGCCACCAGAGCCTGTCGATCGAGGGACCGCCTGTCGGTCGAGCGAAGTCGAGACCTGAGCAGAGTCGAAGGGTCGAGATCTCGGTCGAGCGGCTGTTGTTGATCGAGCGGAGCGGTGCCCTGAGCGGAGTCGAAGGGTCGAGATCCGGTGGATCGAGCGGAGTCGAGATCTATGTCCGTCGATAGAACCGGTACGACCCGTCCGCGTGGCGGCTGTGGTCGTAGGTGGGGTCGTGGACGCGGTGGTGGTGCCAGGAGCACAGCAGGACACCTTCGGCCAGATCGGTGCGCCCGCCCTCGCACCAGGGATCCCCGGCGTGGTGGGCTTCGCACCACCTGGCGGGGATCGTGCATCCCTGCGCAGCACACGACGGATACTTCAGTGCGAGTGCTTTGCGTTGGGCGGCGGAGAAGAGTCGTTGGGTGCGGCCGAGGTCGAGGACTTCACCGTCACCGTCGAGGACGGCGGGAACGATGCCCGCGGTGCAAGCTAACCGTCGGACCTCGGAGACGGGGATGGTGCCGTCGTCCGGGAGCAGCCCGACGCCGAGGCCGTCGCGCAGGTCGTCGAGATCGATGCGGACGATGATCGTGGTGGCCATCCCGCCGTGCTGCGGCAACGCGTGGGGGTCGTAGGCATCGAGGAACGCACAGAACGCTTCGCCCAGGACCTGGTCGTGGGGACGCTTCGCACCGGTGGCTTCGTCGGTCGTGGCGACGGATTCGATCCCGAAGATGCTGCCCCCGGCGCCGGTCAGGGCGGTGTCCCGGCGTGGTGCGGTGAACGCCTCGAGGTAGCCGCGCAACCGGGTGGCGTAGTGGCGCGGGATCCGACCGGTGATGTCCGCGGTCCCGTCGGAGCGGTGGCGGATCCGGAACCGGGTCTGCGCTTCGGCCTCCCTGAGTTCCTTCTCGAGCTGCTCGCGCTCGTGGTCGGCGAATCCCTCAGGATCGAGGTGGGACCACACCCGCTCCGCGAGGCGGGTCAGCGCTTTGGGTCCCCATTTCTGCGCCAGCTTCACCAGGTCGGTCTCGGCGCGCTTGCGCAGCTCGACCGAGATCGACGGCGGTGCTTTGTCGAGGGCCTTGACGACGATCTCGGCCTGGCTCATCCGCACGCGCCCGTCGCGCACCGCGGCCCCGAGCGCTTGGTAGCGGATCCGGAGTGCTTCGCCGAGGTCTTGGGCGCGGGCGACGCGGCCGGGGTGCTCTCGGGTGGCGTCGGCGACCCAGTTCGCCGTACGCCGAGCCGCGGTGTCGGCCGCGACATCGTCAGCCGAGGCGAGGACCTCGTTGCGCAACGCCACCACCCGATCGGCCAACTCGGTGAGCTCGGTGAGCATGACCTTCTTGGCCTCGGTGGTGGCGAACAACGGATCCACATCGGCGACGTCATCAAGGGCCGCGCGGACCCGGGACGTGCAGGTCAGCACCGGGTGCGAAGGACGGCTTGCGCCGACCCCGCCGGTGACCTGAATGCCCGAGATCTCTGCCATACCGAAACTCAACCAGAAGGCACCGACACTGACCGTGGGCGAGCGCCGGCGGCCACCGAGCTCGGGCAGTCACCAGCCGCCGGCCTCGGTGACGCTGTCCACCCGGACGCGGAGCTCGACGGACTCCGAGGTGGTGCTGGCAAAGCCTGGCCAGATCTCGTCGTAGCTGCCGTCCTCGCGCAGGGTCACCGTGCCGATCTGCGGCCCGGACTCGTCGCCGATCACTCGGTAGGTGATGTCGTAGTCGCCGTCGAGATCGAATTCCTGACGGAGCGCGGGCTTCACCTCATAGCCCACGTTGCAGCCGGCCGAGCCGTAGCACTTCTTCTCGGTGACCCGAAGCCGCATCACGACATCCTTCTTGCGCAAGGAGCGCACGTCGCCCGACACGGCGGCGTCGGCCGCCGCGCCCTGGTCGGCATTCGGCTCGTCGTCCGTGGCCTGGTCGCTGGTCGTGACGTGCTTCGTCTCCTCATCCGGGGCCGTGGCGACCTCGGCGACATCGCACCCGCTGCCAAGCAGCGCCAACAGGGCCAAGGCGGGAATCGCCAGCTTCTTGTCCATCAGGACTCCTCACGATCGGGATCGGTTTGCGTTTCGCCAACCATGAAGCCGACAGCGTTTCCGGCGGTCGCACAGGGCGCGGCTCCATGTCTACGACAAGTGCGTCAGCATCGACATCACCTGGTCCGAGGTCGAGGCGATGCTCGATGGCGGCGAGGTGATCGAGGCTCACGTCTTCGACGATCTGATGGTCAAGGAGATCAGGCTTCTGCTGGACTGGGATGTGCCGCTTCATGTGGTGTACGTCGTCCATCACGACCGTAGACTGATCGTGTTTCGCACGATCTATCTGCCGACGCTGAACGAATGGCAGCCCGGCTTCCGGGAGAGGAGGAAACGACATGGCTGACGTCGGTGAGTTTCCCTGTGTGGAGTGCGGCAGCAGCGCCGTCGAGGTCCTCCGACCCCATGCTGTGGACCGGCACGGCAAGTTGGTCGTGATCCGTGATGTGCCGATGTACGAGTGCGGCAGCTGCGGCGAGGTCTACCTCACCCCCGCAGTGATGAAGGAGCTCGACGCCCTGGTCGCTCGGCTCATCGCCGGTGGTGCGGACGAAGCGATCGTGCACTACCAGGCCGCTTGACGCTCGACCGACAAGGGGTCTCGACAGCGTTCGACCGACAAGGGCGCGCCGACGGCGTGTGAAACCAGTGACTGGTGTGACTGTTGTTCTAGGCTCCCAGCATGGCGACCCGTACGTCTTCCCCGCCGGGGTCGCGCAGCAAGAGCACGTCCGCAAGCGGACGAGGCTCCGGCTCGCGTACCCGGGCGTCCGGTAGCAAACCGAAGACCAGCACCCGGTCCAAGCCTGCCTCGAAGTCGGCGGCCCGGCCGGCCCCGCGCGCCGTCCGCAACGGCCCAGGCCCGATCGCGACCATCGCGCTCGCCATCGGGCGGGCGCTGACGAAGGTGTGGCTCGGGATCGCGCACGTCGTCGGGGGAGGGGCCCGCGCGATCGGGCACTCCGCTCGCGAGATCGAGCCCGAGCAGCGCCGTGACGGGATCGGCCTACTGCTGATCGCGCTCGCGACGGTCGTGGCCGCCGCCGTGTGGTGGCACATCCCGGGTTGGGTCGGCGAGGTGACCCGCACGATCGTCACCGGCTCGGTGGGTCTGGTCGGCTGGTTCGTCCCGCTCCTGCTGTGCCTGGTCGCCTGGCGCAACATGCGCGACCCCGAGACCAACGGCCCCGCCGGCCGTCAGGTCATCGGTTGGACCGCGCTGCTCTTCGGTGTCCTCGGCATCGTCCACATCTCCAACGGCGCCCCACGCCCGGTCGAGGGCGACGTCACCCCGCTGCAGGACGCTGGCGGCGCGATCGGCTTCGTCGTCTCCAGCCTGCTGCTCGACCTGCTGCAGACGTCGTACGTCGTCGTGCCGCTCCTGCTGCTGCTCGCGGTCTTCGGCGTGCTCGTGATCACCGCGACGCCCGTCTATCAGGTGCCCGCCCGGTTGCGCGCCCTCGGCGACCAGATGATGGGTCGCACCGCACCCGCCGAGGGCGCCGACGGTGCCGACGACGACACCGTCGCCCTCGCGCCGGGCGAGGAGCCCAAGCCCCTCAAGCGTCGTCGTCCGCGCCGCCGCCAGGGCGCGATGGCCGACGGCGACGGTGACGACGACGCGCTGGAGCCCGGAGGCCCCGACGCCTACGACAGCCCGGTGCTCGCCGAGCGCGAGCTGGCCAAGCGCCGCAAGAAGGCCGACCCGGACGCGCCGTACGACGTGGACGCCGACGTGGCGGCGGCGGACCTGGTCTCGACAAGCTCGACCGACCAGGGAAGCGACAAGGGCGCGGGCGAGAAGGTCGAGGCCCCGCCGCACACCCCGCTGCCCGCGCGGGTGGAGCAGCTGTCGCTGTCGGGCGACGTCACCTACTCCCTGCCGGCCAACGAGGTGCTGAAGCCCGGAAGTGTGCACAAGGCGCGCTCCAAGGCCTCCGACGAGGTCGTCGAGCGGCTCACCCAGGTGCTCGAGCAGTTCGACATCGACGCCCACGTCACCGGCTACACCCGTGGCCCGAC
Source organism: Nocardioides massiliensis (assembly GCF_030811215.1). Lineage (NCBI taxonomy): Bacteria > Bacillati > Actinomycetota > Actinomycetes > Propionibacteriales > Nocardioidaceae > Nocardioides > Nocardioides massiliensis. Next base: position 2,489,116 of record NZ_JAUSQM010000001.1, read on the forward strand.
GGTGACGCGCTACGAGGTCGAGCTCGGCCCCGCGGTGAAGGTCGAGAAGGTCACCGCGCTGGGCAAGAACATCTCCTACGCCGTGGCCTCGGCCGACGTGCGGATCCTCTCGCCGATCCCGGGCAAGTCCGCGATCGGCATCGAGATCCCCAACGTCGACAAGGAGATCGTCTCGCTCGGCGACGTCCTGCGCTCCAACGTCGCGCGCACCGACCACCACCCGATGGTGGTCGGCCTCGGCAAGGACGTCGAGGGCGGCTTCGTCGTCGCGAACCTCGCGAAGATGCCGCACCTGTTGGTCGCCGGTGCGACCGGCTCCGGCAAGTCGAGCTTCATCAACTCGATGATCACGTCGCTGCTGATGCGCTCGACCCCGGACGAGGTCCGGATGATCATGGTCGACCCCAAGCGCGTGGAGCTCAACGCCTACGAGGGCATCCCGCACCTGATCACGCCGATCATCACCAACCCCAAGAAGGCCGCCGAGGCGCTGCAATGGGTCGTGCGCGAGATGGATATGCGCTACGACGACCTCGCCGCGTTCGGCTTCCGCCACGTCGACGACTTCAACAAGGCCGTCCGCGCGGGCAAGATCCAGCCGCTGCCCGGCAGCGAGCGGGTGCTCACGCCGTACCCCTACCTGCTCGTGGTCGTCGACGAGCTCGCCGACCTGATGATGGTCGCCCCGCGTGACGTCGAGGACGCGGTCGTCCGCATCACCCAGCTCGCGCGCGCCGCGGGCATCCACCTGGTGCTCGCCACGCAGCGCCCGAGCGTCGACGTCGTCACCGGTCTGATCAAGGCCAACGTGCCGAGCCGGTTGGCGTTCGCGACCTCCAGCCTCGCCGACAGCCGGGTCATCCTCGACCAGCCGGGCGCGGAGAAGCTCGTCGGCCAGGGCGACGGGCTGTTCCTGCCGATGGGCGCCAGCAAGGCCGTGCGCGTGCAGGGATCGTGGGTCACCGAGGCCGAGATCGCCCAGGTCGTCAGCCACTGCAAGACCCAGCTCGAGCCGAGCTACCGCGAGGACGTCACCGCGCCGGCGGCGTCCAAGCGCGAGCTCGACGACGACATCGGTGACGACCTCGACCTGGTGATCCAGGCGATCGAGCTGGTCGTCTCCACCCAGTTCGGTTCCACCTCCATGCTGCAGCGCAAGCTGCGGGTCGGATTCGCGAAGGCGGGGCGGTTGATGGACATCCTCGAGAGCCGCGGCGTGGTGGGCCCCAGCGAGGGGTCGAAGGCGCGCGACGTGCTCGTCAAGCCCGACGAGATCGACCAGGTCATCGCCGTCATCCAGGGGGAGCAGTGAGCACCCCCTGGGCCGACGGCGTGCCCGACGCGCAGCAGGAGCCGTCGTGGGAGGTACGCCGCCGCGGTGGCACGGCCGCCCTCATCGGTGTCGCCGGCGCCGCGCTCGCGATCGCGTTCCTGTGGCGCGCCGTGCAGACCGGCTCGTGGGTCGACGCCGCGTTCTGCCTCGCGCTCACGGTGGTAGCCGCCTACCAGCTCGCCGCGCTGGTTGACGCGCGTACGCCGCTCGCGGTGGCCGACGACCTCGGCGTCCGCCTGCGCTTCGGCAGTGTCTGGCGCGGCCTGACCTGGGAGTCCCTCGAGCGGGTCGTCGTGCTCCCGGCACGCCACCGCCTGCAGGAGGACCGTCTCGTCCTCGTCCCGCGCGACGTCGACCGCGCCCTGGCCGGTCTCGACGGCCGCGCCCGCCGCCAGGCCGGCTGGACCTCGCGCTGGTACGGCGCCCCGTTCGCCGTGCCGCTGGGTGGTCCGAGCGTCCGGGTGAGCGGCAGTGCTGCCGACGCGCCCCCCACCGCGGTGCTCACGCACCTGGCCGACGGCCGGTGCCCCGTCGAGGTCCTGCTCGCCCAGACTGCACCCGAGCCGGTGCAGACCGCTCCCGAGCCCGCGGAGACACTCGACGCGTACGACGCGGATGCCGCGTACGACGACGCGCGCGAGACGCCCACCGACCCGCAGCCGCGCCGCTCCGTCGTGGGCCCGCTGGCGACCTTCGTGTCCCGCTTCGGCGGGGGCGACACCCGCGACGTCGACGTGGCAGAGCCGTCGAGCCCTGCGAGCGAGCCGTTCCTGGCGCCTTCCGCCGGTCCTTCCGCCTCGCCGTCCCCGGTGCCGCTGCGCGACACCCGCCCCGCCGTCCGCGCCGAGCTGGTCGCCGAGACCACGTGGGGCGCCAACGCGCTGGCGCGCGACCACGACCACGACGAGACCCGCCACGAGCTGCCCGAGGGCCGCGAGCTGCGTCGCCCCGGTGCCGTCGACCTGTTCGTCGAGCAGGTGCCCCAGGGTGGGGGCGTCGTCCCGATCGCGCGGCCCGGTCGCGCCGTCGAGCCGATCGTCATCGACGACCACGCCGAGCCCGCCCCCGACCCCGTCATCGGACCGGAGATCACCGCCGCGCGCACCCGGCTGGGCCTGAGCGTCGACGCGCTCGCCGAGCGCACCCGCATCCGGCCGCACGTCCTGGAGTCCATCGAGGTCGACGACTTCGCGCCGTGCGGCGGCGACGTCTATGCACGCGGGCACCTGCGCACGGTCGCCCGGGTGCTGGGGATGGACGCCGACGGGCTGGTCGCGACGTTCGACCACCGCTACGCGCACGCACCCATCGACGCGCGCCGGGTCTTCGAGGCCGAGCTCGCCACCGGTATGACCGGATCGATGCGGCGTACGTCCGGGGGCCCGAACTGGACCGCCCTCGCCGCCGCCGTCCTGAGCCTCGCGCTGGTGTGGGGCGTCGCGCGGGTGTTCACGGGTGACGGTGGCTCCGTCGAGGTGCCCTCGCCGTCCCTCAACGGCTCGGCCGGGCTGACCCGCGCCGACATCGCCCCGATCGCGCCGGCGACGCCGGTCGTGAAGCCCGTGCAGGTGGTCCTCACCGCGACCGCCGACGCCCGCGTCGTCGTGCGCGACCGCGAGGGCAACGTCGTGTTCCGCGGCCCGCTCGTGCTGGGCGAGCGCAAGCGCCTGTCGGTGCCGCCGCCGGTGCGCGTGCGGGCCAGTGTCCCCGGCGTCGTGGAGATCAGCGTGCGCGGTCGCGACCGCGGGCTGCTCGGTGAGCCGACTGCCGGCACGGACCCGGAGCCGGTCACCGCCACGTATCGTCGCTGAGCGTGGGATCGAACGACCGTCTGCTGCCAGCCCTCGCCCTGGTGGGCGTCGTGGTCGCGGTCGTGATCGGCGTGGTGCTCGTGGTCCTGGGCGTGCACGAACGCTCCGGGCCCGTGACCGTGCCGACCGCCGCCGACGTCGGTGGTGCGCGACCGGCCCCGACGCCCGTCGCGCCGGCGGTGCCCGCACCGGAGGCCCGGCTGGACGGACCGGTCCCGGTCGAGCTGCGCGCCGACCCCGCCTGGGTCGCGCGGGTGGCCGAGGGCGCCGGCATCCCACCACGCGCGCTCGCGGCGTACGCCGGTGCGGTGCTCACCGTCGCCGACGACCGCCCGGGCTGCCATCTCGGGTGGAACACGCTCGCCGCGATCGGGCACGTGGAGTCCGGCCACGGGTCGATCAACGGCAGCCGCCTGCTCGACGACGGCATGACGAGCCCGCGCATCCGCGGGATCGCACTGGACGGCAACGGGGTCGCGGCGATCCGCGACACCGACGGTGGCGAGCTCGACGGCGACCCCACCTGGGACCGGGCGGTCGGACCCATGCAGTTCATCCCCTCCACCTGGCGCACCCACGGCCGCGACGGGGACGGCGACGGCGAGGTCCGCATCGACGACATCGATGACGCGGCACTCAGCGCGGCGTACTACCTGTGTCACTCCGGGCGGGACCTGCGCGACTCGCAGGCCTGGATCGACGCGGTCGCCTCCTACAACGCCGGCCTCGCCTACAACCACAGCGTGGTCGAGGCGGCGAACTACTACCGGCAGTTCCACTAGCTTCGGGGTGGTCGAGTGCCGCGAACGAAGTGAGCGGTGTATCGAGACCACGTCGGTCTCGACTCCGCTCGACCAACAGCGCCGAGACCGCCCTCCGGGACTCCCGCTGGTGACCTCACCACCACCGCCCTACGTTCGACGCCCATGACCACCGAGGACCTGCGCCGGATCCGCATCGACGACCCCGCCCCCGGCGTACGCCGTGTGACCCTTGCCCGGCCGGCGAAGCGCAACGCCCTGGACGGCGTGGCCAGGCGCGAGGTGCTGGACGCGGTGCATGCGGCCGCGGCCGACGAGAGGTGCCGGGTGGTGGTCATCGCCGCCGACGGGCCGGACTTCTGCGCCGGCTACGACCTGGATCCCGCCGAGGGGGAGAAGTACGCCGACGCGGGTGCCGGCCCAGGGCGTTTCACCCGTGAGGTCGTCGAGGGCTGGCTGAGCCTGACCGAGCTGCGCCTGCCCGTGATCGCCCAGGTGCACGGCCACTGCCTGGCCGGCGGGTCGGAGCTGGTGGCGTGCTGCGACCTGGTCTACGTCGCCGACGACGCCCGGATCGGCTACCCGGCGGTGCGGTTCGGGGTGCCCGACCTGCAGTACCACCCCTGGCTGATGGGGATGCGGCGTGCGATGGAGGCAGTGCTGACCGGGGACGTCGTCGTGGGTGCGGAGGCCGTCGAGGCCGGACTCGCCAACCGGGCGTACCCGGCCGCCGAGCTCGAGGCGCAGGTGCTGGCCCAGGCGGCGAGGATCGCGGCGATCCCGGCCGAGATCGTGCAGATCAACAAGCGCACGGTGCACCGCGCGATGCAGGCCATGGGGATGCACACCGCGGTGCGCGCCGGCACCGACGCGTGCGTGGTCGCCACCGGGACCGAGGCCTTCGGCCAGTTCATGGCGGCAGCGAGCGGTGGCCGCGTGACGGCGGCGCTCGACGAGCGGGACCGCCCCTTCGGGGACGGCCGCACCCGCACCGAAGCAGGCTGAACGCGGATTCGGGGCTATCCTCGGTGGGACATGACAAGCACCGCCGCCCCGTCTCCCGCCCCGTCCGCCGCCGCTCTCGCGCCCGAGGCGGGTGAGCCGATCACCGTCGCGATGGTCACCCTCGGGTGCGCCCGCAACGAGGTCGACTCCGAGGAGCTCGCGGGCCGGCTGGAGGCCGAGGGCTTCCGGCTCGTCGACGAGCCCGCCGACGCGACCACGGTCGTGGTCAACACCTGCGGCTTCGTCGAGCAGGCCAAGAAGGACTCCGTCGACACGCTCCTGGAGGCCGCCGACCTCAAGCAGACCGGCCGCACGCAGGCCGTCGTCGCGGTCGGGTGTCTCTCGGAGCGCTACGGCAAGGACCTCGCCGAGTCGCTGCCCGAGGCCGACGCGGTGCTCGGCTTCGACGACTACCCCGACATCGCCGCGCGGCTGCGCTCGGTGCTGGCGGGGGAGAAGCTGCACCCCCACACGCCCAGCGACCGCCGCAAGCTGCTGCCGATCTCCCCGCGCGAGCGGGCTGACGCGGCCGCTGTCGTGCCCGGCCACCAGGTCGTCGCACCCGACCTGCCCGTCGGTGCGGCTCCCGCGTCGGGCCCCCGCGCCGTACGCCGGCGGCTGGACGGTGGCCCGATGGCGCCGCTCAAGCTCGCCAGCGGCTGTGACCGGCGCTGCGCGTTCTGCGCGATCCCCAGCTTCCGCGGCTCGTTCGTCTCGCGCCGCCCCTCCGACGTCCTGGGCGAGGCCCAGTGGCTCGCCGAGCAGGGCGTGAAGGAGGTCTTCCTCGTCAGTGAGAACTCCACGTCGTACGGCAAGGATCTCGGCGACCTGCGGCTGCTGGAGACGATGCTGCCCGAGCTGGCCGCGATCGACGGGTTGGAGCGGGTGCGGGTGTCCTACCTGCAGCCGGCCGAGACCCGTCCCGGGCTGGTCACGGCGATCGCGTCCACGCCGGGCGTCGCGGACTACTTCGACCTGTCCTTCCAGCACGCCTCGGCCACCGTGCTGCGCCGGATGCGGCGCTTCGGCGACCCCGAGTCGTTCCTCGGGCTGCTCGAGCAGGTCCGCAGCCAGGCGCCGCTGGCGGGCGTGCGCTCCAACGTGATCGTCGGGTTCCCCGGCGAGACCGAGGACGACCTGCAGACGCTGTGCGACTTCCTCGAGGCCGGGCGCCTCGACGTGGTGGGGGTCTTCGGCTACTCCGACGAGGACGGCACCGAGGCGGCGTCGTACGACGACAAGCTCGACCCCGACGAGGTCGCCGAGCGCGTCGCGCACGTGACCGCCCTGGTCGAGGAGCTCACCGCCCAGCGCGCCGAGGACCGCATCGGCGAGACCGTGCATGTGCTGGTGGAGAGCGTCGAGGACGGCGAGCCGGCCGAGGGCCGCGCGGCTCACCAGGGTCCCGAGGTCGACGGCGTCACCAGCCTGCTCGACGTCGACGGTCACCCGCTGAGCGGCGTGCGCGTGGGAGACTTCGTCACCGCGACCGTGGTCGCGACCGAGGGCATCGACCTGGTCGCCCAGGTGGACAGCCCGTAGGCACGTGACGCGTAGCGAAGGAGCGCCTCGATGAGCGCCGACATCCCTCTGCCCGGCGAGCGCGGCGAGCGCACCCCGGTGGGCCGCCGCGGGAGCAACTGGAACGTCCCCAACGCGCTGACCACCCTGCGGATCCTGCTGGTCCCGGTGTTCGGCTGGGCGCTGCTCCACGACGGCGGCGCGTCCGAGGGCTGGCGGGTGCTGGCGTTCGTCATCTTCACCGTCGCCATGGTCACCGACAAGATCGACGGCGACCTGGCGCGCAAGCACGACCTGGTCACCGACTTCGGCAAGATCGCCGACCCGATCGCCGACAAGGCGATCACCGGCATGGCCTTCATCGGGCTCTCCGTCATCGGCGCTCTGTGGTGGTGGGTGACGATCATCGTGCTGGTGCGCGAGTGGAGCGTCACGCTGCTGCGGCTGTCGGTGATGAAGGACGTCGTCATGCCCGCGAGTCAGAGCGGCAAGGTCAAGACCACGCTGCAGGCCCTGGCGCTGGGCGCCTTCATCCTCCCGTTGCGCGAGCTCGGCGGCGCCCTCGAGGTGCCGGGCGAGGTGCTGTGGTGGGTCGCTGCCGCATTCATGGGAGCGGCCGTGCTTCTCACGCTGACCAGTGGGTATGAGTTCTTCCGTGATGCTGCCGCTCAACGTGCCGACCGCAAGCGCGCCCCTCAGGACTGACCGCCCATGACCGACGACGCGGAGGCAGAGCTCGACCGCGGGTCGTCGATCGCCGCAGGAGTGTTGGCCGGCCTGGCCTTCCGGGAGTGGAGCATCGGCTGCGCCGAGTCCCTCACCGGCGGCGCGCTGACCGCCGTGCTCACCGAGATGCCGGGCTCGAGCTCGGCGGTGCTGGGCGGGGTCGTGTCCTACGCCAGCGAGGTCAAGGTGAAGGTGCTCGGCGTCTCCCAGGAGACCGTCGACACGTGCGGCGTGGTCTCCGACGAGTGCGCGCAGGAGATGGCCGAGGGCGTACGCCGCGTGCTCGGTGTCGACGTCGGGCTCGCCACGACGGGTGTCGCCGGCCCCACGAAGCAGGAGGACAAGCCCGTCGGGCGGGTCCACATCGCGGTGGCGACGCCCGAGGGCACCCACGTCGAGCAGCTCGACCTCGACGGCGAGCGCGACGAGGTCCGCTACGGCACCGTCCGCGCGGTGCTGCAGGCCGCCCTCAATGCGGTCGCGCCGCCCGATGTCTGAGTCACTCAGTACGCTGGTCGTCGTCGGTCGCTAGGCTGGCGCAACCCTCGAGACCGGAAGGAGCAGCCATGGTCCTGTTCCGTCGCCTGCTCGGCGAAGTGCTGCGTGCCGAACGCATGCGTCGAGGGATGACCCTGCGCGAGGTCTCGGCCGCTGCGCGCGTCAGCCTGGGCTACATCTCCGAGATCGAGCGCGGTCAGAAGGAAGCCTCCTCCGAGCTGCTCGGCTCGCTGTGCGCCGCCCTCGACGTGCCGTTGTCGGCCATCCTCAGCGAGGTCAGCGACGCGGTCGCCCTCGAGGAGGTCGCGCTCGGCCTGGTCGTCGCCGAGGCGACCGCCGGGGTCGACACCGACGGCGACGTCGTCGCCGCTGCCTGACCGCTCCGGCCGTTCTGTTCGCTCCGGCAGACCGGAGGTGTGCTGCCGCGTCCCGATGCGGCGTCGCGTGCCCGCGTGCACTAGGTTGGCGTCGGACTGTTATTGCAAACAGTTGGCAATAACGAGCGGAGGCCGCGATGGGACCGACCGGGACGACGCCCCGGGGCTCCGTCGTACCCGCAGTGGATCCGGCAGCCGCACCGGCGACCGACGCGGACGAGACCGGTGACCTGCTCGGCATCGCCGCCCGCCGGCGGCGCTTCGTCGGCTGGGCCGGTGGCCTGCTCGTCGTCCTGATCGGGTCGGTCCTGCTCGGGGTGGCCTGGGGGTCGGTGAGCCTCGCCCCCGGTGTCGTCGCCGGCGTACTGGCCGACCGCAGCGGCTTCCCGGTCGAGGTGACGTGGGCGCCGTCGGTCGACGCGATCGTCTGGCAGGTGCGCCTGCCCCGAGTGCTGCTCGGCGTCGCGGTCGGCGCCGGCCTCGCGGTCTGCGGCGTCGCGCTCCAGGCGATGGTGCGCAACGTGCTGGCCGACCCCTACCTGCTCGGCATCAACTCCGGCGCCTCGAGCGGCGCGGCCGCGGCCATCCTGTTCGGCTTCGCCGCCGGCCTGGGCCAGCACGCGCTGTCGGTGAGCGCGTTCCTCGGGGCGATGGCGGCCTCGGCGCTGGTCTATGGCATCGCGCGCAGCGGGGGCCAGGTCACCGCCGTACGCCTGCTGCTCGCCGGGGTCGTGGTGGGCTACGCGCTCTATGCCACCACCAGCTTCCTGATCTTCGCCTCCGGCTCGGCCGAGGGGGCGCGGTCGGTGCTGTTCTGGCTGCTCGGCTCGCTCGGGCTGGCACAGTGGGGCTCGCCGCTCGTGGTCGTGCTGGTCGTCGTCGCGCTCACCGTCGTCCTGCTCATGCTCAGCTCGCGCCAGCTCGACCTGCTGATGATCGGCGACGCCACGGCCCGGGCCCTGGGTACGTCCGCCGCCGCGGCCCGCACCCGGCTGCTGCTGCTGGTGTCGCTGTGCATCGGGGTCGTGGTGGCCGCGGCCGGCAGCATCGGCTTCGTCGGCCTGGTGGTGCCCCACCTGGCGCGCCGCGCGGTCGGCGCCAAGCATGCGTACGTCGTCCCGGTCGCCGCCCTGATGGGCGCGATCCTGCTGGTGTGGGCCGACATCGTCGCCCGCACGCTGCTGGCGCCCCAGGAGATCCCGATCGGGATCATCACCTCCCTGGTCGGGGCGCCCTTCCTGCTGATCCTGGTCCGTCGCCTGCACGCCTCGGCGACCGGCTGACCCCGTGAGAGGGACCCCCATGCCCCACCGTTGGCTGCGCCGTCTCGTGCCCGTCGTGTCGTTCGCCCTGGGTGGCGCGCTGCTGCTCGCTGCGTGCGGTGAGCCCGGCCAGCAGGAGGTCGCCGCCGAGGGCAACTACCCCGTGACGGTCGAGAACTGTGGCGCCGAGGTGACCTTCGAGCAGGCACCCGAGCGGCTCGTGCTGCTGAAGAGCGCGTCGGTGACCTACCTCGACGCGCTCGGCGTGCTCGACCGGGCGGTGGCGCGGGCGGGGGAGTACCCGCCCGACTACTACGACGCCGACACCCTCGCCACGCTCGTCGACATCCCGCTGCTCACCGACCGAACCGACACCTCCGGGCACCTGCAGATCTCCAAGGAAGCGGTGCTGGAGCAGGAGCCCGACCTGGTCTTCGGCAGCGTCGACAACCTCGAACGCGGCACCCTCGAGGCGGTGGGCATCCCGCTGCTGGAGGAGCCGGCGCTGTGCCCGAGCTGGGCCGCCGAGCCGACCTGGGACGACATCTACGACCAGATGCGGATGTATGGCGAGGTGTTCGACGTCCGCGAGCTGGCCGAGGAGAAGGCAGGCGAGCTCGAGGCCGAGGTCGAGAGCATCACCGTCGAGCCGCGCGAGGGTGACGTCACCACCGCCGCGGTGCTCTACCCGACCGTCGGCGGTGGCGTGACCTACGCCTACGGCACCCACAGCATGGCGCACGCCCAGCTGGAGTCGGCCGGGCTCGAGAACGTCTTCGGCGACGTCGACCAGCGAGTCTTCGAGATCGGCGTCGAGGAGCTGCTCGGCCGCGACCCCGACGTGCTGGTGCTGCTGCACAGCGACGGTGATCCGCAAGCGGTCGAGGGGGCGGTGACCTCCCTGCCGGGTGCCGACGACCTGGGCGCCGTACGCGAGGGACGGTTGATCACGCAGCTGTTCAACTACACCGAGCCCGCCACGCCGCTGACGATCGAGGGCCTGCGCAAGCTCGTCGACGCGCTGGAGTCGATGCAGTGACAGGCCCCCGGTTGCGCGCCGAGCACCTCCGGCTGTCGTACGACGGCCGGGTGGTCGTCGACGACGTCAGCCTGACGGTGCCGGCCGGTGCGGTGCTGGGGATCGCGGGGCCCAACGGCAGCGGCAAGACCAGCCTGCTGCGGATGCTGTCGGGTGAGGTGACGCCCGAGCACGGCGAGGCGCACATCGAGGACCACCCGGTCGAACGCACCTCGCCCAAGGCGCTCGCGAAGCTGCTGGCGATGGTCTCGCAGGACGAGGGGATCACCGAGACGCCGTTGAGCGCGGCGGAGATCGTGATGCTCGGCCGCACGCCGCACCTCGGGCCGTTCCAGCGTCCCGGCCGCGCCGACATCGCCGCGGTCGAGGACGCGCTACGCCGGGTCGGGGCGATCGAGCTGGCACGACGCCCGCTGAGCACGATGTCGGGTGGTGAGCGGCAGCGCGTGCTGATCGCCCGCGCGCTGGCGCAGGGTGCCGGCACGCTGCTGCTCGACGAGCCCACGAACCACCTCGACATCCGCTACCAGCACGAGGTGCTCGGCCTGGTGCGCGACCTCGCCGTCGGTTCGGAGGTCGCGGCCGTGGTCGTGCTCCACGACCTCAACCTCGCGGCGCGCTACTGCGACGCGCTCCTGGTCCTCGACGGCGGCCGCGTGGCGGCGTACGGGACTCCGGATGCGGTGCTCGTGCCCGAGGTCATCGAGCCTGTCTATGGCATCGGCACCCACCGCCTCGACGTCGACGGCGTACCCCATCTTGCGTTCCATCCCGCCCACGAGTCCCACGGAGAACCCCATGAGCACCTCGTCTGACACCGCCTCGGACGTCCAGGCCAACCTCGACGCGTACTGGTCGGGCCGTGACCCGGAGTACGACGCCTACCAGCAGCGCCCCGAGCGCCTCGAGCTCGACCGCGCCGCGTGGGGCGAGGTGCTGACCGAGGCGCTGCCGTCGGCGCCGGCGAAGGTGCTCGACGTGGGCAGCGGCAGTGGGTACGTCGCGTTCCTGCTCGCCTCCCTCGGCTATGACGTCACCGCGACCGACCTCGCCGAGGGCATGCTCGAGGTCGCGCGTGCTCGCGCCGCCGAGCTGTCCGCGCAGGGCATCGGGGTGCCCGAGGTGCTCCGCGCCGATGCGGTCGCGCCCGACTTCGCGCCGGGCAGCTTCGACGCGATCACCAACCGCTACGTGCTGTGGACCCTGCGCGAGCCCGACACCGCGCTGGCCAACTGGCGCCGGCTGCTGAAGTCCGGGGGAGTGCTCGTCGCGATCGACAGCAACTGGTTCCCCGAGGGCCTCGCCGCCGACACGACCGAGGACTTCCAGGAGAAGTACGACGACGCCGTCCGCGCCGCCCTCCCGCTCGCCGAGGCGCGGTCGATGGACCCGATCGTCGAGCGCGTCCGCGCCGCTGGCTTCTCCGAGGTCACCCTCACCCCGCTGCAGCGCATCCTCGAGCTCGACCGGGAGTACGGCGTCGCCCCCAACCACGAAGTGCAGGTGCAGTACCTGATCCGCGCGGTGGTCTGAGCGTCAGCACGAACAGCGGGTGGATCTGGTGTCAGCAGGTGGCACCACATCCGCCCGCTGTCTGCGCTCGAGCCGATGGGCCGCTCCGTGCTGGCAGTAGTCACCTGCCTTGGACAGCAGCGGGGAGTGATTGACGCGTCTGGTGCGCCAAACCCTCCCCGATCCTGTGCGTCAGGCGCATGATGATGCGATGGCCGACTACACAGGCACCAAGGAGTTCGAAGGCGCGACCTTCGTGAAGACGAGCTTCAAGGGCGCGAAGCTGCGCTTCTCCGATGTCAGCGGCGTGACGATGCGCGCGGTCGACTGCGACGGGCTCGACATCGACAGCCACGACCTCTTCTTCGGCAAGCTGATCGTCAACGGCGTCGACGTGGTTCCTCTGGTCGACGCCGAGCTGAACCGCCAGTTCCCGGGACGGGAGCTGCAGAAGGCCGAGACGCCGGAAGGGCTGCGTGCCGGGTGGGTCGCGGTGCAGGCAGCGTGGCAGGAGACCGTCGACAGCACACCGCCCAAGCTTCGCGACGCCCACGTGGAGGACGAGTGGTCGCTCGCCGAGACCCTGCGCCACCTGATCCTTGCGACCGACGCCTGGCTGCGTGGGGGAATCCTCGGCATAGAGCAGCCCTTCCACGAGATCGGACTGATCTTCACCGGAGCTGCGTCCATGGGCTTCGACATGTCGATGTTCCGCGAGGACACCCCGACCTTCGACGAGATCCTCACCGTCCGCGCAGAACGCCAGCAGATGGTCACCGACTTCCTCGCCACCGCGACGGCGGAGCTGCTGGCCGAGGAACGGACGAATCCCTGGGGCGGAGGCGACGACTGGCGACCGACGGTCGGGGACTGCATCCGAGTGATCCTCGAGGAGGAATGGGCGCATCTGCGCTACGTCCGCCGCGACCTCGCGCTGCTCAGCTGAATTGGTTGCGCGACGGATAACCGCAGGCGCTGCAACCTCCACGGGATCTACAGTCTGGCCATGCCTGGACCGGACGGCTTCACCTACGTCGTACGTGGGAGCGACGTCGTCATCAGCCACCACGGACGTGTCGCGACGACGCTTCGCGGTGGCCGCGCTGTCGACTTCCTGCGCGACGTCGAGTCGGCGGACGACCAAGAGCTCATGGCGCGCCTGACGGGCAACTACCGCCGCGGCAACGAGCGGCAAGCCCGCAACCACCCGCGCAACCGGGGCCGATAGTCCGTCACCGCGCGAGGAGACGGCGCAACTTCTGAGGGGCGCAGAACAGGTAGCTTTCGGTCACCAGTTCGGCGACCTCGTCCCAGTCGGTGTTGTCGTCGATCACCATGCCGACGACCGTCGGGGACCAGGGAGGTTGGTAGTACGGCGGACCTGCCTGGGCCAGCGCCAACAGCTCGTCTCCGGTCGACCGGAGAGTCAGCACCGTCGTCGGTTCGGCGATGCCGGTCATCTCGCGGTACGCCGAGGTGTAGCCCTCCTGGGAGACCAGGACGTGGGCGAAGGTCTTTGCCCGGATCCGCCACCGCACGCCGGTCCAGGCGTCCTCTTCATGCGCCTCGGGCAGCGCCAGGGCGATGGCTGCGATCCGTGCGACGACGTCGCCGGATGGTTCGATACGCGGTGGCCTGGACACAACTCGGAGTATCGCAACACCCGCCGACAGTCTTGTCCCTCCGCGGCCCGGGAGTGCGATGACCGACACCGACCATTGTCCCGTCGACGGAGGACCCACCTGTGTGCCGCGTGCTCGCCTACATCGGACCTGAGTTGCCGCTGGAGAACCTGCTGCTCAAACCGGCGAACAGCCTGATCAACCAGACCCTCGACCCAGAGCGGCACCCGCAGCTGCAGCTGGCCGGCTGGGGGTTCGGAGCGTGGAGCGAGCACTTCCTCGACCCCGACAAGCCGTTCGTCTATCACCGGCCCATGGCAGCGTTCTATGACGACAACGTCACCAAGATCGTGCCGCATCTGCGTGCCAACACGATGCTCGCGCACGTACGAGCGGGCGACGTCAACGAGCAGGCCGTGCTCGCCGACGAGAATTGCCATCCCTTCGCCTTCAAGAAGACCCAGTGGCTCGTCGCCCAGAACGGTGACCTGCCGAATTGGAAGCTCCTGCAGCGCGAACTGCTCCAGCACTGCAAGGACGAGTACCTCGAGCAGATGAGCGGCACGACCGACACGGAGTTCCTCTACGTGCTGCTGTTGTCGTTGCTCGAGGGCGACAGCGATGAGGAGATCCAGCGGGTGTTCGAGCGACTGGTGGGACTGATCGTGGAGGCGATGAAGAAGCTCGACCTCGTCGCGCTGTTCAAGCTGAAGCTCGCGATGGTCTCGCCGCGCCGCATCATCGGCGTCAACATTGGAGCCGGACACGACGGGAACGTCCACCCGGACGGCGACTGGCGCGAGCTGCGCAAGGCCGAGCCCGGCACCGACGACTTCGCTCTCGGCATGTTGCTGGAGCCGATGTACATGCTGCTCGGCCGCGACTTCCACGACCGCGGCACGTACGAGTTCGAGGACTGCAGCGAAGAGGAGGCGACCTCGGCCATCTTTGCCTCCGAGCCCCTCACCGAGGGCACCGACGACTGGTTGGAGCTGAAGTACGGCGAGATCGTCTTCCTCGAGAAGCACGGAGAGAACATCACCAAGACCGTCAACCAGCTGCAGGCGTAGGCGCGACCTCAGGCGCCGTCGTCGACTAGGGCCGTAGGCGGCAGCCAGTCGGCGCCGAGCAGCTGCGCGACGTCGGCGAGGCCGGTGGTGTCGCTGCCCACCGTGTCGGAGGCAGCGGCGATCCGCTCCACCATCACTTGGCCGACCTTCTCCTCGACGGTGTCCTCGGCGTACGCGATGTGCCACGGCGACACCTGATGGTCGCGGTGGGTGCGGCCGGTGACCTGGCGCGCGGCGATCCCGGAGAAGCGGGCCTGGTGGAAGACCCCGACGCGCGGCTCGCTGCTCGCCTGTCGCCCGTCGGCGAGGGTCTCGCCTGCGTGCAGGCTGATCGAGGCGACGGTGGTGAAGACGCAGACCTTCGCCTGCCCGGTCTGGAACCGGATCCGCTCGGCCTCGGCGTCGAACCGGTCGCGACCATAGATCGTGGCGACCTCGATGCCGGAGTCGCGCAGCCGGTCGGCGATGGGGTCCGCGGCGGTCGCGACGAACTCCACCGAGCACGCCACCTGTCGCTCGGACTGGACCTGCTGGGCGATCCAGTCGACGGTTGAGTCGACACGGATCAAGCCGGCCTTCTGCCGGAACCGCAGAAGTGCGGCTCGACCCTTCGCCACACTCCGACCCCGTCTGGCGAGGTCCATCTCGCGGCAGAACTCACCCCACTCGGCTTCGTAGGCCGTCCGCTCCGCCGGCGTGAGGGCCACCGGCATGCCGGAGATCGGCACCGGCCCCCACGGCGCGGCGCGGTGCAGCATCGCTGGCGGTCGCTCGTCCGCGAGCCAGCCGCGCACCAGCTTGAGGTCGGCAGCGCGCCGTGCCGGGTCGGTGGTCCAGGTGGCGCCGTAGCGGCCGTGCTCCACCCCGACGCCGTGTCGCTCGAGCGCGGTGGCGAACGCGGTTCCCGGCTGCGTCGCCGAGCTCCACTCCCGCATGGGTTCGCCGAGCACCTGGGCGTACGCCGGCGCGAGGTACGGCAGCTCGAGCGGCGTGTGTCCGGGCGTCGCGGTGGTTGCGATGACGAACGGCGCCTTGTCGTGCGGGCGGTGGTGTCCCGAGATCGTCGCCCAGAGCTTCCACCGCTTCGTCGTCGTACGGCGCAGCGCGTGGGCCTCGTCGGCAATGATCACGTCCCACTCGTGGCCCTTCACCTTCTCCAGCCGGTCCCACGTGATCACGACCCACTCCAGACCCCCGTCGCCGAGGGCGGTGATGGTGCGACACCAGTGACCGATCGTGATGGCGGCGGGCCGGTCGGCCACAACCAGCACCCGTCGCGCACCACGGAGGTCACCGACTGCGATCGCGCCGAGCACCGCAGAGATCGTCTTGCCCACGCCGGGCTCGTCAGCGAGCAGGAACTGCCGTCCGCCCGCCGCCGCGCGCTCCGCGATCGCGTCGGCTGCCTCGAACTGGATTCTGCGAGGTTCGAGTGCGCCGGTCGGCTCGGGGGCGGGAGCTGGATCGTCGCGGTTGAGGGTGTTCTCGATGAACCGACCGAGCGTGTGCGGGCCGGGGGAGTAGGGAGCCAGGTGCGCGGGCAGTGCGCGGCCAACGAAGAGGTGGGTCTTCACCGCCGGGTGCCAGGAAGCGCCGTCGACTTGGGTTCCGTACGGGACGTCGAGCACCCAGAGTCGTTCGCCGGACCCAGCGACAGGGAGTGGCCGCTGTGGCTGCCGCGTCCGGCTTCGACGCGGTGACGCGCTGCGCCGGCGCGCACTGGATCGGCGAGAGCTGGCCACCACTGGACGCTACCCGGAGCGTTGACGCCACGAGGGGTGGCTCGCTCGAGTTTGCTTGACGGTCGGGTCTGCTGCCCGATCCAAGTGACGCGGCTCCCGGAGCCCAGGAGGCCAGATCGTGGCGTGGCGACGCACGCTGCCTGCGACACCCCCGGGCGGTTCGATTCGGCTGCGCTCATCGGTGGTCGTCGTTATGGTCGAAATGCCTTCACTTCCAGAGCGCGTCATCAACCGAGGGATCCCATGACCGAAGAGAACTGGCATCAAGCACGGCTCATTCCAACGTCCGGCATCTCAGGGGCGGAGGAGCAAGAACGCCGAGCGACGTCGGCTCTCCTCGCAGTGATGGGCACGGTCAAAGAGTTCAGCAAGGCCATCCTCGCGCCATTGGGTGCGCCGTCCGGCAACGTCGAGACCTACATCGAGGTGCCGTTCGTGCTCGGGGAGAAGAAGTGCTACCCCGATGGGTTGATTCGGGTGACTCGAGGAAGCAAGACATGGACGGCACTCGTAGAGGTGAAGACCGGCCGCAACCAACTGGAAACCGAGCAGTTGGAGAGCTACCTCGACATCGCTCGAGAGCAGGGCTTCGACGTTCTCTTGACGATCAGCAACGAGATCCCGCCGGTGGCCGGTCAGCACCCCACGAAGGTGGATAAGCGGAAGCTCAAGAAGGTGTCGATCCATCACCGGTCGTGGACGGCGATCCTCTCCACGGCCGTCATGCAGAAGGACCACAAGGGGGTTTCCGACCCTGAACAGGCATGGATCTTGGGCGAATTGATCCGGTACTTGGAGCACCCGCGTTCCGGCGCGATGGAGCTCGAGGACATGGGCGCCAACTGGGTCTCGGTCCGTCAGGCTGTGACAGCTGGGACCCTTCGCAGTACGGACAGACCGCTCCGGAAGTGGTCGCTCGGTTCGACGCGCTCCTGCGCTACACCTCCCTACGTCTCGGCCGGCAGCTCGGCACCGATGTGGTGCATGTGCTCAGCCGCAAGGAACTTGCCGACCCAACTTGCGGGCCGAGTCCTTACTCGACGCGCTGGTGAACCGGGGCGAGCTGGCAGGTGCCATCCGCATCCCCAACACGGTCGCACCCATCCACGTGACAGCAGATCTGCGCGCCGGACGGATTACCTGTCACGTGGACATCGACGCGCCTAAGGACGGACGAGCCGCCACTCGGGTGAACTGGCTCCTTCGTCAGCTGAAGGCAGCACCAGACAGTCTTCGAGTCGAGGCGTTCGTGGCCAATGCACGTGGGGCTGGCGCGGCTGAACTGCTAGGAGCCGTGCGCGAGAACCCCTCCGCGATCGTCATCGACCCAAAGAAGGAGATCCGGTCCTTCCGCGTCGCGATGAGCGCTCCCATGGGGAACAAGCGCGGACGAGGTCGAGGGGCGTTCATCGACTCGGTGCTGGACTTGGTGGACGCGTTCTACGGCGATGTCGTGCAGTACCTGAAGGCCTGGTCCGCAGCGCCTCCACGGATGCGGGAGGCAGAGCCTGAGCCGGTCCAGCCGGTAGCGCTATCCTCCACGTCGTTGTCCTCGCAGGACGGAGCCGAACCAGCCGCGGATCCGTCACCAATCGTGGCGGGGGAGGGCGGCCGCGAGCAGTCTGAGAAGTCGAACTGAACTGGTCACTCAAAGCCCGCTGCGGGACGCGAGACGGGAATCGAGTTGCGCACGGGCGCGGCAGTAAAGGCGGCGAATTGCCCTACGTCGCCTGACACCCCGGACACCAGTACGTCGACCGCTCCTTGCCCGGCTCCCCGTCCTCAGCTCGCCGGATCTTGGCACCGCACCGGCGACACGGCTGGTCGCGGCGGCCGTACACCCACAGCCGCTGGCCGCGGCGCGCGATGCCGGTGGTGGTGCGCTCGCCGCGGAGCTTGTTGGCCTCGAGCATCCGTTGGGAGAGCACGAGCATCTTGCGCAGCTTCGCGTCGTCGAGCTGACCGACGGGGGTGTGCGGGTGGACACCGGAGACGAAGCAGATCTCGGACTTGAAGACGTTGCCGACGCCCGCGAGGACGCGCTGGTCGAGGAGCACCTCGGCGATCGCGCGGTCCTGATCGGTCCCGCGCATCCGGCGCAGCGCCTCGTCGACGTCCCAGTCGGGGCCGAGGAGGTCAGGGCCGAGGTGGCCGACGAAGGTGTCCTCCTCGGCCGTGGGGGCGAGGTCGACGACGCCGAGCTCGAAGCCCAGCGCGTCGATGCGGTCGGCTGCATCGCGTTCACCGACTGCGAGGCGCACGCGCAGCAGGTGCGTCGGGCGGCGCCACTTGTCGCCCGGCCGCTGCACCTGCCAGATGCCCTCCATCTTCAGGTGCGTGTGCAGGGTCAGCGGGGGAGAGTCGCCAGCCGCGGAGAAGCGGGTAAGCAAGTGCTTGCCACGGGGGATCGTGCCCAGCACGGTGCGACCCGCCAGGTCGACGGTCGCGTAGGCCGGCACGCGGAAGTCCGAGAGCGTGAGCACCCGTCCGGTCAGGGCCTCGTCGAGCTCGCGCGCGGCGCGATAGACGGTGTCGCCCTCAGGCACTGCCGCCCCCGGTCCACCCCGTCCCGGACTCGCGCAACCGCAGGCCACGCGGGGTGACCACGAAGCCGTTCTCCGCCAGGGCATCGCGCAACCGCGCCGCCGGACCGTCGCCGGCCAGCAGCGAGACGCCGTCCGCCCGCTCGACCGTCAGCCGGCCGAGGGCCCCGCGGCGTACGGCTGTGGCCAGCGACCGGACCGCCACACCCAGCGCGTCCTTGTCGAGCTCGCCGAAGGTCAGCAGCGTCTTGCCGCCGCGCTCGACGTAGAGCGCGAGCTCACCGTCCACGAGCACCACGAGTGCGCCCGCCTTGCGGCCGGGCCGGTGGCCGGGGCCGGTCGCGCCGTCACCGTCACCCTCGACAACGCGCTCGGGCCAGGCCAGCGCGGCGCCGTACGGGTTGGCGGGGTCGGTGGCGGCGAGTGCGACGCCGACCGGTGCCGTGCCTGGCTCCTCGCCCGGCGCTCGGGAGAACGTGCGCAGCCGGTCGACCGCGCCGGCGGGCCCGAACTGCGCGGCGCCGAGGCCCTCGACGAAGTACCCCCGCCGGCAGCGCCCGGTCTCCTCGAACGCCGCCAGCACCTTGTAGACCGCGGCGAACCCGCCCGGCACCCGCTCGGCCGCGACCGCACCGCGGGTGACGACGCCGTGGCGCTCGAGCAGCGCCTCGGTGACGGCGTGCGCCCGCCTGGTCGGGTCGCGGTCGAGCTCCGGCAGCAGGGTCCAGCGGCCGGCGGCGCCCTCGGGCAGGCTGCGCACCCCGCCGCGACCCGGCCGGCCCAGGCGTCCCGGTCGTCCGGCCCGGGCGCGCGGCGCCGGCGCCCGCGTGCGGTGGGTGCCGCGTCCGCCGACGAGCGAGCGCAGGGGAGCCAGCGTGTCGTTGCCGACGTGGCCGGCCCACATCAGGTCGTGCAGCGCGCGCAGCACGTCAGGATCACTGGCCTCGACCCGCGCCGAGAGCTGCGGGAAGAACCATGCACCACCGCCGGCGAGCGCCTCGAGCAGCGCCTCGTGGACGGGCGTCATCTCGACCTCGGTCGGCTCCGGCAGCGTCAAGTGCGCGGTGTCGGCGAGGTGCAACGAGACCCAACCGTCCTTGCCGCCGACTGCACCCTGACCGGCCCAGACGACCTCGCCCGTGGAGGTGAGCTCGTCGAGGTAGGCCGGCTGGTAGTCGTCGACCCGCGCCGGTAGCACCAGTGATTCCAGCGCGGACGCCGGCACGGCACACCCGGCCAGCTGCTCGACGGCAGCCAGCACGCCGTCGACCCCGCGAAGGCGGCTGCTGCCGGTGGCGCCGACCGACTGCCAGGCGGGGAGGAAGCGACCGAGCGCGGCCGGCTCGACCGGCTCGACCTCCTGGCGCAGCTTCGCCAACGACCGGCGGCGCAGTCGGCGCAGGACCTCGGCGTCACACCACTCCTCGCCGACGCCACCGGGGCGGAACTCGCCCTCCAGCACGCGCCCGGACGCCGCGAGGCGCAGCAGGGTCTGGCGGACGACCGCGACTCCGAGGCCGAGCCGCGTCGCGCACTCCGCGGCGGCGAACGGCCCGTGGGTGCGGGCGTAGCGGCCGACCAGGTCGCCGAGTGGGTCCTCGACCGACTCGGTGAACGCCGACGGCGTGCCGGGCGGCACCGGGACGCCGAGCCCATCGCGCAGCCGGCCGACGTCCTCGACGGTCGCCCAGCGCTCCTCGCCGGCGATGCGCACCTCCACGACGCGGCGGGCCGCGGCCAGCTCGGCGACCCAGGTGGCGGCGTCGGCTCCCTCGACCGCGCGCGCCGCGACCTCGTCGGTGGTCAGCGGGCCGAGCAGTCGCAGCAGGTCGGCGACACCCTCGGCGTCGCGGGCGCGACGGTCGGGCGCAAGCCGCTGGAGCTCGGCCTCGACCTCGACCAGCACCTCGGGGTCGAGCAGCTCGCGCAGCTCCGCACGCCCGAGCAGCTCGGCGAGCAGGCTCTGGTCGAGGGTCAGTGCGGCCGCGCGCCGCTCGGCGAGCGGGGAGTCGCCCTCGTAGAGGAACGCCGCGACATAGCCGAACAGCAGCGACCGCGCGAACGGCGAGGGCTGGTTGCCGGCGACCTCGACCACCCGCAGCGTGCGGTTGTCGAGGTCACGGTGGAGCGCGACGAGCGCCGGGACGTCGTACACGTCCTGCAGGCACTCGCGGACAGCCTCGAGCACGATGGGGAAGGACGGGTACTTCGACGCCACCTCGAGCAGCTGCGCCGAGCGCTGGCGCTGCTGCCACAGCGGCGAGCGGCGCCCGGGGTCACGACGGGGGAGCAGCAGTGCACGCGCGGCGCACTCGCGGAAGCGGGAGGCGAACAGCGCCGACCCACCGACCTCGGAGGTGACGATCTCCTCGATCTCGTCGGGGGCGAACATCACCAGCTCCGCACCCGGCGGCTCCGCGTCGGTGTCGGGCAGCCGCAGCACGATGCCGTCGTCGCTGGGGATCGCCTGGGCGTCGACGCCGTACCGCTCCCGCATCCGGGTCGCGATCGCCTGCGCCCACGGCGCGTGGACCGGCGTGCCGTAGGGCGAGTGCAGCACCAGCCGCCAGTCGCCCAGCTCATCGCGGAACCGCTCGAGCACCAGCGTCTTGTCGGTGGGTACGGCGCCGGTGGCCGCTGCCTGCTCGTGGACGAAGGTGACGAGATTGCCAGCGGCCCACTCATCCAGGCCGGACTCGCGGCAGCGCTTGCGCGCCGCGTCCGGGGCCAGCGCGGCGATCTCGCGGGTGAATGCGCCCACTGCCGCGCCGAGCTCGGCTGGACGACCGAGCTGGTCGCCCTTCCAGAACGGCAGTCGGCCCGGGACTCCGGGCGCGGGCGTGACGAGCACGCGATCGTGGGTGATGTCCTCGATGCGCCAGCTGGTCGCACCCAGGGCGAAGACGTCGCCGACGCGGGACTCGTAGACCATCTCCTCGTCCAGCTCGCCGACCCGGGCGCCGCCCTTGTCGGAGCCGGAGACGAGGAAGACGCCGAAGAGTCCGCGGTCGGGAATGGTGCCGCCGCTGGTGACCGCGAGCCGCTGCGCGCCCGGACGTCCGCTGAGGTTGTTGGCCACGCGGTCCCAGACGATGCGCGGGCGCAGCTCGGCAAACTCGTCGCTGGGGTAGCGGCCCGCGAGCAGGTCCAGGGTCGCGTCGTACGCCGAACGGGGGAGCCCGGCGAAGGACGCCGAGCGGCGTACGACGGCGTAGAGCTCGTCGACGTCCCAGTCCTCCATCGCGACCATCGCGACGACCTGCTGGGCGAGGACATCGAGCGGGTTGGCCGGGATGCGCAGCGACTCGATCGCACCGGCCCGCATGCGTTCGACTGCCACCGCGGTGGGCACGAGGTCGGCGCGGTGCTTGGGGAAAAGCACGCCGCGCGAGATCTCTCCGACCTGGTGGCCCGCGCGCCCCACGCGCTGCAGCGCTGAGGCGATGCTGGGCGGGCTCTCGACCTGGATCACCTGGTCGACCGCACCCATGTCGATGCCGAGCTCGAGGCTGGACGTCGCCACCACCGCGGGCAGCCGCCCCTGCTTGAGGTCGTCCTCGATGAGCGCGCGCTGCTCCTTGCTGACCGAGCCGTGGTGAGCGCGGGCGACCAGCGTCGGGGCGCCGTCGGCGCGGCCGGACTGCGCCATGATCTGCGCGGGCGGCCTGGGGTCGGCTTCGGTCGCGATGCCCGCGCGCTCGGCAGTGATCTCGTTGAACCGCGCCGTCAGTCGCTCGGCCAGCCGCCGGGAGTTGGCGAAGACGATCGTCGAGCGCGCCTCGCCGATGAGGTCGACGATGCGCTCCTCGACGTGGGGCCAGATCGAGCCGCTGCGCTCGTCCTCCTCGCCCGCGGCGCTGCCGAGCTCGCCGAGGTCCTCGACCGGTACGACGACCGAGAGGTCCCACTCCTTGGTCGAGGGCGGCGCCACGATCTCCACCGGCGCCTGGCCCCCGAGGAACCGTGCGACCTCCTCGATCGGTCGCACCGTCGCGGACAGACCGATGCGCTGAGCGGGTTTGTCGAGCAGCGCGTCGAGTCGCTCGAGCGTCAACGCGAGGTGGGCGCCGCGCTTGGTGCCGGCGACGGCGTGCACCTCGTCGAGCACGACCGTCTCGACACCGCGCAGGGTCTCGCGCGCCGCCGAGGTCAGCATGAGGAACAGCGACTCCGGCGTGGTGATCAGGATGTCCGGGGGAGCGGTCGCCAGCTTCCGTCGCTCCGCCGGCGGGGTGTCACCGGACCGGATGCCGACCCGCACCTCGGTCGCGGTCTCGCCAAGTCGCTCAGCGGTCTGGCGGATGCCGGTCAACGGAGCGCGCAGGTTGCGCTCGACGTCGACGGCCAGCGCCTTGAGCGGGGAGATGTAGAGCACCCGGCAGCGCTGCAGCTTCTCGGCCGGCGGCGGGGTGCTCAGCAGCTTGTCGATCGACCACAGGAACGCCGACAGCGTCTTGCCCGAACCCGTCGGCGCGACGACCAGCGCGTTGTCACCCGCCGCGATCGCCCGCCACGCACCCTCCTGCGCCGGGGTGGGCTCGGCGAAGGCCGCAGCGAACCACGTGCGCGTGGGTGCGGCGAAGAGGTCGAGGACGTCGCTCACGCCTTTGATACTGCCCGACGGCACCGACTGCGGGGTCTCGACTCCGCTGCGGTGATCGAGCGTCGGCGAGGGACGAGCCGGCGTATCGAGACCCCCGCGGGTCGGGTGGTGGGATCTCGATACACCCGGCTCGGCTGGCGCCTCGCCGTGGCACTCGATCACCTACAGGGAGCTCGGCTGGCGCCTCGCCGTGGCACTCGATCACCTACAGGGAGCTCGGCTGGCGCCTCGCCGTGGCACTCGATCACCTACAGGGAGCTCGGCTGGCGCCTCGCCGTGGCACTCGATCACCTACAGGGAGCTCGGCTGGCGCCTCGCCGTGGCACTCGATCACCTACAGGGAGCTCGGCTGGCGCCTCGCCGTGGCACTCGATCACCTACAGGGAGCTCGGCTGGCGCCTCGCCGTGGCACTCGATCACCTACCGGGAGCTCGACCGGCTACGGGACGTCGGTCTCCATGTCGCGGGTCCAGGCCGCCTTGGCGGCACGCCACTGTTCGTCGGTGTCGGGGTGGCGCCAGTACGGCGAGCAGGACAGGTCCTCACGGCTGACCACGCCGGTGCTCAGCAGGTGTCGGCGTACGGCGCGGGTGGCCTCCGCCTCCCCGTGGACGAACGCGCTACACCGGCCGACGGGAAGCGACAGGTCGGCGACGGTGCGGGCGAGCTGCTCGGCGTCGTACGGCGTGCCGGTGTGGACCCAGGTGACCGACAGGTCGCCGGGGGAGTCGAGCTTGAGCTCCTCCTCGGCGCCCGCGACCTCGATGACCGCGACGACCGGGACGCCCGCCGCCACGCGCTCGGCCGCACCCGCGATCGCCGGCAGCGCACTGGCGTCGCCGACGAGCAGGTGCCAGTCGGCAGCCGGGGCCGGCGACCAGTCGCCGGCCGGGCCGCGGAACTGCAGCGTGTCGCCGGGACGGGCGTGCAGCGCCCAACGTCCGGCGTACCCGACGTCGCCGTGGGTCACGATGTCGAGCGTCAGCTGCCGCGCGACCGGGTCCCACGCCCGGACCGTGATCCGGCGCGGGAAGGGTCGCTGCTCCCACGGGAGCTCACGGACCGCAGCGTCGTCGAACGGCGCGGTGTAGCCCGCCTCGGGCGGCAGGAAGAACCCGTTGACGTAGGAGTCCGCGCCACCCGGAGCGGCGAAACCGTCCAGACCCGGACCACCCAGGACGACCCGGATCAGGTGCGGGGTCAGCGCCTCGGTCGCCACGACCTCGCCGTGCATGGCTCTCCTCTGTTGAAGTTAGGCCGACCTTAGTCGAGTAGTCCAGCGGCGGGCGTAGGGTGCTCCGGTGACCACCAGCACGGGGGATCGGCCCGCGATGATCAGCGCCCGCGGACTGCGCAAGGAGTTCGGCTCTTTCACCGCCGTCGACGGGATCGACCTCGAGGTCCCCGCCGGGCAGGCGTTCGGCTTCCTCGGCCCCAATGGCGCCGGCAAGTCCTCCTCGATGCGCATGATCGCGGCCGTCTCGCCGATCTCCGGCGGAGAGCTGCGCGTGCTCGGCATGGACCCCGCCACCCACGGCCCGCAGATCCGCGCTCGGCTCGGTGTCTGCCCCCAGGACGACACCCTCGACGTCGAGCTCAACGTCCGCGACAACCTGCTCGTCTATGGCCGCTACTTCGGCCTGCCGCGCGGCGAGGTGCGCGACCGCGCCGACGAGCTGCTGGAGTTCGTGCAGCTGACCGAGAAGGCCAAGTCACGCGTCGAGGACCTCTCCGGCGGGATGAAGCGCCGCCTCACCATCGCGCGCAGCCTCATCAACCGCCCCGACCTGCTGCTGCTCGACGAGCCGACCACCGGCCTCGACCCGCAGGCGCGCCACGTCCTGTGGGACCGGCTGTTCCGGCTCAAGGCGCAGGGCGTCACGCTCGTGCTCACCACGCACTACATGGACGAGGCCGAGCAGCTGTGCGACCGGCTGGTGGTCATGGACAAGGGCCGCATCGTCGCCGACGGCTCGCCGCTGGAGCTGATCCGCTCGCACTCCACCCGCGAGGTCACCGAGCTGCGCTTCGGTGTCTCCGTCGACGGTGGGCACGACGCGCTGGCCGACCAGGTCGCCGACCTGGCCGACCGCGTCGAGGTGCTGCCCGACCGGCTGCTGCTCTACAGCGAGCACGGCGAGGAGACGCTGGCCTTGGTCCACGAGCGCGGTCTGCAGCCCGCGGCGGTGCTCGTGCGCCGCTCCACGCTGGAGGACGTGTTCCTCCACCTGACCGGACGCTCGCTGGTGGACTGATGAGCAGCATTCGCCCCACCGACACCACCGGCAGCACAGCCGAAGCCGTCCCCGTGCCGACGACCGGCCAGCTCGTCGCGCGCCAGCTCGACTACTGGGGCCGCGTCTACCTGCGCACCTGGCACGGCACGCTTGCCTCGTCGTTCCTCATGCCGTTGCTGTACGTCGTCGCGATCGGCGTCCTGCTCGGCGGCTACATCGACAGCGACCCCGCGCAGCTCGAGGGCGCTTCGTCGTACCTCGCCTTCGTCGTCCCCGGCATGATCGCCGGCCAGGTGATGACCGTCGGTGTCAGCGAGACCAGCTGGCCGGTCATGAGCGGCATCAAGTGGCAGAAGGTGTACGTCGGCCAGATCGCCACGCCGCTGACGGTGCCGTCGATCGTGCTGGCCCAGCTGGCCTTCGTCGGGTTCCGGCTCTTCGTCGCGGTCGCCGTCTTCCTGCTCGTCCTCGCGCCGTTCGGCGTGCTCGCGACCTGGTGGGGCGCGCTGCTCGCCGTACCCGTCCTCATCCTCGTCGGCCTCGCCTTCGCCGCGGTGTGCTTCGGGTTCACCGCCGGGCTGGACTCCGACACGACCCTGACGGTGATCTACCGCCTCGCGATCCTGCCGATGTTCCTCTTCTCCGGCGCCTTCTTCCCGGTCAGCCAGCTGCCGACCGCGCTGGAGTGGGCGGCCAAGGCCACACCCCTGTGGCACGGCGTCTCGCTGACCCGGATGCTCACCACCGACACCCTCGCCGGGGGCCAGGCGCTCGTGCACCTGGTCTACCTCGGCGCCCTCGCGGCGTTCGGCACCTGGTGGGCCGTGCGTCGCCTGACCGCGAAGCTGGTGGTCTGATGGCCGTCGCGGGCTACCTCGCCGCCAAGCGTCCCGAGCCCACCGTGCTGCCGCCGGCGGTCGGCACCGGGCTCGTCGTACGCCGCCACGTCCTGGCCATGCGCAACGTCTGGTGGATCTTCGCCACCGGCTTCCTCGAGCCGCTGCTCTACCTGCTCTCCATCGGCATCGGCGTCGGCGCGCTCGTCGGCGGCTTCGAGATCGGGGGCAAGGAGGTCGCGTACGCCGCCTTCGTCGCGCCCGGCATGCTCGCCGCCTCCGCCATGAATGGCGCGGTCATGGACTCGACGATGAACGTCTTCCATCGGCTGAAGTACGACAAGCTCTACGACCAGATGCTGTCGACGCCGCTGACCGCGGTGCAGGTCGCCGGCGGCCAGATTGGGTTCTCCCTGGCCCGCGGGGGGCTCTACTCCGCGGCGTTCCTCGCGATCATGGGCGCGCTCGGGTACGTCGAGTCGTGGTGGGGCGTGCTCGCGCTGCCGGCGACGCTGCTGGTCGGCTTCGCGTTCGCCGCCGTGGGCATGGCGGTCACGACGTTCATGCGGTCGTGGCAGGACCTCGAGCTCGTGCAGCTGGTCGTCATGCCGATGTTCATGTTCTCGGCGACGTTCTTCCCCGTCGACACCTTCGAGGGATGGCTGCGGGTCGTGGTGGAGTGCACGCCGCTCTACCGCGGCGTCGTGCTGTGCCGCGAGCTCACCACGGGCGTCCTCACCTGGGACTCCGCGATCTCGGTGGTCTACCTCGCGGCGATGGGGCTCGCGGGCCTGTGGGTATGCCGACGTCGGCTGACCACGCTGCTGCTGTCCTGACGTTCCGGTCCTGCGGGTGGCTCCGGTCACGCAGGCACTAGGTCCGTAGGGATCACGGGTTGGGGTGACACCCGGTGAGCCTGCGCGTAGGTGTGGGCCACGGAAGACAGTCTCTGGATTGCTGAGATCTAGAGAACAGGAAGTCATTCCGTGACCCACGACGACATTGTGTACGACAGGCGTGTGCGAGTGCTCGAGTACGCAGCGAGAATCAACAACGTGAGCGAGGCGTGCCGAGTGTTCGGCATCTCGCGCAAGACTTACTACGAGTGGGTCAACAAAGCCGAGCAGTACGGCCTCTCGGCACTGCTGCCGCGTGAGCGACGCCGTCCGCACATGCCGAACGCGATGTCCTCCGAAGAGGTCGCGGTGATCCTCTCCGAAGCGATCGCCAAGCCGACGCTGGGTCCGAAGTCGTTGCTTCGCCACCTCAGCAAGCGCGGTGTCGACCGGTCGGCCTCAGGCGTCGCGAAGGTCCTCAAGCGTCACAACCTGGGCACCGCCAAGCAGCGGATCATCGCGTTGGCCAGTCTGACTGCCACCGAAACCGGGCAGCTCACCGAGGCTGCCCTCGAGGGCCCCTTCGGGTTCTGCCAATACGCCTCCCGCCCGGGCCAGGTCGTAGCCCTGGATGCGTTCTACGTCGGGCGCCTCAAGGGCGTGGGTGCGGTGTGGCAGCTGACCGCGGTCGACATCGCCACCCGGATCGCGGTCGTCCAGCTCGTCGTGGGCGACAAGACAGCCGCCGTCACGGCGCTGCTCCTGGATCATCTGAAGAAGGCGCTGCGCAAGCACGGCATCACCCTCGAAGGGGTCCTGACCGACAACGGTCCAGAGTTCGTCGGCAAGGCGTTCCAAGCCCGCGTCGGCGAGCTCGGGCTGCATCATCACCGGATCCCGCCGAGGTCACCGAACCACAACGCGGTGTGCGAGAGGTTCCACGGAACCGTGCTCCACGAGTTCTACCGGCCCCACTTCCACCGAGGACGGGTCGAAGACATCGCGCTGCTCGACAGGGCCCTGCAGGCCTGGGTCGTCGACTACAACAACGAGCGCCCCAACCACGGCGACTACATGGCCGGCCGCACCCCGCTGCAAGTCAAGAAGGAACTCAAGCGCCGCATCCGGCAGACTGCTGCCTGACCGACCGGTCAAGCAACCCAGAGACACCGACCTGTCACCCCGACCCGTGCGCCGGAAGGTCTAGTCCGCAGCGTTCCGGGGAAGGGTGCCCGCGAGTGGCCGTAGCGGCCACGTGCGCGCCGACCCGGAAGGAACGATGAACGACGTGTCTGCCCTGGTCTCGACGGTGATGTTCGTCGTGGCCGGGGTCCTGCTCGTCGCTGTCGTCGCCGGGCTGTGGCGGGCCGCCAGGGGCCCCACGACGCGCGACCGGCTCACGGCCTTCGTCCTGCTCGGCACCACCGGAGCGGCGTTGTTCGCCGTCCTCGGCTCCGCCACCGAGACGGCGGCGCTCCGCGACGCAGCGCTCATCCTCGTCGCCCTGGCCACCGTCGTCACCGTCGTGCTGGCCCGGCCCGGACAGCAGCCCTCGGAGCGGTCGGAGCCGGAGCAGTGATCGCCGCCGCGGAGGCGGTCGCGAACGTCGCGGTGATCGTCCTGCTGGTGGCCGGCACCGGCTTCTTCGTCGTCGGGACCGTCGGGGTGCTCCGGTTCCCCGATCTGCCCACGCGCCTGCACGCGGTCGCCAAGGCCGACAGCCTCGGCCTCGGGTTGGTCACGGTGGGCCTGGTCGTGCACGCGGTCATCGACGGCGGCGGGCTCGGGGTCGCGGCCAAGCTCGTCCTGATCTGGCTCCTCGCGCTGCTCGGGACCGCCACCAACAGTCACCTGCTCGCCGTCGCCCCCGGCGAGGAGTGGGAGGACGAGCCGGAGGACGCGCCATGACCGGCACGGCCGGTGTCATCGACGTCGCGCTCGCCGGCGCGGTCCTGGTGGTGGCCGTAGCGGCCGTCGCTCTCCCGCGGCGTCCGGCTGCGGTGACGGCGTTCCTGGTCTTCGGGATCCTGCTCGCCGTCCTCTGGGCGCGACTGGGCGCACCCGACGTCGCGCTCGCCGAGGCCGCCCTCGGCGGCGGTGTGGCCGGGGCGCTGCTCGTCGACGCGCTCTCCTCGCCACCCGCCCCCGGCGTACGCCGCAGGTCGGGCTGGCTCGTGGGCGCGGCAGCGCTCGCCGGGGCGGTGGTCGTCGGCACGCTGGTCGCGATCGTGCGCACGCTCCCCGACAGCGCGGGTCCGGTGCCGGCCCTGGTGGACCAGGAGATCGGGGAGTCCGGAGCCACGCATCCGACCACCGCCGTGCTGCTCAACTTCCGCAGCTACGACACGCTGCTGGAGATCGCCGTCCTCGTCGTCGTGGTCGTGGCCGCGTCCGGAGTGGCACACGGCACCGCTCCCGTCCTCGGTCCGCCACCGCCCGTGCTGCACACGCTGGCCGTCCTGCTGCTGCCCGTGCTGGTGCTGCTGGCCGGGTGGCTGCTGGTGGCCGGGACCACGCGACCGGGCGGCGCCTTCCAGGCGGGTGCGGTCCTGGGAGCGGCGCTGGTGGTGGCACACCTGGCCGGCGTCCGCGGGGTGGACCTCGGAGGACCGACAGCAGCCGCCCTGGTGGCCGGGGGACTGCTCGTCTTCGTGGCGCTGGCGTTCGGCACTGCCGTGGCGGGAGGCGGGTGGCTCGTGCTCAGCCCGAGCTGGGCGGGTGCCGCGATCCTGGCGGTGGAGACCGCACTCACCGTCAGCATCGGCATCGCCCTGGCGCGCCTCTTCGTGGTCAACCGGCGCGGCGCGAGGTTCGGAGGTGGGGCGTCGTGACGGAGCTGTGGACGTCCTGGACGTACGTCGACCTCGTCCTCGCGCTCGGGGCAGCGGTGCTCGTGGTCGGGCTGGTGGGGCACCTCCTGGTCACGGACCTGCTGCGGCGCGTGGTGGCGCTCAACGTCGCCTCCGGCGGCGTGATGATGGTGCTGCTGGCACTGGCGGCCCGGAGCGAGGAGCCGGACCCGGTCCCGCAGGCGCTCGTGCTCACCGGGATCGTGATCATGGCGGCCGCCACCGGCCTCGCGGTCGCGCTCGTACGCCGGGTGGAGTCGGTGGGCGACGAGGAGGAGACGCCATGAGCGACTCCCCACTCGATGCGACCCCCCTGACCTGGTTGCTACCGCTGCTCGTGCTCGGTCCCGTGGCGCTGGCTGCCGTCGCGGCCATCTTGCCGACGCGACACCGCCCGGCCCTCGGCGTCGCCGGCGCCATCGCGATCGCCGCGACGAGCGGCGTGCTGGTCGCCGGACTGATCCGCTCCGAGCGCAGCGAGCTGGAGATCGCCCTGGCGGGTTGGGACGCGCCGCTCGGGATCGTGCTGCGCGCCGATGGGGCCAGCGCGGCCCTCCTCGCAATCACCGCTACGGTCGGACTCGCGGTGACGGCGTACGCGCTCGGGGGCGACGAGGTGACCGGCGGCCCGATCTTCTGGCCCCTCTGGCTGTCGCTGTGGGCCGCGCTCAACGGTGTCTACCTGGCCGGCGACCTCTTCAACACCTACGTCAGCCTGGAGCTGCTCACCGTCGCCGCGGTGGCGCTCGTGGCACTGGGAGGCCGGCGCTCGGCCGCCCCTGCGCTGCGCTACCTGTTCGTCGGCGTGGCCGGGTCGCTGCTGTTCGTGCTCGCCGTGGGGCTGGTCTATGGCCAGACCGGGGTGCTGGACTACGTCGCCGCCGCCGACCGGGTGGAGGCCGGTCCGGTGCTCGGCGCCGTGCTGGCGCTGACGTTGGTCGGGATGGCCGCCAAGATGGCGCTGCTGCCGCTGCACTCCTGGCTCCCGGTCGCCCACCCGGCCGCACCGGCCGCGGTCAGTGCCCTGCTGTCGGCGCTGGTCATCAAGGCCGCGCTGTTCGTGCTGTGGCGGGTCTGGTTCGACCTCGGCGGCGTCGCCGTCGGCACGCCCATGCGCGACGGGTTGGCGCTGGCGAGCGCCGTCGCCGGCGCCGTCGCGGTGTTCTGGGGTGGCCTGATGGCGCTGCGCAAGCGGCGGCTGAAGGAGATCGTGGCCTACTCCACGGTCGCGCAGGTCGGCTACCTCGCGCTCGTTCTCCGCCTTGCCGACCCGGGCGGTCCGGACGTCGCGGCAGCAGCGGGCTGGGCCGGGGGAGTCCTGCTCGTGCTCTCGCACGGGCTCGCCAAGGCGGCGATGTTCCTTGCGGCGGGCACCCTCGCCTACGCGTACGGCTCCGACCACCTCAGCGGACTCCGGGGAGCCGTGACCCACATGCCGATGACGGTGGCGGCGGTCGGCGTCGCCGGCGTGAGCCTCGCCGGGTTGCCGCCGACCTTCGGGTTCGTCGCCAAGTGGCAGCTGTTGGTGGCAGCGATCGGACGCGAGGACTGGTGGGTGCTGGCGGTGCTGCTCCTGGGCGGGTTGGTCACGTTCGCCTACACCGCTGCCATGGTCCGCGCGACCTTCAACCCGCCCGGCGCCCAGGACGTCGAGGCACCCGCGGTCAGGGTGCCGCTCGTCTTGGCGGTGGTCCCGTTCGTGCTGGCGCTCGCCTCCGTCGCCTTCGGGGTGTTCTCCGCCGACGTGGTCGCCCTGGTCGCCCGTGCCGCGCCGGGAGGTGACCTGCCGTGAGCGAGAACGCCGCCGTCACCTACAGCGTCGTACCCCTGCTGATGCTGCTGTCGTCGCTCATCCCGGCAGCGGTGATCTTCACGCTGCGCGAGGACCAGGTCCGCCTGCGCACCACGTTCAACCTGGCCGGCGCCATCGCCAAGGTCGGGTTCGTCATCGCGCTGATCCCTCCGGTGGTCGACGGTCAGAAGCTGCGCGCCTCCATGCCGTGGGCACCGGGGCTGGAGATCGTGCTCGTCACCGACGCGTTCGCGCTCTTCTTCGTCGGACTGTCCGCGCTGCTGTGGCTGCTGACGACGATCTATGCCATCGGCTACCTCGAGGGTTCACCGAACCGCAGCCGGTTCTTCGGGTTCTTCAGCCTGTGCGTGACGGCCACGACCGGCATCGCCCTGTCGAGCAACCTGCTGACGTTCCTGCTGTTCTACGAGCTGTTGACCCTCGTGACCTACCCACTCGTGGCGCATCGCGGCACGAAGGCCGCTCACGACGGCGCCCGCACCTACCTCGCCTACACCCTCGGCGGCGGCGTCGTGCTCCTGGGCGGGGTGGTCTGGTTGACCGCCCTGGTCGGCCCGGTGGAGTTCACCGCAGGTGGTGTCCAGGAGGTGGCCGACCTGGCTGCCGAGCGTCCCGCCACCGCGGCGGCCGTGGCCGGGGTGCTGCTCGCCGGACTGGCCGTGAAGGCCGCGATCTTCCCGCTACACGGGTGGCTCCCCGTCGCGATGGTCGCTCCCGCGCCCGTCAGCGCGCTGCTGCACGCGGTCGCGGTGGTCAAGGCGGGCGCCTTCGGCATCGTCCGCGTGGTCCACGACGTCTTCGGGGTGGCGGTCCTCGCCGACCTGGGGGTGCTGTCGGTGCTTGCGGCGTTCGCCGCCTTCACCATCGTCTATGGCTCGCTGCGCGCGCTGATGCAGGACGACCTGAAGAAGCGGCTGGCCTACTCCACGGTCTCCCAGCTCTCGTACGTCGCCCTCGGGGCCGCGCTGCTGGCACCGATGGCGACCGCCGGCGCGCTGGTGCACATCGTCCACCAGGGCCTGATGAAGATCACGCTGTTCTTCTGCGCCGGCCTCTTCGCCGAGGTGCTGGGTCTGTCCAAGGTCAGCCAGCTCGCCGGTGTGGGCCGGCGGATGCCGGTCACCTCGGCCGCCTTCACCGTGGGCGCGCTCGGCATGATCGGCCTGCCGCCGATCGCGGGCTTCGTGTCCAAATGGCCGCTGGCCCTCGGCGGGCTCGATGCCGGCCACCCGTGGGTGGTGGCGGTGCTGGTGACCAGCACGCTGCTCAACGCGGCGTACTTCCTCCCGATCCTCTACACGCTGTGGGTGGCCGACCCGGAGGAGGGGGCGGAGTGGTCGACCGCGCCCCACCGTGAGCGTCCCGGTGCGCTCGAGGCGCCGCTGCCACTGTTGGTCCCGGCGGCGTTGACCGCGTGCTTCGCCCTCGCCGTCGGGGTGCTGGCCGGATGGGACTACTCCCCGTGGGCGCTGGCGCAGCTGATCGCGGAAGGGAGCTACCCGTGAGCGATCTCGTCGACGCCCTGTGGGTGCTGACCTTCCTGGTGCCGGTGACGGCTGCCCTCGCCATCGCACTCGTCCCGTCGGCCCGGGCGCCGCTCGCGCGCTGGGCCTGGGTCGCAGTCGTGCCGGCGGCCGCGCTGACGACGCTCGACGACGGGCGCGGGCGGCTGGTCGAGGAGATGCTCCTCGGCACCAGCGTCGAGCTCGACCAGGTCGGGCGGCCTCTGCTCGCGCTGGCTGTCGTGCTCTACGGCCTGGCCCTCGCGTTCGTGCCGAGGTCACCGATCGAGCGCCAACCCACGCTCAGCGCCTGGCTCTTGATCTGCTTCGCCGCCAACGCCGGTGTGTTCGCGGCCGCGGACGTCGTCACCTTCTATCTCTGCTTCACCGTCATGAGCTTCGTCGGGTACGCGCTGGTGGTCCACGACCGGACCTCCGACGCACGACGGGCAGGGCGGATCTACCTGGTCCTGGCGGTGCTGGGCGAGGGAGCCGTCCTCGCGGCGGTGCTGCTGGTGGCCCACGCCGGCGCGGTGCGGCTGGCGGAGGTGCCGGCCGCCGTCGCCTCGTCGCCGTACGCGGGCTGGATCATCGTGCTGGTCCTCGTCGGCTTCGGGGTCAAGGCCGGCACGGTGCCGCTGCACGTGTGGCTGCCGCTGGCGCACCCGGCCGCGCCGACGCCGGCGAGCGCGGTGCTCTCCGGGGTGATGGTCAAGGCCGGCTTGGTGGGGTGGGTGCGGTTCCTGCCGTTGGGCGAGGCGGGTGAGGGCGTCGCCGACCACGCCATCTGGGGCACCGCGTTCCTCGCTGTCGCCCTGCTCGGAGGGTTCGTGGCCGTGCCGCTGGGACTGCTGCAGGACAACCCGAAGGTCGTGCTCGCCTACAGCACCATCAGCCAGATGGGCTTCCTCGCGGCCGTTGTCGGAGCAGCCCTGGCCGTGCCGGAGCTGGCTGAGGCCTGCATCCTGGCGGCCGTCGTCTATGCCGTGCACCACGGCATCGCCAAGGGCGCGCTCTTCCTCGGCGTCCAGGCATGGGACACCGAACGCCTGCCGCGACCGCTCGTGACCGGCGTGCTCGTGGTCGCCGGCCTCGCCGTGGCCGGGGCGCCGTTCACCAGCGGGTACGTCGCGAAGTACGGCGCCAAGGAGGCGGTGGCGCAGACGACGCTCCCCGTCGGGGGCGGGGTCCTGCTGGCCGACGTCCTGCCGTGGATCGGCCTGGGCTCGACGCTGCTGCTCGCCCGTTTCGGCGTCGTGATGTGGCGCCGTGAGCGTCGCCAGGACCGTACGCCGGTGGGCCGCGATGCCGGCTGGGCGCTGCTGACCGTCGTCGCGGCGATCGGCGTGATGGCGCTGGCGCGCAGTCACGCGCCGCTGCAGAGCGTGCCGGGCTGGCTGGACGCGTCGGCGCTCTGG
The DNA here is from genome assembly GCF_030811215.1 of Nocardioides massiliensis. Taxonomy (NCBI): domain Bacteria; kingdom Bacillati; phylum Actinomycetota; class Actinomycetes; order Propionibacteriales; family Nocardioidaceae; genus Nocardioides; species Nocardioides massiliensis. Next base: position 2,524,032 of record NZ_JAUSQM010000001.1, read on the forward strand.
AGCCAGGCGTGGCCCGTGCTGTTGGGACTCGTGCTCGCCGCGGCCGCGGCCGCGATCGCCACGCGGCGCGAGCTGGACCGCTCCCGGGTGGCCCATCCGCGCGGTGACCTCGTGCCACCGGGCGATGTGGTGGAGATCGGGGAGCGAGCGGTGCGGGCCGTCGGACGTGCGCTCGCACGGGCGGTGCGCCGACTCGAGCAGATCGGTGCGCGGGGGCGCGAGGGTCTCCGAGCGACCCCGTCACCGCTCCCGCTCGTGGCGTCGGTCCAGGCCCGCATCGGCACCTGGGCCGGCTCGGGGGTCGTGCTGCTCGTGGCCGTGGCCGCGGCCCTGGTGTGGGTGGCGGCGACGGGAAGGGTGGGCTGATGGCAGCGGTCAGCGGCGTCGTGGGGGCGGTGCTGGTGCGGCTCGTCCTGGGCGCACTGGTCTGGTGGGGCCTGGTCGAGGGCGACGGCGGCATGGTGGCGTACGGCGCGGTCATCGTGCCGGTGGGAGTGGCACTCAGTCTCTGGGTGACCGGCGTCCGGACCTCGGACCGCCGACGTCGGGGACCGCGCCCGGGCGCGCTGCTCGGCCTGCTCGGCTGGCTGGTTGCCCGCGCGGCGGTCGGTGGGGTCGATGTGGCGCGGCGCGCGGTGACCGTGCCTGCGGTCGACGTCGAGCCCGTGTGGGAGACCTACGAGACCGCGCTGGAGTCACCGGGCGCCCGCGTCGTACTGGCGCTGGTGATGAACCTGCTGCCGGGGACCCTGTCCGCCCGCATCGACGGACCGCGCATCGCCGTACACGTCATCAGCCGCGACCTCGAGGTCGGATCCACGCTGCGCGACCTCGAGGACCGGTTGCGGCGGGCCGGCGCGCACTGACCGCACACGTGTGGCTCAGGGCAGGTTGGTGAGCATCTTCTGGTACCACACCACGTCGATCCACCGGTCGAACTTGCGGCCGACCTCGCGCAGCATGCCGACCTTCTCGAACCCGACGCTCTCGTGCAGCCGCTGGCTCGCCGGGTTGGGCAGCGCGACCAGCGCGACGGCGGTGTGGACCCCGGACACGGCCATGGTCTCCAGCAGCGCCGGGTAGAGCAGCCGGCCGACGCCCCGACCCCGCACCGACGGGTCGAGGTAGAGCGAGGTCTCCCGGGTCAGCTCGTAGGCCGGACGCGGCCGGTAGGACCAGGAGTAGGCGTAGCCGACGACGTTGGTGTCGGTGTGGTCGACCGCCACCAGCAGGTGGTCACCGGGGTGCTGGCCCTCGAGCCGGGCGCGCCAGTGGTCGAGGTCGGGAGGCTCGAGGTCGAAGGTGACCGTGCTGGTCTCGACCTCGTGGTTGTAGATGGCCGCGATCTGGGGCAGGTCCCGCTCGGTCGCTGCGCGCGTCTGGAAGTCCTCTGCCGGGTTCCGCGCCATGAGCGCCATCTTCTCGCACGCCGGCCTGGGGTCGGGCGGCCGCCCACGGACTGACAACAGGGTGGGTCCTAATCTCGTCCCATGCGCTACACGGAGTTCTGGAGCCGGCTGGAGGACGTCCTCGGCATCCGTGCCCGATCCTGGGCCCAGGACCACGTCCTCACCGCGCTCGAGGGACGCACCGTGCAGGGCGCGCTCGACGAGGGCGAGGACCCCCAGCGCGTCTGGCGGGCCGTGCACGCCGAGCTCGAGCTGCCCGAGCGCGACCGGTGAGCGCGCCGCGGCAGCAGCAGGCGCAACACCAGATGCAGCACCGGGTCCAGCGGCGCACCCTCGCCACCCTCGTCGGGGGACAGGCGTTCGGCGGGGTCGGCATCACGATCGGGGTCGCGACCGCCGCGCTGCTGGCCGAGGAGGTGTCGGGCTCACCCGAGCTCGCCGGGCTGGTGCAGACCGCCCAGGTGCTCGGCGCGGCCCTGGCGGCGTACGTCCTCGCCCGGGTGATGGGGCGGTCCGGTCGCCGGCCGGGACTGGCCCTGGGGTACGTCGTCGGCACCCTCGGCGCCGCGCTGTGCGTCGTCGCGGGTGTGGTGTCGTCGTACCCCCTGCTGATCGCGGCGGCCGTCCTGCTCGGTGCGACCACGGCGGCCAACAGCCAGTCGCGGTACGCCGCCACCGACCTCGCGACCGCCGACCAGCGCGCCCGGCACCTGTCGATCGTGGTCTGGGCGACGACCATCGGGGCGGTCGCCGGACCGAACCTCGCCGGCCCCGCGGGCGACCTGGCGGCGGCCTGGGACATCCCCGAGCTGACCGGACCGTTCGTGCTGGGTGCCGTCGGGATGGCGGTGGCGGCACTGGTGATCCTCGTCGGTCTGCGACCCGACCCGCTGCTGCTGGCGCGCGACCTGGCACGGGGCGGCTCTGCCGCTGCGCCGGCGCCGGCGGTCGTCCCGCCGGCGTCCGACATCGTGGAGCCGGAGCGCGAGGCGGCCCTGCCGGACGCCACCGCGACGGTCGGCCCGACGGCCGAGGTCGGCGAGCTGGCGCGGCGCCCACGGCGGGCGCGGGGGATGGCCGCGCTGCGCGAGCGGCCCGCGGTGGCGGCGGCCGTCGCCGGGATGGCGCTGGCGCACGCGACGATGGTCGCGGTGATGATCATGACGCCGCTGCACATGGATCACGGCGGCGCCGGACTGGAGGTCATCGGTCTGGTCATCAGCATCCACGTGCTGGGGATGTATGCCCTGTCGCCGCTGGTCGGGTGGGCCGTCGACCGGCTCGGCGCGCCGCTCGTGCTCGCTGGGGGAGCAGTCGTGCTCCTCGTCTCGCTCGTGCTGGCGGGGCTCTCGGCCCAGGGCGCCTCGGTCCAGATCACCCTCGGTCTGCTGCTTCTCGGGGTCGGCTGGTCCTGCGCGACGGTCGCGGCCTCGACGCTGCTGACGGCCGAGACACCGCTCGAGGTCCGCACCGAGGTGCAGGGGATCGCGGACCTCGTCATGGGCCTGACCGCCGCGGCCGCCGGAGCACTGGCCGGCGTGATCGTGGGCAGCTTCGGCTTCGGGTTGCTCAACGTGTTCGGCGCGGTCCTGGCCGCCGGCGTCGCGGTGGCGGCGGCCGTCGCGGCGCGCCACACGACACGCCGCCCCGTGTGATCGCATCGAACACCTGTTCGGGCTAGGCTCGGTGCACAGCCCACGTCGGCGGTCCTCGCATCCACGGGGTCACCCGCTGCGACCGGCAGTGTCGGTGCCCCCACCTAGGGTCGCCACCGCACCTGAAGAGCACCCGCTCACCACTGATTCACACTGACCGCAGACGGCGAAGAGGACGGAAGCACCATGGCTGCAGGAGACCGCGAGAAGGCCCTCGAGGCCGCACTGGCCAACATCGACAAGCAGTACGGCAAGGGCTCGGTCATGCGGCTGGGCGACGACACCCGCCCGCCGCTGGAGGTCATCCCGACCGGCGCGATCGCGCTCGACGTCGCGCTCGGCATCGGTGGCCTGCCGCGCGGTCGCGTGGTGGAGATCTACGGCCCGGAGTCCTCCGGCAAGACGACCGTCGCCCTCCACGCCGTCGCCAGCGCCCAGGCGGCCGGCGGCATCGTCGCCTTCATCGACGCCGAGCACGCCCTCGACCCGGAGTACGCCAAGAACCTCGGCGTCGACACCGACGCGCTGCTGGTCTCCCAGCCCGACTCCGGTGAGCAGGCCCTCGAGATCGCCGACATGCTGATCCGCTCCGGCGCGCTCGACCTGATCGTCATCGACTCCGTGGCCGCGCTCGTGCCGCGCGCCGAGATCGAGGGCGAGATGGGCGACAGCCACGTCGGTCTGCAGGCCCGGCTGATGAGCCAGGCGCTGCGCAAGATGACCGGTGCGCTCAACAACTCCGGCACGACCGCGATCTTCATCAACCAGCTGCGCGAGAAGATCGGCGTCATGTTCGGCTCGCCCGAGACCACCACCGGTGGCCGCGCGCTGAAGTTCTACTCCTCGGTGCGCCTCGATGTGCGGCGCATCGAGACACTCAAGGACGGCACCGACATGGTCGGCAACCGCACCCGCGTCAAGGTCGTGAAGAACAAGGTCGCTCCGCCGTTCAAGCAGGCCGAGTTCGACATCATGTATGGCAAGGGCATCAGCCGTGAGGGCGGCCTGATCGACGTCGGCGTCGAGGCGGGCCTGGTCCGCAAGGCCGGCGCTTGGTACACCTACGAGGGCGACCAGCTCGGTCAGGGCAAGGAGAACGCGCGCAACTTCCTGCGCGACAACCCCGACCTGGCCAACGAGCTCGAGAAGAAGATCCTCGAGAAGCTCGGCGTCACCCCGCAGGTCGACGTCGAGGCCGCCGAGGAGCCGACGGGCATCGACTTCTGAGTCGGTCCCCGCGCAGCGACCGGTCCATGCAGCCCGACCAGCAGCCGCCGCCCGACCCGGAGTCGGAGGTCCCCGAGGCCGACCCGGAGTCGGTCGCGCGCACCATCTTGTTGGACGCGCTGACCGGCCGGGCCCGCTCGCGCTCCGAGCTCGCCGATCTCCTCGCGCGCAAGAACGTGCCGACGGAGATCGGGGAGCGGCTGCTCGACCGGTTCACCGAGGTGGGTCTGGTCGACGACGCGCAGTTCGCCCATGCGTGGGTCCAGGGCCGCCAGCAGGCCAAGGGCCTGGCCCGCCGCGCGCTGGCCCAGGAGCTGCGGCGCAAGGGCGTCGACGACGAGGTCGCTCGCGAGGCGCTCGACACCCTCGAGCCCGACGAGGAGGAGGCCGCCGCGCGGCGACTGGTGCAGCGCAAGCTGCGATCCCTGCGCGGGGTCGACGACCAGGCAGCGATCCGCCGGCTGGCAGGGATGCTCGCCCGCCGCGGTTACCCGTCATCCCTGACGTTCCGCGTCGTGCGCGAGGAGCTCGCAGCCGCCGGGCGCGACAGCGAGGGCCTCGACGAGCCCACCCTCTAGGCTGGGCGTCGGCCAGCCGGCCGCACCGCCGCGTCGTGAGAGGGAGGTCGCCCGTGTCCACCGTGACCGTCCTCGTCGCGTTGGTGGTCGCGTTGGCCGTGGTGGCGGCGGTGGTCGGCACCGTGCTGGTGCTCGTGCTCCGCGAGCGGTCCCGCTCGACGGTGCTCGAGGGGGAGACCGCGGCGGCCCACGAACGCCGGGTCGCCCAGTTCGACGAGCGTGAGAGTCGGGTCGAGGAGCGACGGCGCGCGCTCGACGAGCTCGCGGCCAGGCTCCACGCTGCCGAGGCGAGACTGACGGCGGGGGAGTCCGCGCTCGCCGCAGCGACGGCCGAGCTCGCCCGCGAGCGCGAGCGCCAACAGGCCGCACTCGAGACCGCGCGGGACCGCCACGAGGCCGACCTCGCGCAAGCGCGTGCCCAGCACGAGGCCGACCTCGCCGGTGCCCGCGCCGAGCACGACGCCGAGCTCGCACAGGCCCGCACCCAGCTGACGACCGAGCTCGCCGAGGCCCGCGCCCGCCATACCACCGAGCTCGCGGAGCTCACGCCGGAGCAGGCGCGCGCCGCGGTCCTGGCCGATGCCGAGGCCCAGACCCGCAGCGAGGTCGCGCGCCGATCCCGGGAGATCGAGCGCGAAGCGGCCGAGCAGGTCGAGTGGCGCGCGCGCCGGATGCTGACGACCGTCGTGCAACGGATGGCGGCCTCGGTCACCGCCGATGCGGTGACGACCACGGTCACGCTGGCCTCCGACGACGTGAAGGGCCGCATCATCGGTCGTGAAGGCCGCAACATCCGCAGCTTCGAGCAGGTCACCGGCGTCTCGCTGGTCATCGACGACACCCCGAGCACCGTCGTCCTCAGCTGTTTCGACCCCATCCGCCGCGAGGTCGCCCGCCGTACCCTCGATGAGCTCGTCGCCGACGGCCGCATCCACCCGACGCGGATCGAGGAGGTCCACGCCCGGGCCGAGAGCGAGGTGGAGGCCCACTGCCGCGCCGCCGCCACCGATGCGTGCCTCGACGTCGGCATCGACGGGCTGCACCCCGACCTGCAGGAGACGCTCGGGCGCCTGGCGTTCCGCACGTCGTACGGCCAGAACGTCCTCCACCACCTCGTGGAGTCCGCCCACGCCGCCCGGCTGCTCGCCGGTGAGCTCGGCGTCGACCCCGCGATCGCCACCCGGGCGGCCTTCCTGCACGACATCGGCAAGGCGCTGACCCACGACAGCGCTCACGACCCGAGCCACGACGTCCAGGGCGGCCACGCGCTGGTGGGCGCCGACCTGGCCCGGCGGTGCGGCGAGCATGCGGACGTCGTGCACGCGATCGAGGCCCACCACAACGAGGTCGAGCCGCAGACCCTCGAGGCGTTCATCGTCCAGGCGGCCGATGCGATCAGCGGCGGCCGCCCCGGCGCGCGCCGCGAGTCAACCGAGGACTTCCAGCAGCGCCTGCGCCGTCTGGAGGCGCTCGCGCTCTCCCACGACGGGGTCGAGCGGGCGTACGCCGTCTCGGCCGGTCGCGACCTGCGGGTGCTCGTGCTGCCCGACCGGGTCGACGACCTCGGCGCCGCCGAGCTCGCCCGCACCCTGGCCAAGCAGATCGAGGCGGAGCTGAGCTACCCCGGCCAGGTCGCGGTCACGGTGATCCGCGAGTCCCGGACGACCGAGATCGCACGGTGAGAGCATGAGCGCCGCCGCCGAGGACACCGACCCGGAAGCAACTGTGGAGATCCGGGTGGAGCCGTTCGGGCAACCGCCCCCGCCGGCCCGCCACCGCGGCGAGGTCGGGGCGGGTCAGGGGTGGTACGCCGCCGCGCGCGAGCTCGCCCGCGACCGGGTGCCGGACCACGCCGGGTGGCAGTTGCTCGCCGAGGACCTTGCGGACAGTCCCCGCCGGTTCGTGCTGGTGGAGTTCGCAGGGCTCGCGTTCCGTCCCCTGACCCGCGGCGACCTGCGCGACCTGGTGCGCTGGCAGCAGGCCGAGCACGTCGCCCCCTGGTGGCGGGCGAGCGCGGTAGACCTCGCCGCAGCCGAGACGCGCTACGGGCCCGCCATCGACGGCACCGACCCGACCCGGCACTGGATCGTCGAGCGCCACGGACGCTCGATCGGCTGGGTGCAGGACTACCGGGTCGCCGACCACCCCGACTGGGCACTCACCACGGCGCCGCAGGACTCCGTCGGCATCGACTATCTGATCGGCGAGCCCGCGCACGTCGGTCGCGGTATCGGCACCCGCATGCTGAGCGCCTACCTGACCGACGTCGTGGCCCCGGCGTACGACGCCCCGGTCATCTTCGCCGCCCCCGACCACCGGAACCGGGCCTCGCTGCGCGTCCTCGACAAGCTCGGATTCACGCAGGGGGTGTGGTTCGACTGCCCGGTCCCGGGCGGGGAGGCCAGCACGGTCATCGGGTGCACGCTGGATGTCGCTGCGACCTACGGTTACTGACCAGTAGGGTTGGGTCATGAGCCAGATCCAGTCGGTGTACGACGCGCTGTCCAAGGTCCCGGTGCTCGGCCCGCACCTGTTCTCCGTCGGGTTCGCGCAGAAGGCGCCGTACTTCGCCTCCATCCGGCCGCACTTCGTCGCCCTGCGACCGAACTACGCCGCGGTGCGGATCCGCAAGCGGCGCGGGGTGCAGAACCACCTCGGCACCGTGCACGCCATCGCGTTGTGCAACGGCCTGGAGGCGGCGATGGGAGCGATGGCCGAGGCCACCGTGCCGGCCGGCAAGCGCTGGATCCCCAAGGGGATGGAGGTGCGCTACACCGCCAAGGCCGACGATGACGTGCTGTGCATCGCCGAGACCGACCCGGCGCAGTGGAGCGGTGACGACCCCGACGTCGGCGTCCGCGTGTGGGGCGTCAAGCCCGACGGCACGGTGGTGATCGAGGGCGTCATCCGGCTCTGGGTCACGCGCAAGCCCAGCCGCTGAGCCTCACGCACCCGCGACGGCGCCGGTCTGCTCCGGCTCCGCCTGCGCGGTGGTGCCGCGCTTGCTGTGACTCAGCCGGTGCTCGGTCCACACCGCCAGGCGGCTCAGCGCGTAGTTGATCGCGATGAACAGCACCGCGGCCACCAGCAGCATCTGGATCGGGTTGTCGAGGTTCTGCGAGATGCGCAGCGACCGGTTGAGGAGCTCGGAGTAGGCGATGAAGGTACCCAGCGAGGTGTCCTTGACGATCACGACCAGCTGGCTGATCAGCGCGGGGAGCATCACCCGGAACGCCTGCGGCAGCAGCACCAGCCGCATGATGGCGCCTTCGGTCATGCCGGTCGCCCGACCGGCCTCGGCCTGGCCGCGGGGGAGCGAGGCGACCCCGGCGCGCAGGATCTCCGCGATGATCACCGAGTTGTAGACCGTCAGCCCGACCACGACGTACCACATCAGCTCCTCGCCGGGCAGGAACGTCAGGCGGAACCCCGCATAGCGGAACAGGTGGTAGCTCAAGAAGATCGAGATCACCACCGGCAACCCGCGGAACAGCTCGATGAGCACCACGATCGGGTAGCGCAACCAGCGCGCCCGGGTGTGGGAGGCGGCGAGGAGCATCCGCGCGGAGCCCAGGGCCGTGCCGATGAGGAGGGAGAAGGCGATCGCCAGCGCAGCTGCGGTCAGGGTCGCGACCAGTCCCTTGCCGAGCAGGTCCCACACCAGCGGGAAGTTCTCGTCGCTGGGGTTGAACACCGGCGCCCACAGGTCACCGTCGAACTGGCCGCGGTCGGCCAGTCTGCGGGCGGCGAAGTAGACAGCCACGGCGACGAGCGCGAGCACCGCGACGGTGCCGATGAGGGCGCGGCGGCGGGCGCGGGGGCCGGGGATGTCGTAAAGGACGGACGGGGCGGCGCTCATCGCTCGATCGCCACCTTTCGCTCGACGACCGACAAGGCGATGCCGGCGGGGATGGTGATCGCCAAGAACCCGAGCGCGACGCCGATCAGCACCGGGAACGGCGGGTAGCCCTGGGCGGAGCTGAGCGAGCGGAAGACGCTGAACAGGTCGCCGCCGATCCCGAACGCCCCGACCACCGCGGAGTTCTTGAACATCGCGATCATCACGCTGCCCAGCGGGGGGATCGTGGAGCGGAACGCCTGCGGCAGGATGACCGAGGTCAGGGACTGGCCGAAATTCATCCCGACGGCGCGTGCCGCCTCGGCCTGGCCGGCGGAGACCGAGTTGATGCCCGCCCGGATCGCTTCACACACGAACGCAGCGGTGTAGATGCACAGCGCGCTGATCCCGAACACGTAGAAGCTGGTGTTGATGCCGATCTCCGGCAACCCGAAGGCGAAGAAGAACAAGACGACGGTGAGCGGGCTGTTGCGGATCACGGTGACGTACGCGGAACCGAACCCGCGCAGGGGGGCCACCGGCGAGACGCGGCAGGCCGCGATGAGGGTGCCGAGCACCAGCGAACCGACGGTCGCCCACAGGATCAGGCCGAAGGAGCGCTGGAACCCCGACCAGTACAGGTCGGGATTGGAGAAGACCGGGTCCATGAAGTCCATGAACCGCGTCCAGAGTTGCTCCACCTCAGCCCTTTCTTGTCGCGCGGATCGTCGTCGGCAGGTGCCACAGGTGGTCGGTCGCCGGCCTCACCGGCGACCGACCACCCGCGTACGTCAGGAGCAGGTGCCGAACTCGGGCAGGGTGGGCTCCTCGGTGCCCTCGGCCTGACCGGCGGTGTTGTTCCAGGCCTCGACGTAGGCGTCCTCGTTGTCACGCAGGGTCTCGTGGATGAACTCGCAGAACTCCACGTCGCCCTTCTCGATGCCGATGCCGTACGGCTCCTCGGTGAACTGCTCGCCGACGAGCTTGAACTCACCGTCGGACTCGGAGACGAAGCCCAGCAGGATGACGTTGTCGGTGGTGACCACGTCGACCTGGCCGTTGCTCAGCGAGTCGGCGCAGCGGTCGTAGACGTCGAAGGTGACCAGCTGGTCGGGAGCGGCGAGGTACTCCTTGATGTTCTCCGCCGGGGTCGAGCCGTCGACCGAGCACACCTTCATGTCCGGGTTGTCCTTCAGGTCCTCGGGACCGTTGATGGTGTCGTTGTCCGACAGGACCATGAGCTGCTGGCCGGCCTGGTAGTACGGCCCGGCGAAGGTGACGCGCTGGGCGCGCTCCTCGTTCATCGTGTAGGTGGCCACGACCATGTCGACGTCACCGGACTCGATGAGGTTCTCGCGCTCGGCGGAGGGGGCCTCCCGCCAGTTGATGCCATCCTCGCCGATGCCCAGGGCGCCGGCGATGATCTTGGCGACCTCGACGTCGAAGCCCTCGGGGACGTCCTCGAGGTTGAGCAGGCCGAAGCCGGGCTGGTCGAACTTCGTGCCGACGGTGATCTCGCCAGCGTCGGCCAGCTTCGCCATCGTGGTGCCCGCGGGGAACTCGGGGCTGTCGGCGACCTCGGCCGGGCTGTCGCCACCGTCGTCGCCACCGCATGCCGCCAACGCCAGCGCAAGGCCGAGGCCCGCTGCCGCTGCGGTGATCTTCTTGAGTCGCATCTGCACTCCTTCTTGGACGGGTCCCCCCGCCGTCGTGGTGGGAGGGTCATACCTGGCCGGCCCCGATGTGCCGGCCCCTGCGGAACGGGTCAGTGCTTGAGGATCTTGCCGAGGAAGTCCTTGGCGCGGTCACTCTGCGGGTTGGTGAAGAACTCCTCGGGGGTGTTCTCCTCGACGATCTGGCCGTCGGACATGAAGACCACCCGGTCGCCGGCCGTGCGGGCGAAGCCCATCTCGTGGGTCACGACGATCATCGTCATGCCGCCCTTGGCGAGGTCGACCATGACGTCGAGGACCTCCTTGATCATCTCCGGGTCGAGCGCCGAGGTCGGCTCGTCGAAGAGCATCACCTTCGGCTCCATCGCCAGCGCGCGGGCGATCGCCACGCGCTGCTGCTGACCGCCGGAGAGCTGGGCGGGGTACTTGTCGGCCTGGTGCGCGACGCCAACGCGCTCGAGCAGCTCACGCGCGCGCTTCTCGGCGTCGGCCTTCTTCTGCTTGCGGACCTTGATCGGGCCGAGGGTGACGTTCTCGAGGATCGTCTTGTGGGCGAAGAGGTTGAACGCCTGGAAGACCATGCCGACGTCGGCGCGCAGGCGGGCGAGGGCCTTGCCCTCCTCGGGCAGCGGCTCGCCGTCGATGCTGATGGTGCCGTTGCCGATCGTCTCGAGCCGGTTGATCGCGCGGCACAACGTCGACTTGCCCGACCCGGAGGGGCCGATGACGACGACCACCTCGCCGCGGGTGACCGTGAGGTTGATGTCCTGCAGCACGTGCAGGTCGCCGAACCACTTGTTGACCCCGTCGAGCACGACCAGTGGCTCACCGATGGCAGCGCGGGGTTCTTCGTCGACAGGGGTGGTCATGGTGCTGCACGGTATCCAGACTGTGACGCGAGAGCCACGATCTGGCGCCCGCGCAGGGTTTCGATTCGGTCACGGATGTGCACCACATCAGGAGCGGCCCGCGCGATCGTGGCAACGGGCGCGTCGGTGCCGCATCCCGCGTACGCCCCCTCCGAGAGGACCTGCATGAGCCCCCGCAAGTTGCTGCCCCTGGACCAGATCGGATCACTGGCGCGAGGCGTCGGCAAGCTCGCCGGCGACGTCGGCCAGCAGGTGGGCGGCCGTGCCGTCGGTCTGGTGCCCGACCCCCTCCTGCGTGTCGGCGGCAAGCTGGTCGGCGGCAAGTCGCGGTCGTCGGAGCCCACTCCCACGCCCACGCCGGACGCGAAGAAGACCGCCGCGGCCGAACCCGCGGACAAGAAGTCCGACGCCAAGCGCGAGGACGCGGCACAGGCTCCCGTCGAGAGCTCCCCGGCGAAGCAGGCGGCACCCGCGAAGAAGGCCGCCCCCGCCAAGAAGGCCGCTCCCGCGAAGAAGGCGGCCCCGGCCGCGAAGAAGGCGGCTCCCGCGGAGGAGGCCGCGCCGGCTGCGAAGAAGGCCGCTCCTGCCAAGAAGGCCGCTCCCGCGAAGAAGGCGGCCCCAGCTGCGAAGAAGGCGGCGCCGGCCAAGAAGGCCGCTCCCGCGAAGAAGGCCGCTGCCACCGAGCCCGTGACCGACGTCGACACCAACCTCCCCGAGGTCGACGCGACACCCGCCGACCTCGCGGCGAAGCCGACGCTCGCGC